>WHTW01000086.1 GCA_009377525.1 Rhodospirillales bacterium
TATGCCGAGGAGTTCGACGTTGCAACCGGCCAACACCTCGGGAATTTCCCTCAGGCCTTCTCCCATCTGGCGCTGATCGAGGCCGCGTCGCGGATCATCTACACGGAGCGGCTGGAAGAATTCATTTGATCCGCCACGAGGTCATCGTCGCTGGCAAATGCCGATCCTCCATCGTGCCTGCGCGCGCGTCATTCCCTGGCGACGGCCGCGGAAGCGCCGAGCAGCCGGATGATCGGCGTTGTCACATTAACTGACTGCGGCGCAGCGAGGCGAATTCGGCTGAGCGAGATCAGGCGGCGACACCGGCGATGGCTTTCCATTGCGCCATGGCGTCCAGACGATGAAGATGGGTGGCGAGGGCGGAGCGGCGGAACCGGGGCGGGGCGAACAGGTTGCGGATGGCGGAGAAGATCGAAACGAACCGCTGTAGGCCTCCCGGAGATCGAAAGCCTTGCATCGCCCGCTCTCGCCGTCGCAGGGGCAGATGCGAATTCTCGGCCCGGTTGTTGAGGCCTCTGTGCGAGCGATGCTCGATCGCCGGCATGATCTGGCGCCGGGCGGCGGCATAGGACATTCGCAACGATAAGTGAATCGGCTTGCCGTGTCGCGGCGGCTGCGGCGGTGTGACTCAGGCGGGTGCGCTTCCCTGTAGCAGCGGCGCGCTCTAGCGGTGGCGGCATGATCGAGCGGCGCGGGATCGAGCAGCGGTGGAAGGCGGACGGCTCGAAGCGGGACGAGCGGGGCCGGCGCCTGTTCGCCGCGAGCGAGGCGCGGGCAGCGGGTCGAGGCGGGTTGGCGGCGGTTTCGGAGATCACCGGGCTCGCCCGCTCGACGATCGGGCGCGGCCTCAAGGACCTCGACGCGCCGCCGCCGCGAGAAGACGCCTCAGCAAGCGCCTTGGTGCCGCGTCGCGTCTGGGCGATTTCATCGAGGATATATCCGTCCTGATCGACCGCCCGCCACAGCTAATGCTTGCGGCCGCCGATGGCGATGACGACCTCGTCGAGATGCCAGATGTCGCGGCGGCTCGGCCTCTTGCGCTTGAGGCGACGGGCGTAATCCCGCCCGAATTTCACGGCCCAGCGCCGGACCGTCTCGTACGAGACGACGATGCCGCGCTCCAGCAGCATCTCCCCCACCAGGCGGAGGCTCAAGGGGAAGCGAAAATATAGCCACACTGCATGGGCGGTGATCGCAGGTGGAACCGATGGCGCTTGTAGCTCACGGATGGCAAGGTCATGTCGGCGATCTACACGACTTCCTGCCACGCCCGAGTTAACGTGACATCGCCCCGCCTGCGCGCCGACGTCTGCACAGCCAAGGATCCCCAGGGCAAGGCGCCGCCCGCCCCGGCGCCCGCGCCGGCCGGCAGTGGGCAGAAAACCTGACGGCAGCTCCGCAAAAGAAATGATTGCCCAACACAAGAGCTAGCTTCAATCTGCCCCTGAAGCTGCAATAGACGTCTCATCGGGGGAGATCGAATCTGGCTGTTCGTGTAACGCATCGGGCATTGATCGCTCTAGGCGCGACGCTGCTCACTGGCGGCTGCGACCTCAGGTACTCTGCCGTCCTCGACCCCAAGGGACCGATAGCACTCGCCGAGCGCGACCTTCTCTTCGATGCCTTCTTCGTGATGCTGATCGTGGTCGTCCCGGTCATCATCCTGGTGCTTTGGTTTGCCTGGCGTTATCGCGCCACCAACACCACGGCGACCTACGCGCCGACCTGGTCCTATTCGGCCAGGGTCGACGCCGTCGTCTGGTTGATCCCGGCCCTGATCGTCATCGCGCTTGGCGTGCTGCTGTGGCGCAGCACTTACAAGCTCGATCCCTACCGCGCACTCGTATCGTCCTCGCGGCCGCTCGAGGTCCAGGTGGTGGCGCAGGACTGGAAGTGGCTGTTCATCTACCCCGAGCAGGGCGTCGCCGTGGTGAACCAGCTCGCCTTCCCGGCGGGCCGGCCGCTCAGCCTCAAGATCACCTCCGACACGGTGATGAACTCCTTCTACGTGCCGCAGCTCGCCGGCCAGATCTACGCCATGGCCGGCATGCAGACGCGCCTGCAGATCCTGGCCGATCAGCCGGGCAAGTTCGTCGGCCGCAACAGCCAGTACAGCGGCGCCGGCTTCCCCGATCAGTATTTCGAGGTGATCGCCACGACGCCGACTGACTTCGACGCGTGGGTGGCGAAGGCGAGGCAGGCAACCGTGCGACTCGACGCCCAGACCTACCCGGCACTGGCCGCCAAGAGCCGCGGCCACGCCATCACCTACTATTCGGCGGTCGAGCCCGGCCTCTACGACTCGATCGTCGCCAAATACACCCATGGCGGCCACGCGCAGCACGCGCCTGCCCGGAGATAGAGTGATGTTCGGCAAGCTGACGCTCGACGCCCTGCCGCTCTACAGCGCGATCGCCGCGGGCGGCGCCGCGGTCACCGTGGGCGGCGCGCTGCTGGTGGCCTTCGTGGTCACCTGGCTCAGGGCCTGGAAGTATCTCTGGACCGAGTGGCTGACCAGCGTCGACCACAAGCGCATCGGCATCATGTATATCGTCTTGGCGCTGATCATGCTGGTGCGCGGCTTCGTCGACGCCATCATGATGCGCGCCCAGCAGGCCACCGCACTGGACGCCGGCGGCTACCTCCCGCCGGAGCATTTCGACCAGATCTTCAGCTCGCACGGCACCATCATGATCTTCTTCATGGCGATGCCGTTCATGACCGGCCTGATCAATGTCGCCATGCCGCTGCAGATCGGCACGCGCGACGTGGCCTTCCCCTTCCTCAACGCCGTCAGCCTGTGGCTGAGCGCGGCCGGCGCCGGCCTGGTCCTGGTCTCGCTGGTGATCGGCAAGTTCTCGACCGCGGGCTGGACCGGCTACCCGCCCTATTCGGGCATCGAGTACAACCCCGGTGTCGGTGTCGACTACTGGATCTGGGCGATCCTGATCAGCGGCGTCGGATCGACGCTGTCGGGAATCAACTTCGTCGTCACCATCCTGAAGCGCCGGGCGCCGGGCATGACGCTCATGCGCATGACGCCTTTCACCTGGACCGCGCTCTGCACTTCCGTCCTGATGGCCTTCGCCTTCCCGGCCATCACCGTGACCTGTCTCCTGCTGGCGCTCGACCGTCTGGCCGGCATGCACTTCTTCACGAATGCGCATGGCGGCAACATGATGAACTACGCCAACCTGTTCTGGATCTGGGGTCATCCCGAGGTCTACATCCTGATCCTGCCGGCGTTCGGCGTGTTCTCCGAGGTCGTGGCGACATTCTCGCGCAAGCGGCTGTTCGGCTACGAATCGCTGGTCTACGCCACGGCGGCGATCGCCCTCCTGTCGTTCACCGTCTGGCTGCACCATTTCTTCACCATGGGCTCCAGCGCCGACGTCAACGCCTTCTTCGGCGTCACGACCATGATCATCGCCGTGCCGACCGGCGTGAAGGTGTTCAACTGGCTGCTCACCATGTATCGCGGCCGCATCGACTTCCACCCGTCGATGATGTGGAGCATCGGCTTCATCGCCACCTTCGCGATCGGCGGCATGACCGGCGTGCTGCTGGCCATCCCGCCGGCCGACTACCTGATGCACAACACGACCTTCCTGGTCGCGCACTTCCACAACATGCTCATCCCCGGCGTGCTGTTCGGCTACCTCGCCGGCTACATGTACTGGTTCCCCAAGGCGTTCGGCTTCGGCTTTGACCGCACCTGGGGAGTCCGCTCGTTCTGGTGCTGGCTGATCGGCTTCTATCTCGCCTTCATGCCGCTCTATCTGCTCGGACTGAAGGGCATGCCGCGCCGCATGGAAACCTACAACGACCCGACCTGGCAGCCCTACCTGATGGTCGCCGCACTTGGCGCCGTGATCGTGCTGTGCGGCATCGGCTGCATGGTGATGCAGCTCTATGTCAGCATCCGCGACCGCAGGAAGACGGTCGACCTCACCGGCGATCCCTGGGACGGCCGCACGCTCGAATGGGCGACCTCCTCGCCGCCGCCGGCCTACAATTTTGCGGTGCTGCCCGAGGTGCGCGACCGCGAACCCTTCCTCGACATGAAGGAGCGCGGCGTCGCCTATCAGCGGCCGGCCCACTACGACGACATCCGGATGCCGAGGAACACGCCGATCGCCGTCGTCCTGGGCGTGCTCGCCTTCGTCCTGGGCTTCGCCATCGTCTGGCACATTTGGTGGCTGGTGGTCGTCTGCGCACTCCTCATGCTCGCCGCCCTGATCGTGCGTGCCTCCGACGACGACGCCGAGTTCACGCTGTCGGCCGCCGAGGTCGCGAAGATCGAGGATGCGCGGTTCCGTGCCCTGGAGAGCCTGGCGGGGAGCAAGACATGAGCGTCGCCACCATGAGCGCGCCCTCGTCTCCCCGCGAGCGCGAGGAAGCCGAGACCCACGAGCAGCGGGCGTTGGGCTTCTGGCTCTACCTGATGGGCGATGCCGTGATCTTCGCTCTGCTGTTCGCGACCTACGCGATCATGATTCCCGGCACGGCGGGCGGCCCGACGGGCAGGCAGCTCTTCAGCCTCAACAACGCCGCGCTGGAGACCCTGCTGCTGCTGGTTTCCAGCACGACCTTCGGCTTCGCAAGCCTCGCCTCGCGCGCCGGCAAGAGGGGCGCGGTGCTGGGCTGGCTCGCCGTCACTTTCCTGCTGGGCGCGGGCTTCATCTTCCTCGAGGTGCGCGAGTTCACCGGCCTGATCGCCAGGGACGCCGGGCCGGACCGCAGCGGCTTCCTCTCGGCCTTCTTCACGCTGGTCGGCACCCACGGCTTTCATGTCAGCATGGGCCTGCTTTGGATCCTGATCCTGTCCGCCCAGGTCGCGATCAAGGGGCTCACCCTGCCGGTGACCTCGCGGCTGTTCCGGCTCGGCCTCTTCTGGCATTTCCTCGACATCGCCTGGGTCGGCATCTTCTCCGTCGTCTATCTTCCGGGGCTGCTCTGATGGAACGCCACGGTCTTCGCGCCTACCTGATCGGCTTCGTGCTCGCCGTCGTGCTGAGCGTCATCCCGTTCTGGCTGGTCGCCAGCCACGCGCTGCCGCCGCAGCGCACGCTGCTGATCATCGGCATCGCCGCCGTGCTGCAGGTGCTGGTCCATCTGCGCTTCTTCCTGCACTTGAACTTCACGACCACGCCCAAGGAGAACATGCTGGCGCTGGTCTTTGCCGCCATCCTGATCTTGATCATGATGGGCGGCAGCTTCTGGATCATGTTCGACCTGCACGCGCGGATGGCGGTGTGATTCAGGACGGAAATCTGTTTGCACGACCGCCATATACCGACCGCGAGCGGGCAGCAGCTCAACACGCTTCTCGTCGTCGCGAGCCGGAGGTTTCGCGGGGCAGTACCTGAAACGAGAGGCGCCCTTCGACAATCTCGCACGACATTTGGGCAATATGGTTCGAGACAAAAAGCCAATGCCTCACCATCTCGTTCCGGTGCTGCGGCACCGCGACCTCGGCCATCTGGAAGGTAACGTAACGGCCGTGGCTGACCACCTTGGCGCCGATCTTGATCAGCTTGTCGCCCAGGCTGGTCAGCGACCACGGCTGCGCCGTCTTCGGCATCGCCAGCGTCCGCATGAAATTGCCAAGGTTGTAGGCCAGCGCGTGCAACTGAAGGCGGACCGCGTTGGCAGCGAAGGAACGGCATGACAGGCGGGTCCATACGGCAATGTCGATAAGCAAGATTACGTGCAGTGGATGTTGCCCTTCGCCCGGGAGATCAAGCGGGTTCTAAAAAAAGGCTCTTCGCGGGTTCGTGTGGGTCGATTTGCGTGATTTCAGAGCCGCGGCAGCATGCAAGTGAGAACCTTGAGGCGGAGGTACTCCTGGTCGCGCAGTCCGTAGGCGCGTCGCTGGATGACGCGGATCTTGTTGTTGAGGCCTTCGACGAAGCCAAGCGAGACCTTGTTGTCTGGATGGCAGTACGCGGCGATGCCGTCCCAATGGCGCTCGATCATGTCGGCGAACTTCTCGTAGGGCTTGAGGCGCTGCCACTTGAGCGCGGCGCGCCAGTGGTCGAAGAAGCGTCTGGCCCAGCCTTCGCGCTGGTAGCTCCAGAGCTGGCCGAAGGCCTCCTTGAGCAGGTAGGCGGTGTTGAGCCGCTTGTTGGCAGCGAGCAGGGTCTTGAGCGCCAGGCGACCTTCCAGCGTGAGGTTCTCGCGGTTGGACAGCAGGGTGTACTTCTGGCCCTTGATGAAGCGCCGGTCCTTGCCGGACAGCCGCGCGTACTCGGCCTTGCGGACCTGGTCCAAGGCTTCGCCGAGATGGCGCATGACGTGGAACTTGTCGAACAGGATCGCAGCCTGCGGAGCATGCACCTGCGTGGCGTTGCGAAACGGCTTCCACATGTCCATCAGCGCCAGCTTGATGCGCCGGCTCTTCTTCTCGCCCAGCCCGGCGTAGAACTGCGCCATGCTGGCCTCGGAGCGGTCGCCGCCGCCAAACCAGATCGCCCGACTCCGATCGAGATCGCTGACGACGATGCGGTAGGTGTGGCGCTTGCGGATGGAGATCTCGTCGATGCCGATGCGCCGCGGTCCCGGCGTGCCGGCACGGACGAGCTGGGCGTGCATGTACTGCTTTTCCAGCTCCTTGACCGTGTGCCAATGGAGCGTCAGCTCTTCGGCCAGTTCCTTGATCGTGGTGCTGCGACAGCGCCGGCCGACGTAGTGGGCGAAGCGCTCCGTGTAGAACGGATTGTCGCCGAGAAAGTCGAGCCGCTCGCGCTTCACGGCGCCACATCGCCGGCAGTCGACACGCCGGACCTCCAGCTCCAGATAGATGCGGTGATCGCCCGACGACAGATCGCGCACCCGCCGCGTGCGTCGGTCGTACCAACCGCGGTGCGCTCGTCGGCAGACGCCGCACAGCGTTTTTTTGAGCGCCGGACCAGCGTGACGATGCGTGCCTTCGGATCGCCGAAGACGCCGCGCACGCTGCGCAGAGGACGAAATCCGGGGAAGGCATATGCATCGGTCAGGCGCCGGGCACGCTTGCGGTTCCTGGCCATCGCCAAAGCGTGCCAAGTTTTCGCAAGCCATCAAGCCCCCGCAAACTCACATGCCATGCGGGTTTCACGGCCTTCATGACCACGATTTCACCCACTCGATTCCGCGAAGACCCCTAATTGCATTGCCAACGCGGAGAACACGCGGATAGGTTGGCGGCGCAATTTGGGGGAGCCATGAACCTGGCCCGTATTTTCTGTCTTGTGACTCTCTGCCTGGCCACGGCGATGGCTTGCGGTGGACCTCAACGGGTAACGTCACAGGCAGCCTTGAAGCGCGCCTATTGGGGCCTGCCGCAGGATGGGCTGAGCGCCGACGTCACCGGGCGGGTCACCTGCCCCAACGGCTTCCCGTGCGATGCCTTCGCCAACGCCGCCAACTACGGCGATCCCAGACCCGACATGAACAAGCGGCTGACGGTGATCTGGACCTGCCAGCCGCAGCGCTTGGTGCTGTCGGAGGTCGTGATCACCGGCCTCAAGGTGCGCATGGATTGCATCGCCGGCCCGCCGATCGTGCCGCGCACCATCTCCATCCTGGAAGCGACCTGGGGCTCGGGCGGCGCCAGCTCGACCGTCGACGTCACCCAGCAGGTGCGCGACATCTGCGGCGAGGATTCGACGCGCTGCCAGGTGCCGGCGATGGCCTATATCTTCGGCATGCCGGATCGCAATCCGAAGATGCTGCGCATCCGTTTCACCTGCAACGGCCAGACCACGCCCGGCCAGCAGTCGCAGGAGAACGGCGTCGCCGACCTGCGCTGCGAGCGCAACGCCGACTTGGGCTACTGACGACCTCACCCTGAGGAGCGGCCCAACGGGCCGCGTCTCGAAGGGTGGGCAACACCGAGACTGAGGCCACCCTTCGAGACGCATCGCTGCGCGATGCTCCTCAGAGTTCGTGAGTCTTTCGAATCCCGCAAAAAAGACGAGCACGAGTAGGAAGTTTTGATTCGTTTGGCATTGCTTAGACGACCGATTCGGAATCTCGATCGCCCACCACGGATTCGAGGATTACCTTGCACTTTAGAATCATCGACGGGCTCACGCGCTCTCTGGGTGAGGTGTTTTACTGCGGCAGCGTCGGCGCGCCGGGCGGCGGCGCAGAGCGCCGGCATTCGCCGGTGAGGATGCCGCCCAGGCCGCCGACCGTCGGCGACACCGCAAGCGCGCCGTCGTTCCTGTTGTAGGTGAGATTGAACGGCGGGAAGCGGGTACGCAGCGACTGGAAGTTGATGGTGGTGCCGGCGCCATCGATCAGGCTGTAGCCATCGAACAGCGCCGCGGTGCCGCGCAAGTCGTCGAAAACCATGGCGAAGTTCTGCTCCTTGCCGGTCGCGTCATTGAACTTACAGGCAAGCCAGCGCGGCTCGGCCACCGCCGGCTGCGACAGCAGCGTCAGCAGCGCCATGGCCGCCAGGATCTCGGCCAGCCGCATGGTCTCACCTCGGCGCCATGCGGATGGCGCCATCGAGCCGGATGGTCTCGCCGTTCAGCATGTGGTTCTCGACGATGCTCATGGCGAGCTGGGCGTACTCCTTGGGATCGCCGAGCCGCGGCGGGAACGGTACCTGGGCGCCCAGGCTCTTCTGCGCCTCGGCCGACAGGCCCATCATCATCGGCGTCAGGAACAGGCCGGGCGCGATGGTGCAGACGCGGATGCCCATGCTCGAAAGATCGCGCGCGATCGGCAGCGTCATGCCGACGACGCCGCCCTTGGAGGCCGAGTAGGCGGCCTGGCCGATCTGGCCGTCGAACGCCGCCACCGAGGCGGTATTGATGATGACGCCGCGCTCGCCGTCGTCCATCGGCTCGGCCTGGCTCATCGCCCAGGAGGCCAGCCGGATGACGTTGAAGGTGCCGATCAGGTTGACCTGGATCACCTGTGAGAACATCGCGAGGTCGTGCGGGCCGGACTTGGAGATGGTGCGGGCGGCGCGGCCGATGCCGGCGCAGTTCACCACCACGCGCGGAGCTCCGAGCTTCTCGACCACGGTCTTGACCGAGGCTTCGGTGTTGGCGATGTCGGCGACGTTGGTCTTCACATAAAGGCCGCCGATCTCCTTCGCCTTGGCGGCGCCGAGCTCGTCCTGCAGATCGAAGATCGCGACCTTGGCGCCGGCCGCGGACAGCGCCGAGGCGGTGGCCCCGCCCAGTCCCGATGCGCCGCCGGTGACGATGGCAGCCTGCCCCATGACGTTCATTCGTGTTCCTCCGTGTCCGGGACTTATTAAGCGGCTCCCGCCCCCTTGCCAAGGCGGCCGGCGCTGCCAACTTTTACGGCATGAGCACGACCGATCGACTGGCGGCCGACGAGGCGCGCGTCCGCCAAGGCTTCTGGGAAAAGGCCCGTTCGACCCTGGGCAAGGTGCCCTTCACCGAGGATGCGGTCGCGGCCTTCTACTGCGCCACCGATTCGGCGACGCCGCTGCCGATCCGCGCCACCCTGTTCGGGGCGCTCGCCTATTTCATCCTGCCGATCGACGTCATCCCCGACGTCCTGTTGGTGCTGGGCTTCACCGACGATGCCGCGATCCTGGTCGCGGCCTTCACAGCGGCGCGCATGCACATCACCGAGGCGCATCGCGAGCGGGCGCGCGCCTGGCTCCTCAAGGCGCAGGCTTCTCCTCCGACGAGCTAGCGGCTAGCGGGCCCCGCCAGCGCCGCGCGCTTGCGCTCGCGCGCCAGCTGGGCCTCGCGGTGGGCGATGTAGAGCGCCGAGGCGATGACGATGGCCGCGCCGACATAGGTCCAGATCAGCGGCATCTCGCCCCAGATCAGCCAACCCACGAACACCGCGAAGGGCAGGCGCAGATATTCGAACGGCGCCACCGCCGACATCTCGCCGGCCTTGAAGGCCTGGACCCAGAAATACTGGCCGATCGTGGCCGACAGCGCGATGCCGACCGCCAGCACCCAGCCCCACAGGTCGGGCCAGCGCCACACCCAGATCGCCGGCGGCGCCAGCAGCAGCGTCGAGAAGATCGCGAACTGTGTCAGGATCATCAGCGGCGTCTCGGAATCCGACAGCCGCTTCACCAGCAGGATCGACAGCGCCACCGTGGCGGCATTGGCGAGCGCCACCAGGGCGCCGAGCTGCAGGCTGCCCTCGCCTGGCTGGACCATCACCAGGACGCCCACGAAGCCCACGATGGTGGCGCTCCAGCGTCGCCACCGCACCTTCTCGCCGGCGATCAGGGCGGCCACCACGACCGAGAACAGCGGCTGGGAGAAGGCAATCGCCGTGGCGTCGGCCAGCGGCAGCATGGAGACGGCATAGAAGCCCAGCACCATCGAGGTGGTGCCCATTAGGGTGCGCCAGAAATGGCCGGCAATGCGCTTGGAGTGCCACGGCTTGACCCGGCCGGCCGCGATCAGGGGCAAGAGCAGGATCACCGAGATGACGGCGCGGAAGAAGGCGGTCTGCACGCTCTCGATCTGCGTCGACAGCAGGCGGATCATCGCGCTGGTGGCGGTGAAGATGAAGCCGCCGGCGACCAGCCACAGCGCACCTTGCACGTTGGTCGGCAGGCGTCGCAGCCAGTCGTGCACCCGCCCGCTTCCCTAAAGCCGATCGAACGGAATCATGTCTACCGGACCGCGAGCCCCTGCCTTCGCCGAAGCGAAGCCGCTTTGGCTTCGCGCAGGCAGGTCCGGCTCGCTCATCATCATGAGCGCGCAAGATGCGCGCGGTCCGGAAGAGCATGAACGACCGTCGAGCATAGGTCAGATCTTGCGCTCGCGGCCCGCCCAGTAGGGCTCGCGCAGGGTCTTCTTCAGCACCTTGCCGACCGGGCTGCGCGGCAGGGCCGCGATGAAGTCGACCGACTTGGGCGCCTTGACGCCGCCCAGCTTGTCCTTGGCGAGATGGATCAGCTCGTCGGCGCTCGCCGTAGCGCCGGGCTTGAGCTCGACCACGGCCTTGACCGCCTCGCCCCACTTGTCGTCGGGCACGCCGATCACCGCGCAGTCCTGCACCGCGGGATGGCTCCACAGCACCTGCTCGACCTCGCTGGGGAAGACGTTGAAGCCGCCGGAGATGATCATGTCCTTCTTGCGATCGACGATGTAGACGAAGCCGTCCTCGTCGATGACGCCGATGTCCCCGGTATGGTGCCAGCCGAAGGTCGAGGCTTCGCGGGTCGCGGCCTCGTTGTTGTAGTAGCCCGCCATGACCAGGCCGCCGCGCAGCACGATCTCGCCACGCTCGCCGCGCGGCAGGATGCGGCCCTCGTCGTCCATCACCTCGAGCCGCATCAACGGCGAGGCCCGCCCGCAGCTCGCCAGCCGATGGCGCTTGTTGCTCTCGAGCGCCGCGACATGGTCGGCAGGCGAGAAGAAGGTGCAGATCATGCAGGCCTCGGCCTGACCGTAGGTCTGGGTGAGCACCGGGCCGAACACCTTTATCGCCTCGGCCAGCTTGTCGACCGACATCGGTGCCGAAGCATAGACCAGGTGCTGCAGGGAGCTGTAGTCGTACCTGGCGACGTCGGGATGGGCGAGCAGCATGTAGATCAAGGTCGGCGGCATGTAGATGTGCGTGACCCTGTGCCTGTCGATGGCGGCCAGGATGGCGCCGGGATCGGCCGTGCCCATGAAGATGTTGGTGCCGCCATAGGGCAGCAAGGGGAAGGAGCAGACGCCCGCGGCATGGGTCATCGGCGCCACCATCAGATGCACCGGCGGCGAGCTGACCGGCATGCAGGCCCAGAAGATCGAGTTCATGGTCTCGATGTTACGGTTGGTGATCTGCACACCCTTGGGCCGGCCGGTGGTGCCGCCCGAGCTCGCGAGGAAGGCGACGCCGTCGGGATCGTCAGGCAGGTCCGGCGCCGCCTCGTTCTGCTGCACCAGCCAGGCGTCGAACGACGGCAGGTCGAGGCAGATGAACGCGCGGATCTTGGGACAGGCCTCGCGGATGTGCGGCAGCGAGGCCTCGAAGCTCGAATGGTAGAACAGGAATTCGACGTCGGTGTTGCCGAGGATGTAGAGGTTCTCCTCCAGGGCATTGCGCGCATTGACGGGCGCCCAGGTGACGCCTGCCCGCACGATGCCCAGCAGGCAGGCATAGGCGGCGGCATGGTTGGGGCTGTACACCGCAGCCTTCGAGCCGCGCTTCAGGCCCGCCGCCAGCAGGCCGTTGGCGACGCGGTGGGTTTGCGCGCGTACGTCCTTGTAGGTCCAGCCGCGTGTGCCGTCGTGCAGGCAGTGGCGATCGGGATAGAGATCGGCGCCGCGGTCGAAGTAGTCGATCAGGCGCATGATCTATTGCTCACTTCGCGTGGTGTGGAACGGATTGAGAGTCGGAACGCCAAACGGCTGGAAGTCGCGCACATTGCGGGTCACCACGATCAGATTGTGCACCATGGCCGTCGCCGCGATGCGCGCGTCGTCCGCCAAGGTATCTGACCGGCCATGCATCAGTTTTGCCCACGCCCGAAAGACGGCCGTGTCCATGGGAAGGACTTCGTAGGTCCGCGCCACTTCGTCGGCCCACCGTTCGATTTCCGCGGCCCGTCCCGGATCCTGGTCTCTCGTCAACTCGATGCCTGCCTGAATTTCCCCCAAGGACACCGCCGACAGGCGCAGCAGTCTGTGATCGATTGACTGAAGCCACGCCAGCACTGCGCCATGCGGGCGAACGCGCCGCAATTCGGAGACAACATTTGTATCGAGCAGGTACACGCCGCGATCAATCGAAGCGCGGCGCCGGCCTGCGAGGATGCCGACCGCGCGGCGGAAGCTTGAGTTCGCCGCGACCTTCATCGGTCAACAGCAACTCCTTGAGCGTGCGGACCGGCGCGCCATGAAGGCGCCGCCATTCATCGATCGGCACCAAGACAGCCGCCTCGCTGCCGCGCTTCGTCACAAGCTGAGGTCCCTGCTTGAGACAGGCGTCAAGCATTTCGCTGAAACGCGCCTTGGCATCCTGGACGGGCCATGTTTTCACGATGGGCTTCCTGACTAGTTATATGACTAGTCTATATAGGTCCAGGTACCTCGTCAGGCAAGTGGAGGTTCAACGCCGCCCGTTCCCAGCTCGCGCTGCATCAGCACGCTGTCGAGCCAGCGACCGAACTTGAAGCCGATATTCTTCAGCGTGCCCACCATCTCGAAGCCGCACGAGGCGTGGAGCTTGATCGACGGCGTTTGCGCCGAATCGCCGATCACCGCCACCATCTGGCGCTTGCCCAGTGCCGTGCACTGCTCGATCAGCGCCGGCAGAAGGGCCTTGCCGGCGCCTTTGCCGACGGCGTCCTTGTCGATGTAGATCGAATCCTCGACCGAGAACTTGTAGGCGAGCCTGGGCCGCCAGTTGCCCCATGACGCGACCATCGCGCTCGGCCACGAGATGCGGCAGGCCGATGTCGAGCACGGCGGCGCGGCGGCGCTTCATCTCGGCGAGGTCGGGCGGATCGACCTCGAAGGAGGCCGTGCCGTGCAGCACATGATGGGCGTAGATTTCGGCGCAGCGCGCCACATCGGCCTCGGTCGAGGCCCGCACGATCAGTTCGCTCACTTAAATCAGTCCCACACGCTCATGCGGGGGGTTATAGCGCGAAGCGGGCCCTCAGCGGCCACTTTCGTTCTTGAACAGCGAATCGGCCAGCTGCAGGCCGGTCTGCATCTCCGACAGCGAGACGGTGACGCGGTTGCCACGGTTGTCGATGATGGTCCAGCCGCGCAGCAGCAGCGGGTTTTCCGCAAGACGGATGATGACCTTGCCCTCCTGCGGCCTGCGCACCTGGCTGATGGTTGCCTCCAGCATGCCGTCGACCCGCTCGAGCTTCTCGACCTGCAGATCGCCCGACAGCGTCAGCTGATCCCTGACCAGGAACGTAGCGGCGGTCCAGCCGATCGGCCATTGACCGAAGTCGCGCGTGGCGTTGTCCCACATCGTCACCTGATAGCCGTCGGCCACGATCTTGAGCTGCGAGGGCGCATCATACTCGAAGCGCATGCGGCCGGGACGGCGCAAATAGAGCGTGCCCTGCACCACCGAGCCGTTGGGATTGCTCTGCACGAAGCGCGCCTTCAGCGAGCGGAGCGAATTGAAGTACTGCTCGATCTGCGGCACGCCGATCCCGCCCTGCTGGGCTTCGGCCGGAAGCAATGCGAGCAGCGACAGGACGGCGGCGGACAAGGCAGCGAGAAGAATGCGCATGGCGGCCATATGTTCTCCGAATACGGCGGAATCAAGCTTCCCAACCAGGTAAACGAGCGTTTACCATGCGACAAACCGGCGGAGGAACCTCTCATGCATGTCGGAATGGCAGCTGTCTTCCAGAACACCGGCCGCGCGCTCAACGACCACCAGATCTACCTCAATGAACTGGCGCTCGCCGACATGGCGGAGCCCTTGGGCTTCGATTCCATCTGGTCGGTCGAGCATCATTTCACCGACTACACGATGTGCCCCGACGTGGTGCAGTTCCTGTCCTACATGGCCGGCCGCACGCGCAACGTGAAGCTCGGCTCCATGGTGGTGGTGCTGCCGTGGCACGATCCCATGCGGGTGGCCGAGCAGATCTCGATGCTCGACCATCTCTCCGGCGGCCGCATGATCCTGGGTCTGGGCCGCGGCGCGGGCAAGGTCGAGTTCGAAGGCTTCCGGCTGGACATGGGCGACAGCCGTGAGCTGTTCGTCGAATACGGCGAGGCGCTGCTCAAGGGCCTGGAAAGCGGCGTCATGGAGTACGACGGCAAGTATTACCGCCAACCGCGCACCTCGATCCGACCGGCGCCGTTCAAGAGCTTCCGCGGTCGCACCTATGCCGCGGCGGTAAGCCCCGAGAGCGCGCGCATCATGGCCGAGCTCGGTGTCGGCCTGCTGATCATCCCGCAGAAGCCGTGGCGCGAGGTCGAGAAGGAGCTTGCCGAGTACAACACCCTCTATCGCGAGATCAACGGCACGCCGGCACCGCAGCCGATCTCGGCCGGCTGGATCTTCATCGATCCCAGCGCCGAGCGGGCGCGCGAGATGGCGGTGAAGTACATCGGCGGCTACTACCGCACCGTGCTCGACCACTACCAGTTCGGGGCTGCGCACATGAAGAACCAGCGCGGCTACGAGTACTACGCCAAGATGAACGAGAAGCTCGCCGTCTACGGCGACCAGAAGGCGATCGAGTTCTTCGCCGACCTGCAGGTCTACGGCACACCCGAGCAGGTCCACGACAAGATCATGACCATCCACAAGCAGACCAACAATTCGGGCTTCGTCGGCGTGTTCTCCTACGCCGGCATGCCGCACGAGGAGGCGGCGCGCAACATGCGGCTGTTCGCGGCGAGCGTGATGCCGGAGCTGAAGAAGTTCGACGCTGGTGCAGCGATCGATCGTTCCCAGCCGCTGCCCGACCTGCGCCACGCGGTCGCCGCCGAATAGGCGCCGGAGCGAGCCGGGCCAGAAGCTTCCCTTCGCCACCGGCCTTGGATACGGTGGGCCGTTGTGAACCAAGAAGAAGACACCGTCGGTGTCGTCGTGCCGATGCGCAACGCCGAGCGCACGATCGCCGCCACGCTCGACAGCATCTGCCGGCAAACCCACGCCAATCTCGACGTCGTCGTCGTCGATGACGGATCGACCGACGGCTCGGTCGCCATCGCCGATGAGAAGATCTGCCAGGATCGCCGCGTGCGGCTGGTCCGGCAGAAGAATGCCGGCGTGGCAGCGGCACGCAATACGGGGGCGGCCGCGACGGCGGCGACATATCTCGCCTTCATCGACGCCGACGATCTGTGGGCGCCGACCAAGATCGAGTTCCAGCTCACCGCGCTGCGCCAGGGCGGGCCGGCGGTCGGTCTCGCCTATTGCTGGTACGCCAGCATCGATCAGCGCGATCGCGTGATCTCGTTCGGGCCGCAGCCTCTTGTCGAAGGCGACGCGATGAAGAGCCTGTGCGCGGCCAACTGGATCGGCAACGGTTCCTCGCTCCTGATGCGCCGCGCAGCGTTCGAGAAGGCGGGCGGCTACGATCCCACGCTGCGGGCGCGGGGAGCGCAAGGCGCGGAGGACCTGCTGATGTGCTTCCGCGTCGCCGAGCATGCCGGCTTCGCCGTCGTGCCGCGCTACCTCGTGGGCTATCGCGCCACGCCCGGCAACATGTCGACCGATTCGCTGCAGATGTTCCGTTCGACCGAGCTGGTGCTCGGCGAATACCGCAGGAAATATCCCGAGCATGCCGGCAGCATCGACCGTCACCTGCAGGCTGCGCGCCACTGGTTCGCCTATCGCGCCGCCGCCACGGGGCGCCGGCACGACGCGCGCGTCCTGATCGCGAATGCCCTGCGGCATCATCCGTTCGCGGCGGGCTGGCACTTCGCGAATGTCGCCCTCAGCATCGGTCTGGGCCGCCTGCAGCGGCGCCTGGGCCGGCCCGCATCGTTGCCGCTCTACAGCGACGTGATCTGGTGACGCGCGGCAACGCCGCCGTTGTCGCCGACGCGATAGCGGTAGCCGTAAAGCTGCGCGGCGTCGTCCGGCCATGGTGACCTGCCCCGGCAGTCGACAGCACCTTGTCGCCGGTGCTAGTGGTCGTTCGACTCCAGCATCGAGCCGAGCGAACAGGACAATGCGCCATGCTTTCGCGAACGCATCGCGCCCACGATGACGCTCTCCGTCGTCGTTCCAGCCCATAACGCGGCCAGCACCCTCGCCGAGACGCTCGACAGCCTCCTCGCCCAGACGCGCGGCGACTGGCACGCGATCATCGTCGACGATGGATCGCGTGACGCAACGCGCGGGGTGGCCCAATCCTATGCCGACCGCGACAAGCGCTTCTCGCTGCTGACCGACGAGGGCGCGCCCGAGGGCGTGTCGGCGGCGCGCAACCGCGGTATCGCCGCGGCGAGCGGGCGATGGCTGCTCTTCCTCGACGCCGACGACACGATCGCACCGTCTTTCGCTGCCCGCATGCTGGGCGCGTTGGAATCGAGGCCCGAGGCCAGGGTCGCCTATTGCGGCTCGCGGCGGATCACGGCGGCGGGGCGGCTGGGACCGCCCTGGATCTCGACCGCGGTGGCGCGCGAGCCGTTCGAGACCTTCGCCCGCGACTGCCCGATCGTGATCCACGGCGCGGTGCTGGAGCGCGCGCTCGTCGTCGAGCAGGGTGGCTTCGACGCCGGCCTGCGCACCGCCGAGGACATGGACTTCTTCCAGCGCATGGCGCGTACCGGCGCCGCCTTCCTGCCGGTGTCCGAGGTGCTGGCGTTCTATCGCATGCGCGGCGGCTCGCTCTCGACCGACGCCCGCGCCATGCTGGCCGACACCGACCTGGTGATCGAGCGCGCCTTCGCACCCGACCCGCGCGTCGTCCATCCCGCCAGCCGCTATGCCCATGGCGCCGATCCGGCGCTGGGCAGCCGCGAGACGGCGCAGGGCATCAATGCCCTGTGGTGCGCCGCCCTCGACATCGGCCAGGGCGGCGATGGCACGGGCTTCGTGCGCCCTCTGCCCGACCATCGCGATGGTCTCGTCGAAGCCTGCCGCCAGACCATCGTCGAGGGCCTGATGTTCGGCGCCCAGAAGCTCGCTGACGAGCTGCCGCACGGCGATGCTCGCTTGATCGGTGCGCTCAGGCATTTGTTGGACGACCTGGAAGCGGCGACGCAGCACAAGGGGCTGGCCCGCCAGCTGGAGTTCGTGCTCGAGCCCGAGATCTTCCGGCCGGAAAACCCGAGCGGGACGCTCATCGCCGATCGCACGCTCTTCGTGCGGCAGGACATCGCCAGGCTGCAGCCGATCGCGGCCGCGGACGGCATCGATCGCATCCATGTCGAGTTCCGCAACGGCCGGCAGGTCGTCGGCCGCAGCGCCGCGCCGGCGCTGGGCAGCGGCCTGGAGCGGCGCGATGTCATGCAACTCGCCCTCGATTCGGTCAGTCTCGCCACCCTGGTGAGGTCGGGCGGCCTGCTGGCCCAACCTGTCTTCTGGCTGCAGACGGGATGGAGGGCGACGCGGCTCGGCGCAGCGGTGGCGCTGGCCAAGCTGCGCCGTCGCGCGGTGCCGGTCCGCAGCCTGCGTGCGCTCGCCAAGGCGGCGCTCGCCGAGGCAGCGCTTGCCACCATGGGCGACGCCGGTACGGGCGAGCGCGCCGTCGCGGCGCTGATCGCCGAGGGCCAGGCGATGGCCCGGACCGCACCGCCGGCGGCGGCCAAGCCTGTCGACGAGGGCGCGCCCGGCGGCGGCGGCCGCCGAGCCTACTGGGAGCACGTCTATCGCACCGAGGATCCGTGGGCCTACGGCTCGGCCTACGAACAGCTCAAGTACCAGCGCACCCTCGCCCTGGTGCCCGACGGGCCGATCGGCAGGGCGATGGAGCTTGCCTGTTCGGAGGGCAGGTTCACCGAGCTGCTGGCGCCGCGCGTCGGCCATCTCATCGCCGCCGACATCTCCCAGACCGCATTGCAGCGCGCGCGGCAGCGCTGCCGCGCCCATGGCAATGTCGATTATCGCCGCCTCGACCTGCTCGAGGATCCGTTGCCGGATGGCCTCGACCTCATCGTCTGCTCGGAAGTTCTGTACTACCTTGCCGACCGCGGTGCGCTCGCCCGAGTCGCCAGGCGATTCGCAGCAGCACTGGCGCCGGGCGGCCATCTCCTGTCGGCGCACGCTTTCGTCCTGAAGGACGACCCGGCGCACACCGGCTACGACTGGAACGCCACCTTCGGCGCCAGGATGATTGCCGAGACCTTGTCGGCCACGCCCGGCCTGGCGCTCGAGCGCTCGCTGCAGAACGAACTCTACCACGTCGACCTGTTCCGTCGCCTCGATGCACATGAGCCGGCGCCCGCGCAGCACATCGAGCAAACCGAGCTCGGCCCACCGCCGGAGCCGGATTTCGCGCGCCATGTCGTGTGGGGTGGCGCCGTGGTCCAGCGTGCCCAAGTCCAGGCGCGCGAGCGGACCGATCGTCTGCCTATCCTGCTTTATCATCGCATCGCCGAGAACGGCCCGGCCGACCTCGCGCGCTATCGCCAGGCGCCGGCGGCCTTCGCCGAGCAGATGCGCTGGCTGCGCCGCAACGGCTATCACGCCGTGACGTCCGACGACGTCGCCCGCCATCTCGCCGCCGGCCGGCCGTTCGCGGGACGGCCGGTGTTGATCAGCTTCGACGATGCCTACTGCGATTTCCACGACGCCGCCTGGCCGATCCTGCGCACTCATGACTTCACCGCCGAGATCTTCGTGGTCACCGACAAGGTCGGCGGCCATGCCGACTGGGATCTCGCCTCTGGCCCGCCGGCGCCGCTGATGGACTGGCCGCAGATCCAGTCGCTGGCGGTAGCCGGCGTGCGCTTCGGCAGCCACATGGCGAGTCACAGCCACATGGCCGATCTGTCGAGCCGCGAGATCGTGCTCGAGGCGGCGCGCTCGCGGGCCGCCCTTGAACGCGCCCTTGGTGAGCCCTGCCGGTCGATCGCCGCACCGTTCGGCGAAGGCGACGAGCGCTTCGTGCGCATCGCGCGCCAATGCGGCTATGCCAGCGGCTTCACGACCGACCCCGGCCATGCCGCGCTCGGCCAGGACCCGCTGCGCCTGCCTCGCATCGAGGTGGTGGGCGGCTGGTCGATCGAGGCCTTCATCGGAGCAGTGCAAGGAGTCTGAGCGGCCCCACGTGAGCGGCGAGATGGCCCATCCCGCTCGGCCCGCATCGTGCTACAGGACGCTCGAGGGGGCACGCGTCATGACAGCCAAACCGGCACCGGCTCGGCCGGACTTCGAGCGGATTGCGCTTTTGTTGCAGGGCGGCGGCGCGCTCGGCGCCTACCAGGCCGGCGTCTACCAGGCGATGGCCGAGGCCAACCTGCATCCCGATTGCGTGGCCGGCATCTCGATCGGCGCCATCAACTCGGCGATCATCGCCGGCAACCCGGTCGAGCAGCGCGTCGACAGGCTGCGCAGGTTCTGGGAGACCGTGAGCAGTCCGCCGCTCGGCGTTCCGGATGTCAGCTCACTGAAGCTCAACGACAACTTCCAGCACCAAACGGTCAACCAGTGGCGCGCGCTCGGCACCCTGCTGTGGGGCGCGCCGAGCTTCTTCCAGCCGCGGATCCCGCCGCCCATCTTCACTCCGGCAGCGACGCCCGATCGGCTTGGCTTCTACGACACGAAGCCGCTCAAGAGCCTGCTCGAGAGCTTGGTCGATTTCGACCGCATCAACGCCAAGGAGGCGCACTTCGGCGTCGGCGCGGTCAACATCAAGACCGGCAACTTCATCTACTTCGAGAACCAGACCCACAAGATCGCCGCCGAGCACATCATGGCGAGCGGCTCGCTGCCGCCCGGCTTCCCGGCCATCGAGGTCGACGGCGAATACTACTGGGACGGCGGCATCGTCTCCAACACGCCGCTGCAGTGGGCGCTCGACAGCCGGCCACGCAAGGACACGCTCGCCTTCCAGGTCGATCTGTGGAGCGCGCGCGGCGAGCTGCCGCGCGACATGATCGAGGTCGATGTCCGGCAGAAGGACATCCGCTACTCCAGCCGCACCCGCAAAGGCACCGACGAGTTCCGCCGCATGCAGTCGATGCGCCGCGCCGCCGCCAAGCTGCTCGACGGCATGCATCCCGAGCTGCGCCAGACGCCGGAAGCCGAGCTGCTCGCCCAGGAAGCAGACAGCAAGGTCTACAACATCGTCCACCTGATCTATCACGCCCGGCGCTACGAGGGCTCGTCGAAGGACTACGAGTTCTCCCGCCGCACCATGGAAGAGCACTGGCAGAGCGGCTACAGCGACATGGAGCGCACGCTCCGTCATCCGGAGGTCTTGGCTAGGCCGCAGAGTGCCGACGGTGTGTTCACGTTCGATCTCAAGACCCAGGGCCGACAGTAGAACGGTCGACACTAGGAGCAGAGACAGATGAAAATGGCCGACGTCCGCAAGAACGCCTTCGCGATGCCGCTCAACAACCCCGCCTATCCGCGGGGGCCGTACCGTTTCTACAATCGCGAATTCGTCGTCATCTCCTATCGCACCGACCCCGAGATTTTGCGCGCCGTCGTGCCCGAGCCGCTCGAGGTGGTGGGCGACATGGTGAACTACGAGTTCATCCGCATGCCCGATTCGACGGGCTTCGGTGACTATACCGAGACCGGCCAGGTGATCCCGGTGCGCTTCAAGGACGCCAAGGGCGAAGTGCAGGAGGGCGGCTACGTGCACGCCATGTATCTCGACGACAACTCGCCGATCGCCGGCGGCCGCGAGATCTGGGGCTTTCCCAAGAAGCTCGCCAGCCCGAAGATCTGCCACGAGAACGAGACGCTGGTCTGCACCCTGCATTACGGCAGCGTGCTCTGCGTCAGCGCCACCATGGGCTACAAGCATCGCGAGATCGACCCCGCGCCGCTGCTCAAGAACCTGGCCAAGCCCAACTTCATGATCAAGATCATCCCGCACGTCGACTGCACGCCACGCGTCTGCGAGCTGGTGCGCTACTATGTCGAGGACGTGACCTTGAGGGGCGCGTGGGCCGGGCCGGCGGCGCTGCAGCTCTTCGATCACGCCCTGTGCGACGTCAACCGCCTGCCGGTGCGCCAGATCGTGTCGGCCAGCCACTTCGTCACCGACCTGACACTGGGTCTTGGTGAAGTCGTATTCGACTACCTCGCGAAGTAATCTCTCCGCCTACAAGGATCGTTCCATGTCCGACTTCAAAGGAAGAGTTGCCATCGTCACGGGTGCGGCGAGCGGCATCGGCAAGCAGATTGCGCTCCGTTTGGCTGCCGAAGGCGCCATCCCGGTCATCGCCGACCTCAACCTCGATGCCGCCAGCGCCGCGGCCAAGGAGATCCAGGCCCTCTACAAGGACAAGAGTGGAGCGGACGCCTTCGCCGTCGCCATGAACGTCACGGACGAGGCCCAGGTCGAGAAGGGTGTGGCCGACACCGTGGCCAAGTACGGCAAGGTCGACATCCTGGTCAGCAACGCCGGCATCCAGATCGTCAAGCCGATCGTCGACTTCCCCTTCGCCGACTGGAAGAAGCTTTTGGCCATCCATCTCGACGGCGCCTTCCTGACGACCAAGGCCTGCCTCAAGCACATGTATGCCGCCAAGTACGGCCGCGTCGTCTACATGGGCTCGGTCCATTCCAAGGAGGCGTCCAAGCTCAAGGCGCCCTACGTCACCGCCAAGCACGGCCTGATCGGGCTGGCCAAGGTGCTGGCCAAGGAGGGCGCGGAGTACAACGTCTCGGCCAATGTGGTCTGCCCGGGTTTCGTGCGCACTCCCCTGGTCGACAAGCAGATCCCCGAGCAGGCCAAGGAGCTCAAGATCAGCGAGGCCGACGTCATCAAGCATGTCATGCTGAAGGACACGGTCGACGGCCAGTTCACCACGACCGACGAAGTGGCTGATGCGGTTCTCTATTTTGCCGGAGCGTCCAGTACCGCACTGACCGGCCAGTCCATGGTGGTCAGCCACGGCTGGTTCATGCAGTAGAGCGGCTTCCGGTCGGCTGGAACCGCTAGCGGTTCCAGCCGACCGGAAACGCGCTGTCTCGAAGGCGAGCCACAGACACAATCCGTCCGGCTGAAGTCAGCCGGACGGATTGTGCATAAGCCGCGCAAGCTGCCCGTGTTGCAAGGTTGCAACGCCCGGAGCCGATAAAGCGCGGCCTGGCAACTAGGCCAAAGGGACCTCGTTGGGTGGGGGTACTCGCATCCAAACGAGGGAACCCAAGCACATGCTCAAGAAGTCACTTTTGGCCGCCGCCGCAGCCTTGATCCTGCCGGCCGCGGCGCAGGCGCAGACGGCGGCCTATCCAGGCTTCTATATCGGCGCTCAAGGCGGCCTGAACTGGCTCCTGAACAACAACAGCTACAACATGGACTTGGGCTGGGCAGCCGGCGGCAAGCTCGGCTACGACTTCGTCGGCCCCCGCGTCGAGTTGGAAGGCATGTACCACTCCAACACCGGCAACGGTGTCGTGGCCTTCCCGTCGGGCTTCGCCAATGTGCGAGGCCGCATCGACCAGGTCTCGGTGATGGCCAACCTGCTCTATGACTTCATGCCCGGCGAAGGCTTCACGCCCTATGTCGGTGCCGGCGCCGGTATTGCCTTCGTCGATTCCACCATCCAGGGCTGCAACCTCTGCAGCACCCAGTTCGCCTACCAGGGCATCCTGGGTATCGCCTACAACATGGATGCCTTCCGCATCGGCCTCGAAGGTCGCTACTACGGCACCACCAACGGCGGCCTCGCCTACCAGAACAACAATCTGATGGCCCTGCTGAGCCTGAGCTACAAGTTCGGCCAGCCTGAGATGGCGCCCCCTCCGCCGCCGGCCGCGCCGCAGGTTGCGCCGCCGTCGTTCATGGTGTTCTTCGACTGGGATCGCGCGAACCTGAGCCAGCAGGCACTGAACACGATCAAGCAGGCTGCGGCGGCGTTCAAGAGCAAGGGCAACGCCCGCATCACGGCGACCGGCCACACCGACACGTCGGGCCCGGAGGCCTACAACATGGCGCTGTCGCTGCGTCGCGCCAACGCGGTGAAGGACGCCCTGGTGCGCGAGGGCGTGCCGGCGCAGGCGATCGCGGTGATCGGCCGCGGCGAGCAGGGCCTGCTGGTGCAGACCGGCGATGGCGTGCGCGAGCCGCAGAACCGCCGCGTCGAAATCGTGGTCCAGTAAAGCTCGTCGTCCAGCAAGCGAAACAGCCAACCCTCCATTGGCGGAACGGCCGGGCAAGTCCCGGCCGTTTCCATTTGCCTCGGCAGGAAGGCGGCAGGCACAGTCGCCGCCATGCCCGATCACGACGCTCACGACATCATCGTGCTGTTCAGCAGTCGCAGCCGCGACGCCTACGCCGCCGAAGCCACGGCACGCGGCGAAACCTACACCTTCACCGATGCCTGGGGCCTGCCGCGCACCTGGGTCAAAGGCGAATACGCCTATCTCGCGCCCAGCGCCGCCGGCCTGCTGCTGGCGCGCTGCAATCTCAAGCATCATCTGGTCGAAGAGGCCGCGCTCGACGCGGCGCGGCTCGCGCGTTGCCGCGCGCTGCTCATTCCCAATGCCGGCCATCTCGCCCCCGAGACCATCGCGCGCATCGAAGCCTGGCTGGCGGGCCGCGACCGCCGCCTGATCGTCACCGGCAAGACCAACCTGCCGCCGCGACTGTTGGGGCTGCACTCCTGCGAGCCTGCGCCGGTGCAGGGCTACACCGGCTGGCTCTGGCGGGCCGGATCGCCCTTCGCCGGCGATGCCTGGGAGCCGCTCTATGTCAGCGGCTACAAGGGCCATCCGGCGCACCGCATCGTGCCGGCCGACGGCAGCCGCGTGCTCGCCGACCTGGTCGAGCTTTCAGGCGATCTCAGCGACGCCACGACGGCGACAGTGGGCGAGCTGGGGCCGGCCATCGTGCTCACCGACCGGACGGTCTACGTCGCCAATCAGGTCTTGGAACTGATCGGCGGCATGCTGCAGGCCCATCTCAACGTCGAGGCGGTACGCCATTGGGCAAACGCCACGCACTGGGGCGACACGCTGCTGCTCTTCCTGCGCGGGCTGATGCGCGAGGTCGGATTGGCATCGTTGTGGCAGACCCGGCTGCGTTCGTTCGGCACCTATGACGGCGTGCTGTCGTTCCGCCACGACGTGCATGGCATGCGCGACTACACCTTCTTGGACTACCAGATCCAGAACCTGATCCCGGCGAGCTACGACATCGAGGACCCGACCTTCTCGACCAACATCGACGAGGCGATGGCGCGCGACTGGGTCGAGCGCACCACCCAGCACAGTTTCATCGAGCCGGCGCTGCACAACGACAGCTCGATCGGCGATCCGCCAACGGCGATCTTCGGCAAGGGCCTGTTCGAGCACGTCTCCAAGGCGGGCAAGAGTCTGGGCATCACCATCTGCACCTGCGGCCGCCATGCCGGCGGCCACATGCATCCCGAGACGATCGATGCGATGGATTACCTCTACGTCCAGGACAAGCACATCCTCGGTCTCTGCACCTTCTGCTACTACCACATGATCGAATACGGCGTGCGCGATCCCAACGTCATGGTGGGCGGCACGATCGGCGAGAAGCCGCTGACCTACGTCACCGACGTGCGGCGCACCATCGCCACCTCGGGCATCTGGTTTCCCTTCCGGCCCGTCGTCACGACGACCGCGGAATGGCGCAAGCTGCGCGGCTGGGACCGCACGCACGAGTACGATGCGGCCTATGAGCTGGTCGAGACCATCTTCGCCGGCCACAGCGCGCGCCGGCCGGGCGTCGAGGACAGGCTGGAGAACGGCGTATATTCCTTCCAGTACCATCCCGAACTGGCGCGCGATCCCTCGGTCAACAACGGCAAGGGGACGCTCGACTACGTGCGCTACTGCATCAACCTCGCCGAACGCCGCAACTACTGGATCGCGACGCAAGCCGAGCTCTACCAGCGCATGGCCGACTACGAAGGGCTGGGCTTCGACGTGCGTGACGATGGCCGCGAGGTCACGATCGCCAATCCGACCGACCGGCGCATTTCGGCGATGACGATCGAGCAGCGCCTGCCCTTCGGCAGCGTCTGGCTGGGCGAGGAGGAGCTGATCCACGTCGCCGACGGCGCCTTCGTCACCATCCCGCCAGTCGACCCGGGTGCCTCGGTGACGCTCCGTTTCAAGCCCGAGACCGTCGAAGCCGTGCTGGTGCGCCAGCCCTCCAACAAGGGGCTGGTGGTGCTCGACGCGCGCCACGACCCACGAAGCGGCGAGGCGCGCATCACCGTGAGCGTCTGCCGCCAGCAGCCGCTCAGCATCGAGGGCGTCGATCCCGAGGCCGTCTATCGCGTCCAGATCGACAACCAGCCATCGCAGGATGTCGCCGTACGCACCGTGCGCACCATCCAGGCGCTGCTCAGCGAAAGGACCGACGCCGCCCGGGGCCGCAGCCGGCGCGCCGTCACGCCGGGCACGACGCGCTTCCTCGACCTTGTCGTCGAGGGCGAGGAGAACCGGTTCGTCGAGCGGACACTCATCATCCGGCAACTGCCGGCCGACGAGGCCCGGCCGATCCGGCAGGCGCTCATCGCTGCCATTCCCGCCAAGCGCGGCCGCGTGACTTGAGGATGGCGGCGGTTGGCCGGTAGACTTGGCACCAAGACTGGGAGGTCCCGCATGGCTCGCCTGTTCGACGTCCAACCGCTTCCCGACACGACCTTCGGCGCTGTCGTCCGCGGCATCAAGGCCGCCGACATCGACGAGCCGACGTTTCGCGCGCTCTACGACACCTGGCTGGAATACGCCCTGGTGATCCTGCCCGACCAGCATCTGCAGCGCGACCAGCAGATCGCCTTCGCCAAGCGCTTCGGGCCGCTCGAGTTCGAGATGACGGCGATCAGCAACGTCCGCTCCGACGGCACGCTGCGGCCGGAGAAGGACAATGACGACGTCATCAAGATCCTGAAGGGCAACATGGGCTGGCATCACGACAGCACCTACATGCCGGTCCAGGCCAAGGGCGCCGTGTTCAGCGCCGAGGAAGTGCCCACGATCGGCGGCCGCACCGGCTTCGCCGACATGCGCGCCGCCTTCGACGCGCTTGATCCCGCGATCAAGGCCAGGATCGAAGGCCTCAACGCCTACCATTCGCTGCACTACAGTCAGGGCCGGCTCGGCCATCTGACCAAGAAGTTGGACGGCGAGTACTCGGGCTACGGCTTGCATGATGGGCCAGTGCCGCTCCGGCCGCTGGTCAAGACCCATCCCGAGACCGGCCGCAAGTCGCTGCTGGCCGGCCGCCATGCCCACCACATCCCGGGCCTCGCCCAGGAAGAGTCCGACCGCCTGCTGCGCGAGCTGATCGACTTCGCCTGCCAGCCGCCGCGCATCTATCACCATGACTGGACGCCGGGCGATGCGGTGGTGTGGGACAATCGCTGCCTGATGCACCAGGCGACGCCCTGGGACATGACCCAGCGCCGCATCATGTGGCACAGCCGCATCGCCGGCGATCCGGCGAGCGAGTCGGCGGTGGCGGCTTAGAGCTTCCTCCCCAGCGAAGCCCGCGCGGCGGGCGGAGGGGTCATGGGCATCACCGATGGTGCTCATGACCCCTCCGGCCCTACGGGCCACCTCCCCACGCTGGCGCGTGGGGAGGAAAGCGAAATCAATGCGGCGGCATCGGGATGAAGACCGGTGGCGTGCCCGACATCTTCGACCGTGCCTTGATGTCGGCGTCGTTGGCGCCGTGCGGCTTCAGGTAGACGTAGAACGGTGTGCGGCGCTCGATGATGTCGTTGCCGGGCTGGGCGCTGCGGCTGATCAGCATGTCGGACTGGATGCGGACATGCATGTAGCCGGGGATGAGCTCGGCCCAGCCCGTCACCTCGGGCGTGAACAGCACGTCGTAGGAATAGGCGTCGGTGAGCTTGGTCACGCCGCTGCCCGCCTCGCCCACCGCGCGTGACGGCACCTGCTGCCAGGTCATGCCGGTCTGCACATAGACGCCGACCGCGTTCAGCATGACGTAGAGCGGCCGGGCGGTGTCGATGTTCTGCAGCGCCATGGTCATGCGGTAGGACTTGCCGTCGGCTTCCAGCACGATGCGTTTCAGCTCGACATAGAGCGAGTTGCGCGCCTCGTGCTCGAGCAGGAGGCGCGCCTGGCGCTGCTGCTGCAGGGTGCGCTGCTGCCAGATGCCGATGCCGCCGTCGATCGCGAAGGCGGCACACAGGATCGCCACCGTGCCCATCACCACCGGCGACTGCCAGAGTCGGAGCCCGCGCCCGAGCTTCACGGCGATCCCGGCCGGCGGCTCGACCGGACGGCGCGGTGCGGCCTCGCGCAGCCGCTCGAGCAGGGCACTCTCGCCCTTCTCGCTCGCCTGCTCGGCCATGCCGAGCCGGCGGCGCAGCACGCGCGCCTCGGACTGCCCGGCCGCCACCTGCCGCCACAGGTCGCGGATCAGCGCGTCCTTCTCAGGCGACGTGAGCTTGGCGAGATCGGGCCGCTTGGCGTTCATGACGCGATCACGCCGCCCGCGATATGGACGATCTGCTCGGCCTGCTCGGCGAGCGACAGGTTATGGGTGACCAGCACCAGGGTCGTGCCGAGCTCGCGGTTGACGGCCAGAAGCTCGTCCATGATCTCGATCTCGGTCTGCTCGTCGAGATCGGAGGTCGGCTCGTCGGCCAGCAGCAGCACGGGATCGTTGATCAGCGCCCGCGCGATCGCCGCCCGCCGCTGCTCGCCGGCCGAGCATTCCGACGGATAGGCGTCGAGATGATCGCCCAGCCCCATGCGGGCGAGCAGGGTCGCGGCCTTGCCATAGACGTCGACGTCTCCCCGCTTGCCCAGCATGGCCGGCAGGGCGACGTTGTCGACCAGGCGCAGCGTCGGCAGCAGGCTCGCGAACTGGAACACGAAGCCGATGCGGCCGTTGCGGAAGGCCGCCAGTCGATCGTCCGACAGGCCCCAGATATCGGTGCCGTCGATCACCACGGTGCCGTCCGACGGCCGGCTCAGCCCACCGACCATGGCCATCAGGGAGGATTTGCCCGAGCCCGAGCGGCCGATGATGGCGGCATAACGGCCCGCCTCGACCTCGAGGTCGATGCCGGCGACGGCCAGGACCTCGCCGCGTTCGGTGACGTAGCTTTTGCGCAAGGCCCGGCACGACAGCATGGTCAGGCCCCGCCGCGCACGAGGTCGTAGGCGTCGCGCCGGCTCGCCCGCCACGCCGGATAGAGCACGCCCGCGACGCCGATGGCGCAGGCGAGCACGATGGCCCCCACGGCGAAGGCGATGGTGCGCGGCAGGTCGACCCACAGGAACGGCACGCCGACATTCTCGAGGTAATAGACCAGCGAGCGCTCGAACAGGCGCATCACCAGCACGCCCAGCACGACGCCCAGGATGCCGCCGATGCCGGTCGCCAGCATCGCTTCGGTGACCATGACACCCAGCACCTGCGCGCGGCGCGCGCCGATCGCCTTCAGGAGGCCGAGCTCGGCGCGCCGCTCGGTGACGATGGCGGAGAACAGCACGCTCACCATCAGCGCAGTGCTTATAAACATCAGCACCATCAGGGCGAGGATGCCGTCGAGCAGGGCCGCAAGCCCCTGGCGGATGCCCGACAGCGTGGTGTCGCCGGCGACGACCTTCACGCCCTTCACGTTCGACAGGATGGCGAAGCGCGCCTGCAAGGGCGTGGCGCCGGGCGCCAGCTCGGCCAGGAAGCCGCTCACCTTGCCGGGCGCCAGCACGGCGGGCTTCGCACCGTGGCCGCCGCCCATTCCTCCTCCAATCGCCTCGCCCAGTGCCTCGAGCGTGGCGAAGGACATGAACACGCCGCGCTCGTGGGTGCCGACGCCGGTGCGGCCGAGCCGGCCATAGACGACGTGCGGCTTGCCGAAGATCAGGAGCTGGCTGCCCAGCACGCCGTCGCGTGCCGCGCCCAGGATGACGTCGCCCTGTTGCAATGGCCGATTGAGCTTCTCGACCAGCCAGGGCTGGACGGTGAAGTCCCGCGCCGGCTCGAAGCCGATCAGGTCGGCCGAATCATGATGGCTGCCGATGCCTGAATGCTCGACCCGCACGATCTTCTGGGCGGCGATGCGGCCGAGGCTCGCCAGCCGCGCCTTGGCGAGCACGTCGGCGTCGAGCACCAGCTCGCTGGGCTCGACGGCCAGCAGCGAGGCGGTGATGTTGGTGAGCGCGCCCTCGGGCACCACCATCATGTCGGCGCCCAGGCGGGTGAAGCCCACCGCCATGCTGCGGTCGATGCTCTGCATCAGCACGGCGCCGGTGAAGACGACGCCGCTGCCCAAGGCCACCGCCGCGATCAGCAGGAGGCTACGCGCCTTGCGGCGGCCGAGATTCTGAAGGGCGAGGCTGAGGAGCAGCCAGCGCATCAAAGCGTGCAGGACCGCGTGTGCTTCATATGCTCCAGCTTGGTCGGGATGATGACGCAGTCATGATGGCCGCCGTTGCTCGGCAGGATGCCGATCAGCGTGTCGGTCGAGGTGTCGATGACGGAGATGCCGCTCTGCTGGCGCTGGAAGCCGCTGAACGGCGTGATCAGGTACTTGCCGTCGTAGGTCAGCGCCGGCGTCTGCACGTCGGGCCCGATGCCCTGGATCTCCTTGATGATGGTCCAGGTCTTGGTGTCGACCACCATGATGCCGCTGAAGGCGGGCGAGGGATGCAGGATCGTCAGGTAGAGCTTGGAGCTGTCGAGCGAGAACACCATGTGGAACGGGTTGGGATACTTGCCGCGCCACAGCGGATCCTCGACATGGGCGATCTTGCGCCAGTTGCGCGGATCGGGATCGGCGCAGCTGAAGACCGAGCAGTTGTTTTCCCGGAGATTGTTCATCATCACCAGGAACTTGCCGTCGGGCGAGAAGCCGATCTCGTGGCCCGGTGAGTGGATCTTGTCGAACACCACGCGCCAGGTGTCCTTGTCGAGCTTCTCGACCGGATACTGCGCCTGGGAATCCTTGTTGAACTGCAGGAAGGCCACCGGATCGAAATTGTTCTCCGGATCGAGGATGGCGATGCCGCCGCACAGCCGCACCACGGTCGCCGCCCAGCGCCCCTCGGGATGCCAGATCGTGCCGTCGGCGCCGGTCAGCGACAACGGATCGTCGCCGGGCAGCGAGCCCTCCTCGACGAACAGCTCGCCCATCGGCACCATCTCCCAGTCGATCTTGTTGCCCTTGGTGCCCTTGTAGTCGTACTTGCCGGTCCTCGGGTCGGGATAGATCTTCTTGATGGTGAGCGTGCCGCCCTTGATCCAGGCGTCGCGCAGGTCCTTGACGTTGGGCGTCCAGTCGAAACGCAGCGCCGCCTTGACCTGGGAGGTCGTGCGATCGAAGCAGGCGGCGATGTCCTTCTGGCCGTCGGTCACGAAATAGGACTGCGCGTCCTTCGGGTTGACCGTGACGTGCACGCCGAGGCCGAGCCCGGTGGTCTCCGAGACGTTCTCCATGAGCTGCATCTGCGTGCCGTCGTAGCGCACGCGGTAGATGTTGGTGCCCTCCGGCGCGGTCTCGGCATTGACGTTGGTCGGCATGCCGTAGATCAGCGAATTCTGCCCGCCCTGGGTCGAGTTGACGAACTCGAAGCCGTGCATGGGATCGGCGCTGGGGAAGGCGCACAGATGGTGGCTGATCGGATTGTAATCGCCGTAGTTCCAGTACCAGATCGAGCCCAGCACGCGGTTGGAGTTGAGGTCGATGGCATAGGTGCCTCCGCCCATCTTGGTCGGCAGCAGGGCGACCCAGTTGCCGAGACTCTGGCCGCGGAAATCGGCCCTGGAGTCGACGACCTCGCGGACGATGTTGTGGCGCTGCGCCTCGGTGTAGTTGGCGCCGGCATGGCGCACGCCGTGGTCGGAGACCGAGCCGCCGCTGCCGCCCAGCGCGTTGTAGCCCAGCACCGCGGCTTCGGCGACGACGGCCGTGCCGACCGCGGCATTGAACATGGTGCGCCGGCTGACGCCGCGGCTCTTGGTCGGCGCCGCGACGGCCTTGGCCTTGCGCGCATCGGCTTCCTTCTTCTCCGCCAGGTAGCCCTGGAACTCCTCGTGATCCTTGGCATCGACCTCGGCGCGGCGGCGCGCATAGTCGGCGGCCGTGGCCCGCGCGGGGAGCTTCCCTCCTTCGGAAACGATCTTGGCGCCCGGTCCTCCCCGTTGAGGCGTCTTGGTGGTCGTCCGCTTGCCCCGCTTCGCCATTTGCCGGCCCCCTACTCTTAGGTGATGTTGGCGCGATACTAGACACAACCTTCGCCGGAAATAAACTTTTTGATGGCTGCGTGAACGCAGAGCATGATTGTCGACAGCGAGGGCTTGGCGCAAACTCCCGCCGGTCACCGGGAGTGCGTCGATGGACTACATGGTCGTGATCAGTGCCGTCGTGCTCGGCCTCTCCGTGCTGGCGACCGTGGCGAAGTTCCTCGACTGGTTCATGCACAGCGATCCGCGCACCATGGTGCGCACGACGCGGTGGATGCTGTTGCTGCTGCTGGCGGCCTGCATCCCCCTGCTGGTCATGATGATCGCCAACCAGCAATGGGCGGCGGCGATGCTGATCGGCGCCGGCATGCTGGTCATCCCCACCCTGCTCAAGTGGCGCACCCTGTTCGCGCCCCTGCGCGCGGCCTTCGACTACTTCCGGCCAAGGCCACGGCCCTTCGACATGGAGATCTGGCAGGACCCGCCGGACGACCCCGAGACCGTG
>WHTW01000087.1 GCA_009377525.1 Rhodospirillales bacterium
ATCACGGCGGATCATAATCGCTACAGCGTCGATGCCCGCGCCGCCGGTCGGATGGCTCAATACAAAGCTACACATCAGCACCCGCTGAGCGCGAGAAAACGGCGAGCAATTGCGTGAATGTCGACAGACCCTAGTTGGTCTAATGGTTGGCTGCCCAAGGGGACTGACCACAGGTTTAGAGCCAAAACTTACACAGTTTCTGACACATACACAGTCTGTAGTAATATAAACGGTGTAAATTCAAAGGCTTATAATATATCTAACCTGACTCAAAATCAGGTTTCCTCACGGAAGTGTTGATTCGAATCCGACCGGCGGCACCATCGGCTTCTGCAAGCAATCCAGCGCCGCTTGTTATCCGGAAGGGCCGCCCTGGCTCACGGGTATGACAACGCACCCACCCGCGGAAACCTGCGGTTGCCATCGTACGGCCAACCGAAACAGGTCAGGATAGGGATTCAGAAAGGATTGCAGCGCGCCTCGATCGTTGCGAATGCTCACCTGATAGTGGAGGTGCGGCGGCGTGCCTCGAGCCCTGCCTGTATCACCCAGATACCCAAGCAGCACACCTGCGGCCACGCTTTGTCCAGAGCGGACCGTGGAGGGGGCCTCCATGTGCGTAGTAGTGGTAGTACCCTTGTCTGCCGTCGATGATGACAACGAAGTTGCCTCCGCCGGCAGACGTTCCGATACCGGGATGCTCGCCATTCCGGGTCCTCCAGGAATGGGCGACCGTTCCAGCGCACGCCGCAACGATCCGCAATCCGCGAGCCCCCATTATGTCGATGGCGTTGTGAGCATCCTGACCATGATTCCTGTCCGCACCGAAACTTCGGCCAAACGTGATTTCCGTTGGATGGCCTGGCCGAGAAGCCTGGCTGCCAATGACGCCCGAAGCAGTTTGATGTCTGTGATATTGGACCGGGAATGCTTCCAGATAACCAAGCGGCAGGTTGGTCATGGGCATACCCACCTAAGGCGCGGGCGGCGGCGGGGGCACCCAGTCGTTGTCCCAGTAGGTGATCAACTGGGGTGCGACCACCCGCGCGGTGAAGCGCACCGGTGCTTCGGCGCGGGCCGGCATCAGATGGTGGCGCAACTGCGATATCCAGGGCTGGGCCAATCTCGTCGTCGCATGGTCGCCCATGCCCATGAGTTCGTTGCGTTGCTCCAGCGTGAGCCCGTAGTGCGCGTCGGTGTTGCCCCTGCCGCGGACATGATGCAGCCCGAGCGTATGGCCGAACTCGTGCAGGATCGTGGTCTGGAGAAAGCTGACGCTGTGCCGGACATCGCCGACGCGGGTCTGCCGGGTGTTCCAGTCAAGGGAGAGGTCGCGGTGGGTGAACATGCCAAGTCGCCGTTCCGCCAGGGCGAAGGAGCGGAAGTTCGTCTCCCGGGGCTTGATGATGAAGAAGCGCTGGTTCGCCTGTCCGGCCGCATCGACCAGCCCGATGGACATGCTGCAGGTGATTCTCGACGCCGAGGGCGCCCCGATCGCGTGGCGCGCCTGATACCACGCCCGGTTCGGCGTGAGCTCGAACTTGCCGTCCCAATAGCGCATGAGGACCCTGACGAAACTGTCGCGAAAGGCGACCCATTCGGCGTCTGTCCACGCGTCGAGATTAAACCGCTCGCGGCCGTCGTGCAGGATGCCATCGCCGCTGGCATGGGTCCCCCAGGTACGGAACTCGGTGATGCGCGTGGTCGGCTCGCACCGTACGAGTTGGACACTGAACTGGAGCATGAGATCGACGGTTCGACCGTCCATCGGCATCAGGAGCGAATCGCGATCCCTGCCGTTGTGAATCATCCGGATTTCCATGGCCGCCGCGCCCCGCTCGAATGACGTGCCATCTCTGTCGTGCCGAATCCTCGCGACAAAGCGTGGCGGTTCCATACGCGCCCTGATTACAAGGCAGTCGAGATTGCCTGTCCAGTCGGCGAGCAACCTCTATCATGCGCGACGGTGCTCTCAGTGATAAATCCCACAGATTCCCGTTGTCGCCATGCGTATCAAGGCAAAGCCACGCCGAAGACGGCGCCTCGCAATGAATGACGATTGGAGGTGGCTACCCATGGCTACAGTCGGCTCCGCCTTCGCCTTCAGGGCGCGCGGTCGGCGACTTCGAACGCTTCGCTGCGCCCGCGGCCACAAGCATGGCCGACGGGCTTGCCTCGTCCGTCCTCCATACGCGCGAGGCAATGCGGGGAGAGTTCGAGTCGGGATCAATTGTGATGTACGATCGCGCGGAGCACATCGTCATCGGTCAAATCAGCGTCGGCCAGAACTGCCGCCCAGCGCCGATCATGGGATAGGTCTCGTGAAACGTATTCTCCTTGCACTTGCCGCCGTGGCGTCGGCGCCGCTCGCTCAGGCGCAAAGCGATGGCAAGCCCTACTGCGTCCAACTCAGCGAGCTCTATCGGCGCTATGTCCAGAATGCGACCGGCCGGCGGATCGACGTCGAGGCCCTCCAGGCGCTCGACGACTGCTCGAAGGGAAACGCCGCGGCGGCCATTCCGGTGCTGGAGGATAGACTGCGCAACGCCAAGATAACGCCGCCGGGCGGCGGCGAATTCAAACCGTAGGTCAATCGTATTGTTTCAGGCGATAGTTCTCCATCACCCACTTCAGCGTCGTGCCGTATTGCGGATCGGTGGCATAGACGCCGGTCAGCGCGTCGGCGAAGCGGTCGGGATCCTTGATGACCTCCATGGCCGCGCGGTAGGGCGAGCCCGTCGACAGCAGCTTGCCGTGCAACTCGAACGCTTCGGACACGCTCGCGAAGCGCCGGAAACGCGCCGTCACCGTCACCACCTTGCCGTCGATGACTTCGCGGGTCTCGCTTTCGACCGCGGGCTGGGACTCCAGCGCCTTGATGCCGAACGGGTTGTTGCTGTCTGGCGGCATGGCCGCTCCCCAGGCGCTCTCGACGATCCATTGCGCCAGCGTGATCGAGGGCGGGATGCCCCAACGTTTGCGCGAGTCCTTGGCGGCCTCGATTATTTCCGGCGGCAGAATCCCGACATGGCCAAATCTCGTCGGCGGAGCCTGCTCCTTGGTGACCAGCGGCCGCGCCGCCAGAGCGTAGTAGGTCGGGCTGCCGGGGGCGACGTGTCCGGTCGGCGGATTCATGTTCATCACGACCGCCTGGAACGCCTTGATGGCGAGGATCGTCCCGGGGTCCATGGTGCCCGTAACGGGAACCTCGGTGTGGGGCTTGGGCAACCGCCTGTTCAACAGAGACTGGATGACGAACACATCGCCCGGGCCGTTGACCGCGTCCTGTCCGACCGAGGTGAAGATGGGCGGGGCGACCGCGCCGGCTTCATCGGTGCTCAGGATCGTCTGAGAAGGGGCAAGGCACATGGCGACAGATTCGTTCGAATGTCGAATGGCACATCCATAGGATGGCTGCCGTCGCCCCGGGCCGTCAACCGTGTCCCGTTGATGCATGAATTAATGGTAGATTTATGGCATCCTGCAACTGTCGATATAGTCGTTCGCGGCTTGCAGTGAGTTCGTAGGACGACGTTCCAACCGGTACGAATCCCAAATGCGATTGCCCTGTCGTGGGTTCCCCTACTAGTATTTTAGGCGATCGGACCTGCCGTTCGCCTCCCGTATAGGAGTGCGCTCTCTCGTGACCCTGAAGCTTGTCATGATCCGCTGTCCCGACAACGTGGCGCCCGAGAGGCGCGAGGTTCGCGGCGGCGAGTTCTCCATAGGCCGGGGGAAGGACAATCAATGGGTCGTCGCCGATCCTGACCGTCACCTGTCGAAGAAGCACTGCCAGTTCGTCTACGGCGTCGGCGAATGGGAGCTGCAGGATCACAGCACCAACGGCACGTTCCTCAACCAGGCCAGCGATTCCATCGGGAAGGGCGCCAGCCAGAAGCTGCGCAACGGCGACAGGGTCAAGTTCGGGCTTTACGAGATCGAAGTGATCATCGACGAGGAAGAGCAGGCAAACGAGCGCGACAATTTCCTGGCATACGAGCGCGGCAGCGGGAGTGCCGTCCACGATCCCTTGCCGTCGCGGTCCGAGGTTCGTCCCTACCAGGATGCCAGGCTGCCCAACTCCGCGTCGATGCTGGACGCGCCGAATTCGCCGATCCTGCCGGCGGATTTCGATCCGCTCGCGCCCAATCCGGAGTCGTTCGCGGGGCCGACGGACTCGGATCACGCACCAGCCCTTCAAAGCGCTTTCCGGCCACCGGGACCGGTCGCGATCATCCCCGACGATTGGGACGTCGACTTGCCGTCGGCCAACCCGCGGCCTCAGCCGGCGCGGCCGCAACAGGCAGAGAGCGCGCCGGAGAGTGCCGCCCCCGCGCCGGCAAAGGGCGAGCACCGCCCACCCGCTTCGACGGCTGCACCACCGGCCGAAGCGCCGAGCGACGCTGCCGTGGTCGAGGCCTTCCTGCGTGGTGTCGCGCTCAGCGACGCGACGCTGCCGGATCCGGAGAAGACGCTGGAGCGAATCGGCGCCGCGCTGCGGGCGAGCGTTAGCGGTCTTCGCCAGACCTTGATGGCGCGTGCCAGCATCAAGGACGAGTTCCGCATCGAGCAGACGATGATTCGGCCCAGCGGAAACAACCCCTTGAAGTTTTCACTCGATGACGACGACGCCCTGGCAACCCTGCTCGGCATCGGCCGGCGCGGCGGCATGCCGGCGGACGAGGCGATTGCCGAAGCCTTCGACGACCTCAGGATGCACGAGCTGGCGACGATCTCTGCGATGCAGGCGGCCGTGCGGGTCCTGCTCGCCCAGTTCGCCCCCGAGGTCATCGAACAGAAGGCCGGCGGCGGTGCGTTGCAGATCCATCCCGCCCAGAAGAAAGCCAAGGCGTGGGACGCATTCGGGCAGCTGCACAGGAGCGTGACCCAGGCCCTTTCGGACGATTTCGACAGCGTCTTCGGCAAGGCCTTCGCGCGTGCCTACGAGCAGGCGATTGAAAAGCTGAGCGCCGATCGGGCGTCGTCATGATCGGCCGCCGGCTGCTGCTCGGAGCGGTGCCGGCCGCCCTTCTGATCGAGGGTTGCGGTGGTCCGCCGGCGCCGCCGGTGGTCGATCTGACCATCAGGGCGAACTCCGATATCAATCCCAATCCGATGGGCACGCCGGTGTCTGTTGCGGTTCGTTTCTATTCACTCACTGCCAGGGGCAGGTTCGAGTCGGCCGATGTCTACGCCCTGATACAACGGGAGGTCCAGACGCTCGGAACGGAAAGCGTCGGCTCCGAGGAGGTGGTGGTCCGTCCGGGTGAGACCCGGAAGGTCACCCTGATGCCGAAGCCCGGGGTGCGCTTTGTCGGCATCGCGGTGATGTTCCGCGACATCGACCGCGCGCAATGGCGTATGGTCGCTCCAATCGCCGAGAGCGGGCTGACGAGGCTCGCAATCTCCATCAGCGGCAACAGGGCCGCACTGGTATCGACATGACCTGGTCAAACCGTGTTGTCTGGCTGGAGGGGATGTTCCTGCGGGCGCAGCACTTCCAGCAACAGGATCGATGGCTCGAAGCGCTGGTGCGCGACCGGACCGCCTCCTTGCGTTCTCATGCCTGGGGGCTGACGGAGGGGGTGATCAATCGCAACCTGCTCGCCACCGGCCAGTTCGCGCTGGCCGGCGGCAGCGGCGTGTTCGAGGACGGCACGCCGTTCTCGCTGCCCGGCGAGACCGACCAGCCGGTGCCGCTCGACCTGCCCGAAACGACGCGCAATGCCATCGTCTATCTCGTGCTGCCGATGCGCCAGGCGGGATCGGTGGAAGTCACCGCCAACGGCTCCTCGGACGGCCGCTATGAGCAGCGGCCCTTCGAGGCCTACGACACGCATTCCGGCTCGCCGCAGCCCGCCGAGGTTCAGGTCGGAAGGCTGCGGCTGCGCTACATGCTCGAAACCGAGAATCGTGCGGGCTATCACGGCATCGGCCTTGCCCGAGTGGTCGAGGTCGGCGCGGACCGCAAGGTGGTGCTCGACGACCAGTGGATCGCACCGTGCCTGGCCTGCGCCGCCGCTCCGCCGCTGACCGGCCTGCTGGCCGAGCTGGCCGGGCTGCTCAATCAGCGCGGCGAGGCGCTGGCGGCGCGGCTGACGGCCCCCGGTTCGCGCGGCGTCGCGGATGTCTCCGACTTCCTGCTGCTGCAATCCGTCAACCGCTCGCAAAAACTCCTGGCGCACTGGGCGAGCGACGGCAGCGTCCATCCGGCCGATCTCTACGCCGCCCTCGTGCAGATGGCCGGCGACTTCGCGACCTTCACCGAAGCGAGCCGCCGTCCCTCGGACTATCCGCCCTATCGGCATGCCGACCTGCAGCGCAGCTTCGCGCCGGTGATTGCCGACCTGCGCCGGTCGCTTTCGTCGGTCATCGAGCAGACCGCCATCCAGATCCCGTTGCAGCAGCGTGCCTACGGTGTGCGGGTCGGTCCCATCGTCGATCGCGGCATCCTGCGTTCGTCGAGCTTCGTGCTGGCCGTGCAGGCGGACGTGCCGACCGAGACGTTGCGGCGGCTGTTTCCCTCGCAGGTCAAGATCGGCGCAGTCGAGCATATCCGCGAGCTGGTGAACGTCGCCCTGCCGGGAATCGCGGTGCGGCCGTTGCCCGTCGCCCCGCGGCAACTGCCGTTCTATGCCGGCGCGACCTACTTCGAGCTGGACCGCAATTCGACGCACTGGAAGGAACTGCAGTCTTCCGGTGGCTTTGCCATCCATCTCTCCGGCGAGTTCCCAAATCTCAATATCGAGCTCTGGGCGATCCGCGGCTGACGCCGCCGACGTGAGGCGAGCATGAGCGACAATCCCTTCGCCGAGCCTGAGGACGACAACCGGACGGTCATCCGCCCGACTCCCGGCCGGCGCCGGCCGGCGGCCGAGCAGCCTGCCGTTGCGCGAAGCGAGGCGGCTCCGCAGGAAACGCCTGCCCCACGCCCGGCTGCGCCGGCGGAGGGGACCGAGGACATCGCGGTTGGCAGCGACGTGCTTGCCGCCGCCGCCGCGCCGCTGCTCCAGCTCATGGCGCGGTTGCGCAATACGGCGAGCCCGCCGGACTCCGGAGACCTCTATCAGCGAACCGTTCGCCAGATCCGGGTCTTCGAGCAGGAGGCGCGCGACAAGGGCGTGCCTCTGGAACAGCTTCGGCCAGCTCACTACGCGCTGTGCGCCAGCCTGGACGACATCGTGCTGAACACGCCCTGGGGCAGCAGTGGAACCTGGAGCCAGCGTTCGCTGGTCTCGACCTTTCATCAGGAGGTGCGTAGCGGCGAGCGCTTCTTCAATGTGCTGAAGCAGATGTGCGACAATCCGGGCAGGTTCCTGCCGGTCATCGAGCTGATGTACATCTGCATGTCCCTCGGCTTCATCGGCCAGTACCGCCTGTCGCGGCGCGGCGTCGGCGACATCAACCGGATCCGCGAAGAAACCTATGCCGTCATCGCCCGCCAGAGGAAGGCGGCGGAATCCGCACTTGCCCCGCACACGAAAGGCGTGAATGCGCCCTACCGGCCGGCGCGATTCGTCGTGCCGCTCTGGGTCGCCGCGGCAGCGGGGCTGGGCATCATCGGCGCGCTCTTCCTCTGGTTCTCGATCAGCCTCAACTCGGAATCCGACACAGTCTACGCCCGGCTGCAGGGCGCCCCGCCGGATCGCATGCCGACGATCACCCGTACGCCGGTCGTCGAGCCCGCACCCGTGGTCGCGACGCCACCGCCGCCGCCCGAGCCGTCGGCGCTCGACAAGCTGCGCCAGTTCCTGAAGCCGGAGATCGATCAGGGGCTCGTGGAGGTGCTCGGCACGCCGGCACAGCCGCTCGTGCGGATCACCGGCCGGGGCATGTTCGCGTCGGGAAGCGCCAAGCTGACGGCGAGCTTCAAGCCGCTGCTCGAGCGTATCGGGCTTGCCTTGAAGGAGGAGAACGGCCCGGTGCGGATCATCGGCTATACCGACTCTGAGCCGATCCGCACCATCGCCTTCCCGTCGAATTTCCAGCTGTCGACGGCGCGCGCCCAGGCGGCCAGCATGATCATTGCCGCCAGCATCGGCGAGCCTTCGCGGATTACCGTCGAGGGCAGGGCGGATGCCGATCCGATCGCGCCCAATTCCACGCCCGAGGGCCGCGAACGCAACAGGCGCATCGAAGTCGTTCTCAATCGGCAGGGTGGCTAGTCATGAAAGCTCTGCGGTTCCTCGCCTCTCGCTGGGTGCTGAGTTTCGTCGGCGTCGCCATCCTGGCGCCGCTGGTCTGGTTCTTCGGTCCGCTTCTGCCGGTGCTCGAAGGATGGGTGGCCCGCCTGGTCGTCATTCTGTGCCTGTTGGTGGTCTGGGCCGCCGCGAACGTGGCGCTCGACTTCAATCGCCGCCGCCGTGAGCGGAAGCTCGAGATCGGCGTTGCCGAGAAGGCCGCCGGCGAGGAAGACGATCGCTCCAGCGAGGAAGCGGCGGCCCTTCGCGAACGGATGTCGACCGCGCTGTCGCTGCTGAAAAGGGCGCGGGGCACGCGCGGCTACCTCTATGAGCAGCCCTGGTACGTCATCATCGGGCCGCCCGGGGCGGGCAAGACGACGGCGCTCCTGAACAGCGGCCTGAAGTTCCCGTTGGCTGCCGAGATGGGGCAGGGGGCGGTCGCGGGCATCGGCGGCACCCGGCTCTGCGACTGGTGGTTCACGGAGAATGCCGTGCTGATCGACACGGCTGGCCGCTATACGACCCAGGATTCGAATGCAGCCGTCGATCGCGCCGGATGGGATGCCTTCCTCGATCTGCTGCGCGGGACCAGACCACGCCAGCCCCTGAACGGCGTGATCGTGGCAATTGCCCTCAGCGACATCGCCAGCGCGCCGAACGACGAGCGGGTGGCCCACGCGCGCGCGGTCCGACGGCGCGTCAAGGAGCTCGAGGAACGCCTGGGCATTCGCCTGCCGGTCTATCTGCTCTTCACCAAGGCCGATCTGATCGCGGGTTTTGCCGAATTCTTCGACGACCTCGACCGCGAGCGTCGCGAACAGGTTTGGGGCGTGACGTTCCCGTTCGGCAAGGCCGGCGCGACCCCCGTGGGACAATTTCCCGACGAGCTGCAGCTGCTCGTCGACAGCTTGAACGATCGCCTGTTCGATCGCCTGCAGGCCGAGCAAAGCCCCGAGCGCCGCGCCCTGATCGCTGGATTCCCGACGCAGATCGCCACGCTGGCGCAGCCCCTGCAGGCCTTTCTCACGGAGGCCTTCGGCGGCTCGCGGCTCGACCCGGCGCCGCTGCTGCGCGGTGTCTATTTCGCCTCCGGCACCCAGGAAGGCTCGCCGATCGATCGCCTGACCGGCGTGATGATGCGCGCCTTCGGTCTCGACCAGCGCCGCGCCGCCGCCCTGCGTCCGGTTCAGGGGCGCAGCTATTTCCTCGGACACCTCGTCGCGCGGGTGATCTTCGGCGAGGCCATGCTGGTGAGCGAGCCGCCGACGGCGCGCATGCGGCGGCTCATCCTGCGGTCCGCCTCGTATGCCGTCGTGGGCTTGCTGACCCTGGGCGCCGCCGGATGGCTGGTTGCCAATCGGTCGTCCAGCCAGCGCGAGATCAGCGAAATGGCGTCTGCCCTGGACAGCTACGAAAAGATCGCCAAGGAGACGACGTTCGATCCGGTCAATGATGCCGACCTGCCGCGCCTGCTGCCGTTGTTGGACGCCGCCCGCGATCTCTCGACCACGGCCGAGGGCGGCAGCCCCCTGCTGGCGGGTTTCGACCTGTCGCAGACGGCCAAGCTGCGCGGCGGCGCCGAGAGCGTCTATCGGCATGCGTTGGGCTACGCGCTGCTGCCGCGCCTGATCTGGCGGCTGGAAGCCCAGATGCGTGGCTACTTCACGCAGCCGGAATTCCTGTACGAGGCGACTCGCATCTACCTGATGCTCGGCGGCCAAGGCCCGCTCGACCGGTCCCTGGTGAAGGAGTGGATGACGTACGATTGGCAGCACCAATATTCCGGCCCTGGCAACCTGGCGGTGGTCGCCAGCCTTCAGACTCATCTGGATGCGCTCCTCGCACAGTCCTTGCCGGCGGTGACTCTCGACGAGGCGCTGGTCGCGAAGGCGCGCACGACCTTCAGCCGCGTCTCATTGGCGTCCCGCGCCTACTCCCGCATCAAGCCTTCGGCCGCCGCCCAGAGCCTGCCGCCCTGGCGGCCGAGCGACGCGCTCGGACGGGCGGGCGGAAGCGTCTTCACGAGGGCGTCGGGCAAGAAGCTGAGCGACGGCATACCGGGCTTCCTGACCGTGGAAGGGTTCCACAAGGTTCTGCTGCCTGCCCTGGCCACGGCGACGCGCGAGGTTGCGGCGGAAAGCTGGGTGCTGGGCCAGAAGGTGCCCGTCAACTTCGACCTCTCGAAGCAAAGCGAGGTCGCCAATGAAGTGGTCGCGCAGTACATGGAAGACTACGCCAAGGCGTGGGACGGGCTGCTGCAGGATCTCGAGATCGCGCCGCTGCGCAGCCTGAACCAGGCGTCGCAGGACCTCTATATCCTGGCGTCGAAGCAGTCGCCGTTGAAGGAACTGCTCGTGGCCATCGCCCGGCAGCTCACGCTGTCGGAGCCGCCGAAGCCTTCGGCTGCCGAGGCAGCGGCAGGGGAGGCGGAAAAGGCGGCGGAAAAGGCCGCGGAAAAGGCGGCAAGGCAGAAGGCGGCAGCAGCAGCGCCCACGGTGGCGAGATCCGCGGCTCTTGCCGCACTGCTTGCCGGCCAGGGCGGTGCAGCGCCTGCGCTTCCGCCCGGTCATCAGATCGACGAGCGCTACAAACAGCTCCGCGACCTGGTCACGCCGCCCGGGTCCGCACCGATCGACCAGGTGCTGAAGGTCCTCGACGACCTGCGGCAACAGCTTGCAAGGATGAATGCCGCCGGTGTCGGTGCGTCCGCCGTGGCGGCCAGCGACGATCCTTCGCTTGCGCTGCGAGCGGAGTCGCAGCGCCAGCCGCAGCCGCTTGGTCGCTGGCTGGCGCGCCTGGCCGAGCAGAGCACGGCATTGCGCAGCGGGGGCGCGCGCCAGCAGGTTGCCGCCGCCTATAACGGCGTGAACGGACCGGGCAGGCTCTGTGCACCCGCGGTCAACGGGCGCTTCCCGTTCGTGCCCGGCAGCTCGAACGAGACGCCCCTGGACGACTTCGCCAAGCTGTTCGCGCCTGGCGGGCTGATCGACGGGTTCTTCAACACCCAGCTGCGGCCCTATGTGAACACCACCGGCAAGACCTGGACGCCGCAGGCGGTGGATGGCGTGTCGGCGCCGGTCTCGCCGGCGGACATCGCCCAGTTCCAGCGCGCCGCCGTCATCCGTGACCTGTTCTTCGCGTCCGGTTCGACGACGATCGCCGTCCGCTTCGACATCATGCCCGTCGAGCTCGATTCGGGGGCTTCGCAGGTCAGCCTGGAATTCGACGGCACGTCGGTCGCCTACGCGCACGGGCCGGCGCGCTCGACCCAGATCACCTGGCCGGGACCGAACGGCATGACGAATGTGCGGCTGGTCTTCAATCCGCCGCCGCGCGACGGCACCGGCGTGCTGTCGGAGACCGGCCCGTGGGCGATGTTCCGCCTGTTTGGTCGCGGCACGCTGCAGCAGGCCGGTTCGCCGGAGCGCTATCTGTTGAGCTTCTCGCTCGGCGAGCGCAGCGCTGCGTTCGAGATTCGCGCGGGCTCGGTCATGAATCCCTTTGCACCGGGCGTCCTGCAGGACTTCCGCTGTCCGTCCGTCAGCGGCTAGCCTGGCGATGCCGGCGCTTCCCCCCGATGCGATTGCCGGCCTGTTCGGCAAGCTGCCGGCGCGGGGAGACTTCGTGCGGCAGAACCTGCCGCGCGACTTCACCGACAGCTGGGATAGCTGGTGGCAGCGTGGTCTTGCCGAGACGCAGGGGCGGTGGCGCGACGAGTGGTCCGCCGCCTGGCTGGAGGCCCCGGTCTGGCGCTTCATGCTGCCGCCGGGGCTTTGCGGCAAGAGCGGCATGCTCGGACTTTGGCTGCCGAGCGTGGACAAGGTCGGACGCTATTCGCCATTGACGATTGCCGCCGCGGCGCCGTGTGATTGGTTGTCTTACGTCGGGGAGATGACGTCCTTCCTGGCGGCGGCCGAGGAGGCCGGGCGTGACGCGCTGGAGTATGATCTCACACCAGCCGACATGCTCGAGCGTATCCAGGCTGCCTTCGTGGCGGTCGACGGGCCGGCTCTCGAGTTGGGTTTCGTGCCGGGTCGCGTTGCGTGGTGGACCGAGGGCGGTCCGAGAGTTGTCGCACGTTTCGAAACGGGAACAGCCCTGCCGGAGGGCAGCCACTTTGCCGCTCTCATAGACGACGACTGGGGCGCAGGCGAGGTGGCGTCGGCAGAGCTGGTCCCCCGAGCTTCGGATGCTTCGTGATGTCTGACAACGGGATCGGTCAGAACTCAGCACGATTCGGCAGCTTCCGCTCCTGCGCGGCGACGCATGCCGGCGCGGCGAACCGGCTGAACGAGGACGCCTATGTCAACCGGCCAGATCTCGGCCTCTGGGCGGTCGCCGACGGCGCGGGCGGGCACGTCGCGGGCGAGATTGCGTCGGCCGAGGTCGCCGAACTTCTCCAATCCATCGACGCCGGACTCTCCGCCAGCGAGATGCTCGTGGAGGTGCGATCGCGGCTCGAGGCGGCGCATGCGCGCCTGCACAGCGAGGCCTCACGGCATGGCGCCGGCGCAACGGTGGCGACGACCGTGGTCGTGCTGCTGGCGCGCGACGACCATTTCGCCTGCCTGTGGGCCGGAGATTCGCGCGCCTACCTGCTGCGCGGCCACGCGCTCACCAGGATCACCCGCGACCACAGCCTGGTGCAGGTCCTCGTCGAGAACGGCACCATCAGCGAGGCCGAAGCTGCCCGCCATCCACAGGCCAATATCATCACGCGCGCCGTCGGCGCCGATATCGACCTTCTCGAACTGGACAAGCGAACCGGCCAGCTCCAGGCCGGCGACCGGCTGCTGTTGTGCAGCGATGGCTTGAGCAAGACCTTGCCCGAGGAACTGCTCGCTGAACTGCTTGCCGGCGACGACGAGGCCGCCGCCGAGCGGCTGGTCACGGCCGCGCTGATGGCCCAGGCGACCGACAACGTCACGGCCGTGACGATCGACTTCAACGCAGGCGATCGATCGCGACCCGACCCTTCAGCCGATGATGACGTTGGGACAACCCATGACGACAGCGCCGCCGTGGGCGCACATGGAGCCTAGCTGGGCGGCCGGCATGCCGCCGATCAGCACGGTGAAGGATCCAAGGGCGATGACGTCGGGCGGCCCGACACAGACGGCCATGTCGCCGACACGGGCGGCCGGCATGCCGCCGATCAGGACGGTCAGGCAGCCGGGAGGAAGAATCGGGCCACCGACATGCGGCACCAGGACGGTGATCATGGGGCAGACATGCATGTCGCCGACGCGGGCTGCAGGCATTCCCATCAATCTGGCTCCGCTTCGAGGCGTCCTGCGCCGCCGGTCGCGATGTCCTTGGCCGAGGCCAGGAAGCGCAGAAGCCTCTCCTCGCGCCGCACTGCCGGTCCGCGGGCCGCGGCCAGGGCGACCGAACCCGCCACGGCGAGACCGGTGAAATGCGGCTGTGGCGGCACTTTCGGCGCCTCCGGCGGCGCCATGGAATCGCCGCTCCAGAAGGCGCCGACGGCGGCCCACGCTTCGGGGTTGCCGAAGCCCGTCGTCTCCGCCTGTTTCATCGCGGTGCGGCGGTGCTCGTCAGTCTGCTTGCGGACCCATTCCTCCGCCGCCTCGCGCACCTGTGCCTCAGCCGCCAGATTGGTGCCAGAGGCCGCGGTGTGGCGAGAGCAGGCGCAGGCCCACCACACCGCTTCGCGTGCGGGCAGCGCGTGGGCGATGAGCCGCGTCGCCTCGATCAGAAGTCCGGCCCGCTCGAGCCGGTCCAGCGCCTCGATGGAATCCTGACAGCCGGCCAACGCCGACCGGCCCTGCTCGTCGAGCTGCAGGTGGGGAAGTGTGCGCGCGAGATCGCTGCTGAACTTGTTCGCAGGCTTGGTGGTGGTCGGGGAAGCCATGGCGGGGTCCTCAGCCGATCATGATGATGCCGCCGCTCAGCTGCAGCATCGCGCTACCCTTGACCTGGGTCATCAAGCCCTTCACCTCCGTCATGACCGTTCCGTCGATCTTGATCATCATGCCGCTGACCGTCACGCCCATCTGGTCGATCTTGACCGAGCTTTGCCCGACCTTCAACGTGATCGACTGCATCGCCTCCATGGTGATGGAGCCGACATCGCACTTCACCGAGATGTTGCCGAGCTTCAGCTCGGTGGTCTGATCGCCCTGCTTGAGGGTTACCGTCTCGTTGCCCTTGTTGATGGTGACGGTGCGGTCGTTCTCGACGGTCAGTGTCTGGTCGTTCTCGACCTCGGTCTTCATGTCCTTCTGGGCATGCAGGAAAAGCTGCTCGCTGCCCTTCTTGTCGTCGAGAGTGATCTCGTTGAAGTCGGAGGTGCCGCCCTTGGTCACCGACCGCGAGCGAAAGCCGAGCTTCGTCTTCTCGGCGACCGGAAAGATCGGCTTGTCGTTGCCGTTGTAGAGGCCGCCGATGACCACCGGGCGGTCGGGATCGGCATCCATGAAGGCGACGGCGACCTCGGTGTCGACACGCGGGATGAACTGGCCGCCCCATTGGTTGCCGGCCCACGGCTGCACGACGCGTACCCATTCACTGTTGTCGGCCGTCGCGTCCTCGCGCCAATCCCAGAAGAAGCGAATCTTGATGCGCCCCTGGTCGTCGGTGTGGATCTCTTCCCCCGACGGCGCCAGGACCTTGGCCGTGTGAAGGCCCTCCATGCGTGGACGCGCGGTTTTCATCGGCTGCCGCCATGGCACCGAGTTGGGGATGCACGTGAAACTGTTCGAGTAGTCGGTGCCCGATGCGACGCCGGCCCGCTCGGAGACGTCCTCGGCGTGATGCGTGATCTGCTGCACGACGTGAACCTGCTCGCCGGCGTCGGTGCGCAACTTGAACTTCCCGCCGGCGATCAGACCGGCATGGTCGCAACCGCCACCGATCAGGGAAACCGCGGCCTCGGCCGCTTCCATCCGCCATCTTGCGCGGTTCTTCGCCATGCCCGTGTCGCGGGTCAGGGCGGGCCAATGGAACACCGGTCGGTTCGAGGTCCCGCCATGCTTGAGGATGGTGTTCTGCTCCATCTTCAGGTTCTTGTCGGGCGCGTCGTGGTCGTAGTCCTTCACCGTCACCTTGCCGGGAGCAAACGCTTCGGGCTTGCGGAACTCGACCATCATGTCCGCGGTCGTGCCGACGCCGAGGCGGAGCGTGGCATTGGGGATGGTGTAGAAGCCGTTGTTCTCGTTGGTCACGACCAGCGTGTGGCTGTCGGAATCATGCTCGAAGAAGTAATACCAGCCTTCTTCCTCCATCAGGCGCGTTGCGAAGTGCAGCGCTGTCTCGTTGAACTGCGCCGTCGCCTTGCGCTGGGCCGGCGCGGAATACAGGCGAAACGCGGTCCTGGTCACGCCGGCTTCATTGAAGATGATCTTGAGAATGTCCTCGGCGGTCTTGTTGAAGAACATCCGGCAGTCGCTTTGAATGCCGGCATGCGCCAGTTGCGGCACGAGGACCATCTTGTAGAGCTTGTCCACGACGCCACTCTGCTCGAGCACGCCGAATTCCGAGACGATGCCGTGGAAATAGCGCGTCGTCTTCCCGCCGTGGTTGACTGCGACGCAGGCAGGCTTGTTCAGCATGTTCGTGGTGTTGATCCTGCCCGAGGCCACCACTTCGAGTTGGAAGCGGAACAGCTCGCTGATCGTCTCGGTAGCCACCATCCGGACCGCCGTCAGCGGCGATTCGGCCGAGCTCGTGATCGACAGCAGGGATTTCTTGTCATCTTCGGCCATGTGCAGCGCAACTTTCGGTGTGGTGTCCCAGCAGCCAAGTCACGATCGGTGCTTTCAGGCACTCAACGCTAGCCGACCCAAGATCGGAAGGAAACACGAGCTTGGCGGCGACAATTTGGCAGAAGGGTGTGGTCTATTGGGATATTTCCATTTCCAGTGGAGAAGGTGCCTAGCCACCCTACGCTGCTGGGCAGCTTCGGATGGCCTGAGTTGGTGGCCGATTCAAGTCCCCCGAAGCTCCGCAGGAGCGAAGGGGGGCTAGTCGGGAACGATTCGCAGTTGGCGCAGGATCGGCAGGCGCTGCTCGATGGCGGTATGGACGACGTCGCGCACGGTATCGTGCTTTTCCGGCACCACGTCCGCGCTCAGGGCCTTGATCCAGGCGTCGGCATTGTCTTCCCGCTCGCCGCTGAGAAGACGGGCGGTGATGAACTGCAGGAGGGGCGGCGCCGTCAGGCCGGTGCCGAGCCGCCAGGAGGCAAGGCCGCCGGAGGTCTTGGCGTCGACGATCGAATGGACGCGCGAGCCGAACACGCGATTGAGGCGGTTGGCGGAGTCGGGCTGCTCGCCGTTCGAGCGCAGTGCGAGCTGGCACTGATGCGAGCCGACAAGGATGCTCAACAGCTCCGCCGGGTTGCTTCGCTCGCCGCCCAGCGCCATCAGATCGCCGATCGTCACCGGCCCGCGCATCGCCGCGACCATCATGTCCTTGAGCTTGTCGCCGACCTCGGCCATGCCGGCCGGCACCCGTATCTTGGTCTGCAGCTCGCCCGGGCTGACGATCGGCACCACCGTCAGGCGGGAGAGAGCGGCATCGCGCGCCTCGTTGTGCACGCGCCTCGCTCCGCGGACGAAGACGTCGTGGCGCAGCTGCCGCGGCAGGCACATGTCCTTGATCAGCTCGCGCAGCAGGGGATCCTTGTAGCGGTTCATCACGTCGCGTTGTTCCGCCGTCAGCATCAACTCGGGAAAGTTCTCCATCGGATTGACGGACGACACCCAGTCGAGCTTCGCTTCGGCCAGCGCTGCCACGACGTCGGCGTGGAAGGCGGGCGCCCAATGCGCGCTCATGTATTCGTGTGAGAGATATTCCGTCGACATCGCGGCGGTGGTGTCGAGCAGGTCGCGCGTGAGACTGCTCTCGGTGAGATACTTGCTTTCGACCGCCTTGAGGTCGCGCGCCAGCGCAAGGCCCGCCTGGGCCTGCATGTCGCTGCGCCCGCCGGCCCGGATGCCGGTCTCGTAGATCAGCCGCTGCATGCCGAGAGCGCCCTGCCAGGCCGGCAAGGCGTTGTAGCTCAGATGGACCATGCCGCCTGGCAGCGTCTTGGCGGCCAGCAGCCGAACGATGCCGGTGCGGACCTCGTTGCTGACCCACGACCACAGGCCGTGCATGCTAACAAAGTCGGCCTGGGGAATGGCGTCGGCCTGGGCGCTTGTCGCCAGCTGCGCGAGGTCGGCTTCCATGAAGCGAATATTGTCGAGGCGCGCGGCGCGGGCGAGAGCGGCGCCAATGGCGATATGGGCCGGATTATAGTCGATCGCCGTGACCTGCCATCCCGGGTTGGCGGCCGCCGTGACGAGCGCGCCGATGCCGCAACCGCAGCCCAGCTCCAGATAACAGGCGGCATCGTCGGGTTCCGGCAGGTCGGCCGCGACGTTGCCGAACAGACAGGCCAGAGCCAGGCGCGCCGGCGACTGCTGGACATAGAAGCCCTCGATATAGGCGATGTCGGCAACGTAGCCGCTGGTCCACGACTGGTTCATGCACGTCCTTCAACAATCTCGCTTTCGAACAAGGCGTCATTGGCATCGGTGCGCCGGGGCACGGCACGGGATGTCGGCAGCCAGGTGTTCCAGCCGAGCAGGGGCCTCGCGCCGCCCGAACCGGGCTCGCCCGGCGGAGCCAGGGCCAGCGGCGGAACAGCATCGCGGGCGAGTACAGGATTGACGGCAAAGCCGACTTCGAAGCCGACATAGGCTCGCACCAGAGAGATCAACTCGCGCAGCAAAGCCTGATCCGGCAAGAGCCTCTCGAAATAGGCGAGGTCGAGCGGTCCGATGCGCAGGACGATTCGCGCCTGCTGGTCCCAGGCGCGCACGCCGGCCGCTGCGTCGACGCTCAGCTGGCAAAATCCACCGGGCGACAGGCCTACGCCGAGGCGCGAACGCTGATCGACAGGCAGGGCGAGCCAAGCGCCGGCGTACTGCTCGACCTTGACCGGACGCCCCAGCCAGTCGGAGGCCAATGCCTCGAGCCGATCCGCGGAACGAGGATGGGCTGAGAAAAATCCCGCGTAGTGACGCAACGCCGCCGGTCCCGCGAGCAGGCGTTCGGCAAGGTGAGGGGTGGCGTAGCCGGTCAGGGACAGCAGCACTTCAGCCACCGGGTCGCCACGCTCAGGGCCGGCCGACAGAGCGCCGACATCGGCGGCGCGATGCGGCCGGTACTTCGTGCCGGCAGCCGCGAATGCCGCGACCATGCGATGCGAAATCAGATCGAGAAACCGCGTGAGCGAGAACGCGCGCGATCGCTGATCGGCAACGACGGCATCGGAATAGTATCTCGGCAGGACGCCGACCGGCCCGGTCAGTCCGATGAGCCCGACCGTCACCAGCGGCTCGGCGATCCCGGCGTCGACCTGAACCTGGGTGACTTCCGCAGGCAGATAGGATGACCCGGTGGTGCTGGTGAAGCGGGCAGCCCCGGCCGGATCAGCCCGGCGCCGGAGAAAGGTCAGGATCCGCACAGCCGCATCGAAGCTGAAGCGCTGCGGCTGGTCCTTGAGGCGGCCCATTGGCGCCTCGCCGCGCCGGGAGGAACGGGACCCCGTCACAGCAGGACCTGGTTGCCGGCCCGTGCGGGCCAACTGGCGGCAACGCCGGGCCGCCCGCGCAGGACTGCCTCAGTGCGCACGAACGAATTCACGGTCGCATGCAATGCCAGGAAGCGGTCGAGCACCGACGCCAGGACATACAATCCGCCCGTCGTCCACGCCTGGTCGTCGAACGTCAGGGTCACGTCGAGTCCCCGGCAAAAGCCGCCGCTGCGCGCACCGGGACCGCGCAACCCGGGAATACGGGCCGTGCCGGGCCCGGACGTCACATTGAGCAGGGCGCGGATCGCCGTCCGCGATTCGGTCGACTCACGGCAATCGTAAAGGCGCAGCACCTCGCGCAAGGCGTCGGCGGCGGTCTCGCCGCCGACAACGCTGAGATGCCCGAGAGACAGATGAGAGATCAGCCGCCAGAAGCCGCGCTCGCGGACCGGCATGCGCAGCGTCGGTGTCGGTGCGGTCAGGCAGCTGAGGCCGGTGACGGCGGCGGCGCCCTCGACCAGCCTGAGCGTCGGGCGCCCGCCGCCGAACGGCAGCGAGGCCGGCAGGTCGCGGTTGCAGCACAGCGCGTCGATCGAGAGCACGCCGCTGCCCTCGCGCTCGGGATCGAAACCGGCATCGTGCGGCAGCAGATAGACCTCGGTGCCGCGAAAATCGCCGGTGGTGTCTCGGCGGGCGGTGCCGTAGAAGCCGCCGGTCGCTCCGTCCGCCGCGTCGTCGGCGTGCCGCCGCGTCAGCCGGTGGAACGGCTGCCATGTCCTGAATTCGCCATTCGGCAGGCTTTCGCGCACGCGCTCGACCGACCACACTTCCACGCTGGCAGGACGGCGCACGTCGGGCTCGACGCGATATTCGATGCTCGTATGGTCGAGCGAAATCGGCTCGCAACGCTGCGAGAAGAGGTTGACGATGGGCGTGCAGCCGAGAGCGAGGCTGCTGGCTTGGACCGCACGTTCGAGGTCCGGCATCGCGCGATCGAGATAGACGAAGATATCCATCCGGTTGCCGGCCGAGACGAGCGTCTTGGCATCGAGCCGGCAGATGTCGATGAACTGGAACTTCTCGCGAGCAGCGAAATATTCGCTGAGCAGCCGAAAGCCGGAGAACGACCTCGCCGGCCACGGAAACAGCGCTTCCTCGGGCGCGAAGCCAACCGCCTGCAGGGTGTCCGGCGGCAAGATCACCGGATGCGGGTCCGGAAGATCATCGGCAAGGGCGACCGAGACGGTATGCGCCAGCAGCAGCTCCAGCAGCCGCGATCCGTGCTCACCCGTGAGGAAAACGCGCAGCCGATCGAGGCCGAGCTGGGTGAAGGTCATGGTGGGGTTGCTGCAGCGCAAGCTGATGCGCAGGCAGGCGACGGCTTCGGCGGCGGCCGGATTTGCCGGAGCGGACAGCGGCATGCCCGAAAGCCGGACGGCGTCGATCTCCACCGGCCACAGCATCAGGGGATAGGCGGTGCGGAACTGACAGGTCTCGCCGCCGACCGGCTCGGCTTCAACGGCGAGGCCGGACGGCAGATGAGCGGGGCCCGGCAAGTCCGGGTTGGCGGCGAACCGGGTGATCGCCACCGAGGGCATGGGGGCGAGATAGTGGGGATAGAGTACGGAGAGCAGGCCGTCGGTGAGTTCCGGAAACTCGTCATCGAGCCGGTGCTGCACGCGCGCGCCCAGGAAGGCCACGCCCTCGAGCAGGCGACTGACGTGAGGATCGTCGACGGTGTCCTTTGTCAGCCGCAGGCGGCCGGCAATCTTCGGATGGCGCTCGGCGAATTCGCCAGCCAGCACGCGCAGTGCCTCGAGTTCCCGATTGAAGAAGGTAAGCAGGGAGTCCGACGCCACCTATGCCTCCTGTTCGAGAACGGTCACGTTCTTGGTGAGAAGATCGACGACCGTATCGAAGGCGATCGGCTCGGGCGCCGGCTCGGCATGCAACAGCGCGTCGATGCGCAGCCGCAGCGTTCCACTCACCTTGTCGGCTGCCTCGAGCAGCGTGACCTTGAGGCTTACGATGCGCGGCTCGAAGCGGCGAATGCAGGTCTCGACGAGCACGCGCAGCTCCTCGCGGCGGCGCGGATCATGGAAGGCGCCGGAGGCGAAGTCGGGCAGCCCAAACCCGGCCAGCGAGCGATCGAGCTCGGCCAGATGCGGATCCCAGGACCGCCATCTCCGGCGCGTGTTGAGCAGCTCCTCCAGGTCGTTGCAGATGCTGACCCGTATGGCGTCCATCGCGGCGGTCGCAGACAGGGGGCTGTCGGAGCGTTGTGAAGGGTCCGAATCGACAAGCCGGTCGAGGAGCGGAAGCTGGGCCCGTCTGGCCCGCGTCGCGCCAAGGTTTTCGGCTATGAGGCGGTTTCGGCTGTCGCTCACGACGCCACCTGAAAGCTGACCTTGTCCATTTCGAGCCAGGTCAGCGCGTCCTCGCCGACCAGGATGGTCACCGCGCCGAGGCCCAGGGTCGGTCCGCCATCACCGGCCTGGCGCCAGTCGGTGGCGCGACCCAGACGCAACGCGTCGGTCATTGCCGCTGCCGTGCCCGTCGTCGGTGGATAGAGCGCCGGCAGATACACCTCGCCATCGGGACCATCGGCAACCTGCATGGTCGCGCGACGCCAGAAGAGATCGCGCGGCCGTTTGGCGGCATGAAACTCCAGCAGCAGCACCCGCTCCGGCGGGATCCAGAAATACTTGCCGGTCGTGGTGATGACCTCGAAGCAGGAGGCCAGCAGATCGTCGGCGTCGCGCATGTCGTTGAAGGCCGCGTCTCGCACAGTGCCGGTCGGGTGAGGGCGCGCTTCCTCCGCCTCGGCGGCGAGCCTGGCGGCTTCGGCTGAATCGCCGTTGCGCAATGCGACGATGGCGGCCAACGACGAGCGCTGGGCAGCGGTGGGCTCGCCGAGAAACTCCGGCACCCGGCCGTCACTGAACAGCTGTCGCCTTGCCAGCTCGCCGCGCAGCAACTGGCGGAACTCGGCAACGACGATTGCGGCCGTCGGGTCGAGGTCGGCGCAGGCGTCAAGGACGACATCGGCGCGCTCGATGTTGCCGGAGAAGGCCAGCAGCTCGGCCAGGAGGACCCGGGCGCCGATATCGGTTGGCGCCCGGCGCACCGCAGCATTGGCCGCCGTCAGTGCGTCGGCAAGATTGCCTTCGCGGAACAGACGACCAGCCTCGCCCGGATCGGCGGTTCCAGTGGGGGAAAGCGACATCGATCCTCCTGAGCGGCTGCGTCGTCAGACGCTGGGTGCCGCTAGTTCGGTGACAAGGTGGAAGGCGGTAGCGATATCGTCGAGCTGGTAGTGCGGGCGCAGATGGATCGTGCAGCCGAACACCCCCGGCTTCTCGAGCCGCTCGCGGACCTGCACGTTGCCCTCGAGCAGGGGAAAGCGCGCCCGCGAATCGGCGGTGCTGTTGATGTTGGTGTTGACGTAGCCCTGGAGCCAGGCGTTGAGCTGCCGCTCGATCTCGTCGGCGGTGCGGAAGGCGCCCACCATGTCCCTCCCCATCACCTTGAGGAGATGGGCGAACCGGGCCGCGCACAGCATCGAGTTGATCTGGGCAGAAAGGCGGGCGTTCGCCTCGGCCACGGCAGCAGTGCCGCCGGAATAGCTCGCCGGCGCCTGCATGCTGCGCGAAGAGCCGAACACCAGCTCGGGGCCGAACGGCAGGACGCCGACCGGCAACAATCCGACCTCGACCAGGGCCTGCTCCTGCCGGTAGCTGAACTGGTATTCGATGGACTTGCGCGGCCAGTCATGGGGCGGCCCGCTGCTGAACGGCTCGGCGGCGAGATCGCTGACAAGCCCGCCGCCGACACGGTCGATCTCCACCCCGCGCACGTCGGCCGGCCAGTTGTTGTCCAGGAAGGCGCGGACCGCGCAGGCGGCGAAGGCGTATCCGGCGCTCATCCATACCCGAGTTTCCGCCGTCGGCGCGTGCTCGCTGTAGCGGAAGCCGTCGAGACGACCGGGTTCGTCCGCCCAGGGACGACGCGCCAGCAGGCGCGGCAGGGCGACCGCCACGAAGCGCATGTCGGCCCGCCCGGAGAGGCTTCGCCAACGCAGGTGATTGGGACCGCGCAGCGAGGCGGTGATGTCACGCACACCTTCGAGGTCGGAGAACGTGTCGACTTCCAGCACGCTGGGATCGAGCGACAGCACGGTCGGCATGAAGGCGGCGGCGGCGACGGCCGAGAGCTGTGCCAGGCCACCCATGTCGTCGGTCGTGGCCCCCGGGGCGACGCGATGCCGGATGGCGTGATCGATCACCATCAGGCCATACGGCTCGCCACCGGGCATACCGAATTCTTCCTCGTAGATCCGGCGGAATGTGAGGCTCTGGTCGAATTCCAGCGCCCGCTCGAGGTCACGGCAGAGCTCGCTCCACGAGATGGGCAGCAGCCGCACCTTGACGCGCCGGCCAGGCTCGATGCCGGAGATCAACCAGGCGAGGCCGCGCCAGCGTCCTTCGAGCGCCCGGAAGCGTGGCTGGTGGAGCACGGCGTCGAGTTGATCGCCCATTGCGGCGTCGATGTCGGCGATGTCGCGGTCGAGTGCCGCGCGCAGCCGGTCTCCTCCCGCCGCCAGCAGGCCGGTCAGGGCCTCGCCGAACCATGCTTCCAGCGCTTCACTGAAGCTCAGGTTGCCGTGGAGGAAGGCTGCGAGCTCGCCCGCGGCATCGCCCTGCCGTTGGCCGAAGAACTGGCCGGCCAGCACCGACTCGCGCAAGGGCCGACGCTGCTGCGGCGCCTGCGCCGTGGGGGCTGCAATCGTTGCTTCCTCGCCCATGGTGTGCCGGTCCCGCCAATGATGGCGGCGGGTGCCAGGTCAAAGAGGTTCGGGCGGTCAGGCCTTCTGGGGAATGCTCGCGACCATGCGCAAGCTCGCGGTCAGCTCCTCCATCTGCAGCCAGGGCCGCAGATAGGCGATGGCGTTGTACGAGCCCGGCTTGCCCGGGATTTCCTTCACCTCGACCCGCGCCTCGCGCAACGGGAAGCGCGCCTTCATGTCCTGGCCCGCGTCGACGTTGGGGTTGACGTAGTTCTGGATCCAGCGATTGAGCCAGGTCTCGACGTTGCTGGCTTCCATGAAGCTGCCGATCTTGTCGCGTCCCATGACCTTCAGGTAATGGGCAAATCGGCTGGTTGCCATGATGTAGGGAAGCCGGGCGGAAATGGCGGCATTGGCGGTCGCCTCGGGGCGATCGTACTTCTTCGGCTTCTGCGTCGTCTGGCCGCCGAAGAACACCGCGTAGTCCGTGTTCTTGTAGTGGCAAAGCGGCAGGAAGCCCTGGTTGGACAGTTCCAGCTCGCGCCGGTCGGTGATGCCGATCTCCGTCGGGCACTTGGCGTCGAGGTCGCCGTCGTCCGACGTGAACACATGGGTCGGCAGGTTTTCCACCTTGCCGCCGCCCTCGGCGCCGCGGATGGCCGTGCAGAAGCCGGTCTTGGCGAAGGCATCGGTCAGGCGCGCGCCCATGACGTAGGCCGCATTGGACCAGCAATAGGATTCGTGATCCATCACGAGCGCCTTGCCGCGGCCATCCACCGGTGCTTCCTCGTAGTCGAACTCGTCGAGCGGCTTGGTGTTCTTGCCGTAGGGCAGGCGGGCGATCACGCGGGGCATGACGAGGTTCACGAAACGCGAATCCTCGCTGTCGCGGAACGCTCGCCACTTCGCGAACTCGACCGTGTCGAAGATCTTGGCGAGGTCGCGCGGCTTGGACAGTTCGGTCCACGAGTCGAAGCCGAACATGCCGGCCCCCGCCGCGGAGATGAACGGCGCAAACGCACCGGCCGCGATGTTGGATACCAGCCGCAGCGTCTCGAGGTCGTCCGGATGGTTCGTCCATTCGTAGTCGCCGATCAGGGCGCCATAAGGCTCGCCGCCGGGCGTGCCGAACTCGTTCTCGTAGATCTTCTTGAACAGCTGGCTCTGGTCGAACTCGATGGCCCGGCTGAGATCGCGGCCCAGCTCGCGCTTGGGCATGTTGAGCACGCGCAGCTTGAGCGACGTGCCGGTCTCGGAGTTCTGCACCAGGTAGTGCAATCCTCGCCAGCTGCCTTCCAGCTTGAGGAACTTCGGATCGTGCATGACCGCATTGAGCTGCGCGGACATCTTGGCGTCGATCGCCTTGACCGCCTTGTCGAATGTCCGCGTGAGGTTGCGATCGAAGGTGACGGTGCCGGCCAGCGCCTGCTCGACGAGCGTCTTGACGAGGTCCTGCGCGCGATCGGGTTCGGTCTGCTTGGTGTTGGTGAGGATCTGATCAAGCAAACCAGGGGCCGCCTCGGTCGTGGTGGCGGCGGGCTGGGGGGCGCTCTTTGCGTCGGCCATTTCCTATTCCTCCGACTTCTTGATGCCGAGTTCGCCTGACAGCGACTTGAGATCCTGTTCCGAGCGCAGGACCTGCTCGAGCAGGTTCTCGAGCTCCTGGGATCGGTCGGCCTTGCTCATGAGATCGCGCAGCTTCTCGCGGGTCTCCAGCAACGCCGCGAGGGCGGGCACCTGCTTGGCGACCTGCACCGGGTCGAAGTCGTCCATCGAGCCGAACTTGAGGTCGACGCTCATCTGCGTGCCGTCGTCGGCAAGCTTGTTGTCGACCTTGAGCTTGAGGCCAGGCGCCATGTTGGCCATCACGTCGTTGAAGTTGTCGCGGTCGATTTGCGTGAACTTGCGATCCGCCAGAGGTTTCAGCGGCGTCGTCGGGTCACCCGAAAAATCGCCCATGATGCCGACGACGAATGGCAGCTCGCGTTGGATCTGAGCGCCTTCGGTTTCGACGTCGTAGGTGATGTGCACTCGGGGTTTGCGCACACGATTCAGCTTGTCGTGTATACTGGAGCTCATCGCAGGAACCCTCCTACTTATAGACTACTCCGGACCGGTGAGGCAGTCCATGGGGCGCCCCCCGCAACCTCCGCCTGAGAGGCCGCGGGGTTGTCCAATCGGGCGCCGGATCTGCCCTTCTCGCCGGTAGCATAGGCGGGTTCGGGCGTCCGCGAAGGTGATGAAAAGCACGTTCCCGCATGTTTGGCACTTCAACATGCCGGCGCGGCTTGTATCATAGCCGACCAGTCCCGCAGGTGACTCCGCCATGATTCCGGAACTTGAGACGGCCGACTTCGAGGCGATCCTGGCACCCCTTGCCGGCGATCAGCCAACCGGCGTCGACCTTCGACAGGACTTCGCGCCGACCTCCATCTACTTCCGTCTCCGTGACGCCCGAGCCCAGGCGCGCGATGCCGAGCGGCAGGCAGACACCCAGGGTGGCGAGGAGGGGCTGCCGGTGCTCTGGCGCCCGGTTGCGACGATGGCGATCGGTGCGCTGAAATCGACGTCCAAGGATCTGGAAGTTGCGACCTGGCTGACAGAAGCGCTGGTGCGGATTGCCGGGCTGCGCGGACTGATGGCAGGCGCCTCGGTCATTGGCGGGCTGGTCGAGCGGCATTGGGACGGCCTGTTTCCGATGCCGGAGGAGGGCGACCTGGAGACCCGAGTGGCCGCCGTAGCGGGACTCTCGGGCCAGGGCACTGACGGAACATTGATGCAGCCGCTGCGAAAGGTGGCGCTGTTTCGCCGACCGGACGGTTCGCCCTTCAGCCTCTGGCAATACCAGGCGGCGGTCGAGCTGTCCGGCATCACCGATCCGGCGCGGCGCGCCCAGCGGATCGACTCCGGCGTCTTGCCGTTCGAGGAGGTGGAGAAGGAAGCGCGACTGGCGGGTGCTGCGCATTGGTCGGCGCAGCGTGAGCTGATCACCAAGACCCTTGCGTCGTGGAAGGAAATGGAGCGCGCCTTCGACGAAAAGGCAGGTGATGCGAGCCCTGCGGCCAACCGGGTGCGGGATTTACTTGAATTCGTGTCGGAGACTTGCCGCCGATTTGCGCCACCCGACGCGACAGACGGAGCAGCCGAGATGACAAGCGCGACTGCAGGCGATGGTTCCGCTGTCGTGGCGACGCCAGGCAGCATTACCGGGCGCGAGCAGGCGCTGCGCCAGCTGACGGAGATTGCCGCCTGGTTCAGGCGCAACGAGCCAAGCTCGCCGATCGGGTTTACCTTGGATGAAGCCGTGCGGCGTGCTCGGCTTAGCTGGCCGGAGCTCGTCGCGGAACTCGTTTCCGACGAGACAGCGCGTCATTCGCTGCTGACGAGCGCCGGCATCAAGCCGCCACCCGCCGAACCTCAGCAGTAGGCAGTACCGGAGCCCGATCGCCGGTGCCTGGAAGGCACCGGCCTGTCTCGATTTGCAGACGTGGCTGGTTGGTGCCTCAGCTCGCCTTCATCGACAGCAGATCATAGGAGACGACGTCGCCCTTCTTGATCTGGCCCGACTTGTCGAGCGGCGTGGGTGTGACCATGACCTTGATGAAGTTGAGCGACAAGCTCTCCATTGGATTGTCGCCGCCTGAACTGAGCGAATAGCTGCTGACGCCGCAATCCGACAGTTCGAAGGTAAGGAACGTTTCGGTCTTGTTCTTGGTGGTCGTGTTCATCTTGATCTCGACCTTGGTGTCGAACGTTCCGGCCACCGAGTCCTGGTAGAGCTTCGCGGACGCCGTGTCGAACTGCTTGGTGACGACGATCTCGCTGATGTTGGGCGCGGAGCTCTCGCGCGTGTTGCCGCCGGAGCCGCTGCTGACGGCTCGGCCAACTCCATACTGGAACGAGCCCAACTCGATCCATTTCTCATAACCCTGCGTCGTCACACCACCATCGATGCCGCCGAATTTCATATAGATTGGCACTGTCGACCTCCGTTGGAGAAAGCCACTGGGGATTATCAACACCTTTACGGTTAGTTGATGGCAAAGAAAAACAACCCGTCTGTGTTGAGGCTGGCTTTGACGCTTTGGATGGACTTGCCGTCCGCCAGTCGAGCCAGCACTTCTGCGGACAACTCGGGAAGAAGCGTACGTGTCAGGATGTTCTCGACGTTTCGCGCGCCTGAACTGCTTTCCGTGCAGCGCGCCGCGATCGTGTCGACCAGTTCCGGCGTCCAATCGAACGTCGCGCGATAGCTGTCGCGCACGCGGCTGCGGATGCGTTCCAGTTGCATCGTCACGATCTGGCGGATAATCGCAGTGGGAAGGGGGAAATACGGCACCAGGGTCACGCGCCCGAGAAAGGCCGGCTTGAAGAACTTCGCCAGCTCCGGCCGCAGCGCCTCGCCAAGTCCGGCGGCGTCCGGCGCCGTTTCGGGGTCGGCGAACAGCTTGTTGATCAGATCCGTACCAGCGTTGCTGGTCATGATGATGACAGTGTTCTTGAAATCGATGTCGCGGCCTTCGCCGTCCTTCATGTTCCCCTTGTCGAAGACGGAGTAGAACACGTCCTGAACGCCCGCGTGGGCTTTCTCCATCTCATCGAGGAGCACGACGCTGTAGGGGCGTCGGCGGACGGCTTCGGTCAGCACGCCGCCCTCTCCATAGCCGACATAGCCGGGTGGGCTGCCCATCAACAGGCTGACTTTGTGCTCCTCCTTGAACTCCGCCATGTTGATGGTCGTCGCGTTTTGTTCTCCGCCGTAGAGGAGCTGCGCGAGGGTGAGGGCCGTGCGCAGGCGCGTTGACAGGTCCGCCAGCGCGGCACGCTCGGTCTGGCCGTCGCTCTTGCCGGCGCCATCTCCGGCACCGCTCGTGGTCGCCGTTGCGGCATCGATCTTTGCGCGCACTGCATCGATCTTGGCCACGAGGTCGCGCTCGGCCTCCCAGCGTTCGTTCAGCTTGGCCAGTTCGTCGGTGATGCGCTGTCGCTCGGCCGTCAAGTCGTTGCGCCGGGCCGTGTGGTCGGCGCCCGCCGCCGTCTCGCGCTCGATGATCGTCAGCTCCGTGTCGATGAGGCCGAGGCGGCGCTGGCAGTCGTCGATCGGCGCGGGTATGGCGTTCTGGCTCATCGCCACGCGGGCACAGGCGGCGTCGATCAGGCTGACGGCCTTGTCCGGCAACTGGCGGGCCGCCACCTCGATCAATTGCTGGCAACTGTCGATGACTGGCTTCCGACAGTGCGCCACATGCGGCCGCAGCACGATTGGGCGACCGTCGTTGCCAAGCTCAATGAAGGCGGGGGCTCCTGGCGCACCGAGCGTCTGTTGCGTGCCATGAAATTGCTGGTGGCTGAGCACCTGGCCGAGCCGGCGCTTCTCGCTGCGCGCCACGTCCACTACGACAATCTTCCTCAACCTGCCGATCTTCTAAGAGGACTGAGCGCAGGGCTGCCCGCGAGGTCAATAGGAGCGGTTATCGGGGCGGCGTCGGAGCGGCGATCGCGGTCAGTGGCGGTCGAGGCGCTCGACGACGATCGTTATTTCCTCCGTCTGCACCTGGGCGGTCTTCTGCTTCAGGGTGAAGCTGTCGAATTTATGCACGGTCCTGCATTCCGTGGCCGCGGCGTTCGTCAGCCGGTAGCGCGCAATGGGAGCGCCCGCGGCACCGTATATGGCGAGCGTGCCGTTTTTCCTCATCCCCGACCGATGCCAGACGAAAAGCTGCATGTCGTTGGTCTTGCCGCGCCTGAGGGTCAGCGTCACCGGAGCGACGTTCCGGTGCGACACCGGGCTGATGCCCTGGAGCTCCGAGAAAACTGCGAGCGAGTGACCGTCTATGGCAAGCTCGAAGCGGCCCGTCGTGAACTGCCCTGCTGTCGCCATGGTCGTCGTCCTTCGATTCAGTTGTGGCCGGTCCTCTCGGCGGGGACGAAGACCACGTGCCGGTTCTGCGGCTTGGCGCAGCTGACGGTCACCTGCTCGCCCGCTTGCGCGAAGCTCCCACCCCGCGCGACCGCCGACAGCACGCGGCCGGCGACGGTTCGCCACTGCCCGAGTTGGCGCGGATCGTCGATCTCGATCTCGACGTCCATGCCGCTGACGCTCTTGAAGCCGCCGAAGATCGCCGGCTGGCCCGGTCCCGTAGGACCGGATCTTGATAGTTATCCAGCGGGTGGCGACGTTCTCGAATTTCAAACGCCGACAATGACCCGCATGGCGAGCACGATTTTGGCTCCTCCACACTCGCCAAGGCGACACCCACGACACCGACAATGCGGTACGGCTCGGAGGATCCGACCGATCCGGCGAAAACGACCCGCGTGCTGATCATCATGCTCGCGGGGATTATCGAGCCCTCATAACCGATGCGCCGTCACTTCCGGCAGACGCTCTCGCGGATGCTCTTGCAGTTGATCTTGTAGTCGTCCTCCAGCTCGAGCCGCATGTTGCATTTATTCTGCGGGTCGTTGCCGCTCGACGACTGGGCTATCAGGCGGACATGCACGTCCTCCTCATTGGGAAACTTCTGCAGGCCGTGATCCTTGAAGCAGCAGACCGAGGTCTCCAGCGCCCTCTTGATGTCGCCCGCGGTCGAGACATTCACGACATCGTCCGGATCGATGAAGGTCGGCACAGTCTCCTCGCCCGTCTCGTTGTGGCAGACGCGGACCGAATTCGTGCCGTCCTTCCGCCTCGTCCAGCAATCCTTCTTCAGCGAATAGCCCTCGATATTCGCGGCACGGAGGCAGGCTTCCGGCTGGCTGCGGTCGAAATTCGGGCTCGGCGAACCGTCCGAATTGATGGAGTGGTGCTCCCAGCGCCGCTCATATTGCGTCCGGACGCAGCGTTCGATCGCCTCGCGCGCCCTCTCGCGGCAACGGTTCGCGACGGAGCTATTGCCGCATTCGCCGGCGCCGGTGAACCCGATGATGCTGCCCTTCAGTGAGCCGCCCGTGGTCTCCCAGCCGAGCGAGGCGTCGCAGTGGCGCACCTCGGCCGAGGCCGGCGTCGCGACGACAAGCGCTAGAGCGCCGAGCGCGAAAGTTGATCGAATAGTCATCCGCGACCTCCTGTGTCTGCTCCCCGGATATAATCGGGCCACTACCCGACGCTTTGCCCTCATTCGATTTCGACCGGCGCCGGCGGTGCCCGCAGCCGGGCGATTAGCGACAGGATGTCGGCAAACATCTGTCGCGGCACCGCGACCTCGGTAGGATCATCATTACACTTGTCGGACATCGGCGTTCTCCGATCCGGCGCGACCAATCCCCGAGCTCACGGGCTCTCAGCCCTGGCCCAAGCGAGGCGAGTCAAGCTCGGCTCGCGGCGTCACGCCAATCTATGGAGCACGATAGTCTACACAGGCACTTTGTGCGTCCGACGTTTGTCGGATAGATTGTGCAAGGGACGGTATCTGCAGGCCGTCCAGTTCCGCTCCATCGCGCGAGCTTGCATGCCAGTGCTGGCTGGCGGGCAAGGCGACATGAAAAGCACCGGTGCACGGATCCTCTTTGGTGATGCGTGGTTCGTCGCCGGCTTTCATCGCAGCCGTGTTTGCCTCCTCATTTTATTTTCGGCATCTAGGGATTACTGATGCACCGAAGACACGCAACCTGGTGGATGTCATACCGGCGCCTGCACGGCCGGCGTAGCAGAGCGGCAGCGCGTCGATCCGGCGCTGGCCCGGTCCGCATGAAGCCGATGCACTGCCGGTTAGGCCGCTGGAAAGCGACATACTGGTCATTCTGAATCCAGCCGAACGCACCCGTCGTGACGCTACTCGGTATCGTTGATAAGCCGGGTCTTCCTTCGTTCTGGAAACTTCGGGACATGGCGGCATGGGTTGGATCCGTCCGGGCGCATGCCCCAGATCTCCGCCATGTTGAACATCTTGCGGACCGTCGAGATCTCCCGACTAGCGTTCGTCGGGTTCCTCGACATCTTCTTCATTAGGTTAGAGATTTCCGCGCGTGGGACGTCGGACGCCTTCATGTCGCCGAGGTGGGGAATGATATGGAGTTTCCCGTTGCGACGGTTCGCCTCGACGGTGGAGGACTTGCTCCTCGGCTCGGAGTAGCCTGAAATAAAGCGCTCGAAGAGTTCCTCTACGCTGGGCACGCGGCGCGCAGCACTTTTCCTAGCGCTTGGATCCTGGTGTCGCGAAGTTCGTAGTCATGCTCCTTTGGCTGAACGGCATCTACGACCGTCTTTGTGGGTTTGAGTTTTTGCACTTCCTAACCTCCGTCGAGGGTGGGACTTCGGTACAGCAGGGGCACGGCGGAATTGCAGGGATTCAATGTCGATGACATCCAGACGGGTACCACGACACGCTACCGTGGCATCCGACCGCATGGTGCATGCACCTCGGTGTCTCCACCTCTCATGGACTCAACACTCTTGTCGGTTTACCCAGCACCATGATCGATCGTCTGTTGGACTTGCTGACGGGTCGCGCCGAGCGGACATCGGAGGAGCATGTCGACGACCTCGCGTTGTCAGTCGCCGCCTTGTTGGTCGAGTTGATGCGCATGGACGAAAAGGTCGATGCCGGCGAGAGACGTACGATCGAGCGTCTCCTTGCCAGGAAGTTCGGTCTCGATCCCAAAAGCGTGCAATCCCTCGTCGAGCAGG
>WHTW01000088.1 GCA_009377525.1 Rhodospirillales bacterium
TCGGTCGCACCAGGCAAACCCTCAGATTCAGTTATTCTTGAAAGCGTCCTTAGCTGACGACGGTGTTGATCCAGCTCACCAGCTTCTGCTTGGGCTCGGCGCCGATCTTGGTGGCGGCGACCTGGCCGTTCTTGAACAAGAGCAGGGTGGGGATCGAGCGGACGTTGTAACGCGACGGCGTCGTCGGGTTCTCGTCGATGTTGACCTTCACCACCTTGAGCTTGCCATCCATCTCCTTGGCGATGTCCTCCAGCGAGGGGCCGATCATGCGGCACGGGCCGCACCACTCGGCCCAGAAGTCGACCAGGACGGGCGTGTCGGACTTCAGGACTTCCTGCTCGAAGGAGGTGTCGGTCGCTTTGACGGTCATATGGGTTCTCCCAAAAACACTACAGGCCGGTCGATGGACCGGCGCCGCCCTTGGGCCCAAAGCTAGGAACGCTCATCGGGCGAGTCAAGATGCGGCCGCATAGGGCATTGATTCGTCTAGAGTTTTCGCGTCGATTTCCATCAACAAAGGCACAGCCGTCCACAGGAGAAACGCCCGCACGGTGCGGCCCGGATAGATCTCGGCCAGCAACGCCCGGTAGAGCGCGAGCTGGCGCCGGTAGGCCAGCGCCACCTGCGCGGCGGCTTCGGGCGGCGGCCGGTTGGTCTTGTAGTCGACGATCAGCACCTCGCGCTCGGACACGGCGAGGCGATCGACCTGGCCGCTGACCGTGAAGGTGCCGCGCCGGGTCCGCACCGTGCCGGTCAACGGCACCTCGGCGCGCGAACTCTCGGTGAACAAGGCGGCGTGCGTCGGCGCCTCGGTGACGGCGAGCGCTTCGTTGCTCCAGCCCGCGATTTCGTCTTCGCCGAGCCCATGTGCCGGCTGGGCGAGGAAGCGCCGCGCCGCCTCCCGGCGCTCGGCCGGTGGCGTCGCTGGCAGGTGTCGCAGCAGCTCGTGCAGGAGCTGGCCGCGCTTCCAGCGTCGCGGATCGCCCGACGTCAACGGGCTGAAGGCGCGCGGACCGTCCAGCGCCTCGTCGGGCAGCGGCTGCGAGGGCGCAAGCGGCGCCGGCGGATCGGGCTCGGTCGGCGCCGGCTGGCGCACCCAGGCAGGCAGCGCGGCTGCCGCTTCGAGGCCGAGCTCGGCCTGCTCGGGCTCGCGGATCGTGCCGGTGTTCAAAAGCTCATAGCCGTCGCCCGCCCAGCCGTCGTTGGGCAGCAATGAACGGAAGTCGAAGGCGCGCGGCTCGGCGCGGCCACGCGGCTGGGGGCTCTCGGGAAAGATCTCGGCCTCGCTGCTGGCGCGCAACCCGGCCTCGATGCGCTCGTACCAGCAGCCGCGGTCGGGCTTGCGCAGGCCAAACCAGCCGCCGACGTAAAGCCGGTCCTCGGCCCGCGTCATGGCGACATAGAGCAGGCGGTTCTGTTCTTCCAGCGCGCGGTCTCGCGCCTCGCCGCGCCAGGCGCGCGCCGCCTCGTTGGCGTCGTCGGCGCGCGGCAGCCACAGTCGCGCCTCGCCGTCGCTGGCGCTCAGCAAGCGGCCGTCGTCGCGCGGCACGCGCGTGGTGTCGGGCAGGTAGACGACCGGCGCCTGCAGTCCCTTGGAGGCATGCACCGTGAGGATACGCACCTCGCGGCGGCGGTTCTGGTCGAGGTCGCGCTTGATCTCGCCGCCGCCCGCCTCGAACCAGCGCACGAAGCCCTGCAGAGATCCGCCTTCGGCGCGCTGGTATTGCAGGGCGCGAGCCAGCAGCTCGTCGATCGGATCGCCCGCCTCGTGGCCGAGCCGCTCCAGCAACTGCGTCCGGCCGCCCTCCGGACCGAGTGCCGTCGCAAAGAAATCGAACGGCGTGATGTAGTCGGCACGCCGCAGCCAGTCGGACAGCCGACGCCAGGCCGCGGCGTAGGACAGCTCGCCCGAGCGCTCGCGCAGGGCGCGCCACAGATGGCCTTTGCGTTTCCAGGCGAGCGTGAAGAGCTCGTCCTCGGAGAGGCCGATCAACGGCGACTTCAGCAAGCTGGCGAGGTTGAGATCGTCCTGCGGCAGCAGCACGAAGCGCGCCATGGCCAGCAGGTCCTGCACCGCCAGCTCCTCGCCCAGGTTGAGGCGATCGACGCCGGCGACCTCGACTTCGGCCTTCTTGAGCTCGCGCACCAGCGCGTTGACGAACTCGTTGCGGCGGCGGACCAGCACCATGAAGTGGCCGGCATGCAGGAGCTCGCCGGTGGCGGCGCGGCGCTCCTTGCCGATCAGGTCCTTGATGTGGGCCGCGATCAGCCGCGCCAGCCGCTCGTGCGGCGGTCCTGCGGAGCCGCGCGGTCCTTCGAGCTCGGTGGTGTCGACCTCTTCGTCGTCGGCGCTGACCAGCGGCCACAATTCGACGCGGCCGGGTTCGCCCTTGCGCTTGGGCAGATGGATCACGTCGCCCGGCTCGGCCAGGCCGCGCGCGGCGTCGGCCTCGCCGAACACCCAGTCGACCGCATCCAGCACCGCCGGCGTGGAGCGGAAGGAGACATTGAGGTCGACCGGCACGAAGCGCTGGTCGGCCGCGCGGCTGCGCCCCGCGAACCATTCGCGCATCTCCTTGAGCTTGCGCGGATCGGCGCGCTGGAAGCCGAAGATCGACTGCTTGATGTCGCCGACGGCGAACACCGTGCGCGTGCGCTCGACCGCGCCCTGGCCGACGAAGAACTCCTCGGTGAGATGGCGGATCACCTCCCATTGGTCGGGGTTGGTGTCCTGCGCCTCGTCGACCAGCACATGGTCGATGCCGCCGTCGAGCTTGTAGAGCACCCAGGCGGCGCTGTCGGCGCCTTCCAGCAGGCGGCGGGTGGCGACGATCAGGTCGTCGTAATCCAGCGCCCCGCGGCGCTGCTTGGCGCGGGCGTAGCGGCCGGAGATGTCGAGGCCGAGCCGCAGCAAAGCCAGGGTGCGCTCGACCAGGGCCGCGCCATTGATGCGGTCGAGCAGGCGCGCCAGCCGTTCGGCCTCGGCGACCAGTACCTCCTCGATGTTGGGCATGATCTCGATAGCGGCCTTGGTCGCGAGCCGCTTCAGGATCGCGCCCGCGTCGGTGAAGAAGGCCCGGCTGTAGGCCTGCAGCAACCGCGGCCGCCCTTCGGCATCAGCCAGCCATTGGGCGATCAGGTCGGCACGCGACACGTCGCTCTTGCCGCCTCTCGCCAAGGCTCGCGACGCGGCGCGCAGGGCCGCGCCATCGAACGCCTCTTCGAGGCAGGCCGCGCTCGTCAGCTCGCCCGCGCTGTCGTCGGGCGAGCAGCCCATGTCGTTCGCCAGCCGCTCGCGCAGGCGGCGCAATCCCACCTCGTCGCCGATCTGTGCCAGCAGCCAGGCCCGCTCGCCCAAAAGCTTGGTCATGAGCTCGGCGTACTCGGTGATCGAGATGCGGCCGGCGACCGAGGCCAGCGCCTCGACCAGCTCGGCCGGCGCGTCGGGCCGCGCCAGCGCCGCCATCTGCTCGTCCTGGGCGGCGCGCAGCAGCGTCTGCGCCTCGGCCTCGTCGAGGACATCGAAGTCCGGCGTCACGCCCGCCTCCAGCGGGAAGCGCTTGAGCAGGGCCTGGCAGAAAGCGTGGATGGTCAGGATGTTGATGCCGCCCGGTGCATCGAGCACGCGCGCGAACAGGCGGCGGGCGACGATGCGCTCGTCGGCTTCGGGCTGGCGGTCGATCAGCGTCTCGATCGCCTCGTCGAGCTCGGCTTCCGTCGCCATGGCCCAGCGGCCAAGCTGACCGGCCAAGCGATTGCGCATCTCGGCGGCGGCAGCCTTGGTGAAGGTGAGGCAGAGGATGCGCTGCGGCAGCACGCGGTCGAGCAGCAGGCGCGTCACGCGATCGGTCAGCACCTTGGTCTTGCCGGTGCCGGCATTGGCTTCGACCCAGGCGGAGTGCTCGGGCGTGGTGGCCTTCCGTTGCTCTTCGCTGGCCAGCGCCAAGGGATCGAGGGCGGGATCGAGGACGCTCATTCCTCGTCTCCACCGCCGGTCGACCACTCGGTGACTCGCTCGAGATGGCCGTAGTCGTTGAAATGTGGGATGTACTTCGGCCACGGCAGGGCGGCGTAGGGCGTGCCGGGCTTGGCGAAATGCGCCGCCATCTTCTCGACCAGCGCCAGCATGGCCGGCACCAGCTCATCGCTCGCCTTGATGTCGACCACCTTGCCGCCCTCGCCAAGGCCATTGGCCTGCCAGTAGGAGAGCCGCACCGATTGGGCGCTGCCCTTGATCTTGTCGAAGCCGCCGCGCTCGGCCATCGCCGCCTCGAGCAGGAGCTGCGGCGCGAAGAGGGCTTCTAGCTCGTCGTTGGTCGGCACGCGGCCGGTCTTGTAATCGATCACTTCCCAAGCGCCGCGCTCGAGCTCGTCGATGCGGTCGGCGCGCGCTTCGATCTTGAGCGGCCGATGGGCTGGCCCGACCGTCAGGGCGCCGGTGATCTCGCTGCCGAGCAGCCGAATGCCGGCGCGCCGCCGCTCGTTCTCGGTGGCGACGAACCAGCGCGCCAGGCGCTGGAAGCGCGGCCACCAGAAGGCGCGCTCGGCGGGCGCCGTCATGATCGTGCCGAGATGCTTCTCGCCCAGCGCCTCGAATTCGGCCACGGCGGCCGGCGGCAGCAGCCCCGACGGATGCGCCGCCAAAAACTCGTCCAATGCGTCGTGCAGCGCCTGGCCGCGGTCGGCGGCGCCGAGCTCGGCCTCGAGCGGGTCGAGGGCTTCCAGCCCCAGGATGCGTCGCGCGTAGAGTCCGTAGGGATCGCGCCGCCATTGCTCGATGCTCGATACCGACAAGCGTGTTGGCCGCGCCTCGATGGGCGGGCGCGGCTCGGGGCGCCGCCACGGCTTATAACCCTTGAGGGGCCGGTCGATCTGGTCGGCCCAGGCGAGGTAGCCGCGCTGGCCGCGCTGGATGTATTCCGGTGGCGCGGCATTGCTGCCGGGTTCGTATCCAAACAGGGCATCGAGTCTCGCCAGCCAGCGCGACGGCACGGTCGGCGCACCGCCTTCACGCTCGGCGCGCGTCAGCAGCACGCGGTCGGTGCCCAGTGCGGCGGCAAAGTCGTGCGCCGACAGACCGATGCGCCGCTCGGGCTGGGGCAGGCCGAGCGCGGCGCGCATCGGCCGGTTGAGCCACGGGCCGGTCTCGACCACGGGCGGCCAGTTGCCGTCGTTCAGCCCGCCCAGCACCAGCAGGTCGGCGCGCTGCAGGCGCGCTTCCAGCGGTCCCCAGATGGCAAGTCGCGGATGGCGGCCCCAGTTCGGGCGGACGGTCTCGGGTTCGAGCATGGTGGCGAACAAGGCGGGCCACTCGCCGGCCTCGATCGCGTCCTTGCCCGTCCAGGCTGCGCGCAGCCGGGCCAGCGCATCGGCCAGCGCGCCGCCGGCGTCGCCCGACCACAGCGCATCGGGCGAGGCGATGGTCTCGGCGGCGGCGATGGTGGCATCGAGCAGCGCATCCGGCGCCGCACCGGCCTGCATCAGCGCGGCCAGGCCCGCGGTCGCGGCCTCCAGGCGATCGATCAGGTTCTGCACGACGCGCCGGTCGGCGGCATCGCCGAACTTCGCCTTCTCGATGCGGGCGCGGATCGCCGCCATGCCCGCTATCGGCTTCAGGCCGCGCAGGCACTTGCGATCGAGCCGCCGCGCCGCGTCGAGCAGCGCCGCGCGATTGCCGTCCAAGGTGCACAGCGGATGCTTCAGCAGGGCCAGCAGGGCCACCGGAGCGAAGGCGGTGTCTATGGCCCTGAGCAGCGCCTGCAGCAGCTCGGCCGACGGCGTATCGAGGAGCGGCATGCCGGCCGAATCGTCGATATCGATGTTCCAGCGCCGCAGCTCGGCGGCAACGCGGCGGGCGAGGTCACGGTCGGGCGTGACCAGGGCGGCGGTGCGGCCCGCATCCTTCAGCGTGTCGCGCAGCGCCAGCGCCACGACCAGCGCCTCCTGGTGCGGCGTCGCGCAATCGACCCGCGTCACATGCTCGAGCGAGGACGCCGGCGGCCGCGACCAGTCCTCGCTGGTCTCGGCCGGCCGCATCAGCTCGGTGATCAGCAGATGCCGCGCCGAGCCGCTGCTGCCCGGCCAATCGGCGACGTCGTGGCGCTCGCGGCCCAGCGCCTTCAGGAGTTCGCGCAGGCCGAACTGCGGATGCGTCTCGTCGACCGCCGACCAGCTCCGCTCGTCCATGTCGCGGTCGAGGCCGGGCAGAACGACCTTGCCATTCGGCAGGTCGGCCACGACGGAAAGCAGCTCGCGCGTGGCGGGCTGCGAGCCGGTCGACCCGGCGGCGATCACCGGTGTCGTGGGCGGGCTCTCGCGCCAGCGCGTCGCCTGGGCGCGGATCGCCTGCGTGCGCCGCTCGATGGCATCGATCTGGCCGCGCTCGGCCAGCACCTCGGGCCAGGCTTCGCCAACGATGCCGAGAAATTTCAGGGTGCGCTGCCAATGGCTGGCGAAATTGCCCTCGACCAGGCCTTTGAGCCGCTCGAAGGCAACGCCCTCGATGGCGAGCTCGTCGAGCAGGCGGCCAAGCTCGCGCGCCAGCAGCAGCGCCTGGGCGGACGACTGGGCGATCGGCTGGTCCCGATCGGTGAAGGCCGCGACCAGACGCGCCAGCAATGCGTCGCGCTCGGCCGGCTCGATGGCGGGCGGCAGGGCAAGCGCGCTGCCGTCACCCGATGCCACCTCCCATTCACTTTCATCGACGTCGCCCAGCGGCGCCATGCGCGGCAGGATCGTGGGCTTGCCGTCCGCGGCGCGCAGGAAAGCTTCGCGCAGCGCCCGCACCGATCGGCGGGTCGGCAGCAGGATCAGCACATCGGCGAGCGCCAGCGGATCGCCGCCATATTGCGCCAGCAACCCGATCGCCAGCTCGTCGGCGAAGCGACGGTCGATGGCGATGGTGAAGACACTCATCCCGGCACGCTCGCCGCCAGCGCGCGTTCCGCCGTGGCGAGCGCCTGGGGCGTGCCGATATGAAACCAGTCGCCGTCATGGACCATGCCGTACAGCCGGCCTTCGGCCTCGGCGCGATGCCAGAGCTGCAACAGGGAGAAGGGACCATCGGGCGAATCGCGGAACAGGCGCGGATGGCAGATCGAGACGCTGGCGAAGACATAGGGTGAAAGCGGCGCCTGGCCGCGATGGCGCAGCCGCCCGCGCGGCTCGATGAAGTAGTCGCCACGATCCTTGGACTCGCGTCCGATCACTTTGTGCAGTGGGTGCAGCAGAAGCAGGGCGTCCATGCGTTCGGCAACCCATCGCCCTTCCAGTCGCTCGAGCGTCGGCTCTTGCGGCCCGTCGCGCCACAGGCCGTCGCCGTTCAGCACGAAGAAAGGTCCGGCGCCCAGGAGCGGCAGGGCATTCTTCACGCTGCCGCCGGTGTCGAGCAGGCGGTCCTCGACGATGATCTGCGCGCGGCCTTTCAGTTGATCGACGATCTGCTCGGCGAAGTGATGGGCGTTGACGACGATGTTGACGACGCCGTGCGCCTTCAGCCGCGCCAGGGTGTGCTCCAGCATCGGCATGCCGCCGACGGGGATCAGCGGCTTGGGCATCGAATCGGTCAGCGGGCGCATGCGCTCGCCGCGGCCGGCGGCCAGGATCATCGCGGTATCGATCATGTAGCTCCAGTATGCCGCAACTCGGGCGGCAGCAGGCGGTCGACCCAGGCGCGCAGCGGCTGCAGCGCATCGTGCCGCAGCGCGCTCTCGAACATGCGCCAGACGCGCGGCAGGTGCGGCAGGTACTCCGGCTTGCCGTCGCGCTCCAGCAGGCGGACGAACAATCCAATGATGCGGGCATGGCGTTGGGCGGCCATCAGGGCGAACCCGGCGGCAAAGTCGTTGGCGTCGAGGCCAGTCTCGCCGAGGTAGCGGGCGAGGCAGGCGGCGTGCACGGCGGGCGCGACGTCGCGCCGGGCGTCCTCGATCAGGGAAACCAGATCGTAGGAAGGATGGCCCTGCTGGGCGTCCTGGAAGTCGAGCAGGCCGCAGGCCTGCTCGCCGGAGCGCGCCGGCAGCCACAGGAGGTTGTCCTTGTGGTAGTCGCGCAGCAGCAGCGTGTCGGCCATGGCCGGCAGGTTGGCGAGGCAGGCGCGCCAGGCGGCGCGGTAGGCCATCGTGTCCTCGTCCGATGTCGGCCGGCCGGCCGCCGCCGGCAGGTACCATTCCGGCAGCAGCATCGCGGCGTCGATCAGCGCCTCGCCGGCATAGGCGCCGAGCCCGGGCAGCAGCGCGTGCGCGGCGGCCCGATGCAGCACGATCAGCACGTCGGTGGCGCGAGCGTAGAGTTCGGCCTCGTCGCCGCCCGCCGCCAGCACACGCGCGAAGGTGTCGTCGCCCAGGTCTTCCAGCAGCAGGAAGCCGTTGTCCTCGTCGACGGCATGGATCGCGGGTGCGCTGAGGCCGAGCCCGATCAGGTGCCGACCGATGCGCACGAAGGGCCGCACGTCCTCCTGCGGCGGCGGTGCGTCCATGACCACGGCCGAGGCGCGCGGCCGGTTCAGCCTGAAATACTTGCGGAACGAAGCGTCGCCCGCCAGCAGGCGCTCGCCGGCATCGCCCCAGCCGGCGCGGCGAATGAAATCTGCGCGCAGCCTGTCTCTTTCAGAAATCGCCAAACCGTGCGTCCCCCTGCAGATCGGCGCGCCTGCCGTCGCCCTCCATGGCAAGCGTCACCGTAAGCCGTTCACTGGGCAGCAGCATCCCCAGCCGCTCGGCCCATTCGACCAGCGCAATACCGTCGGCACGCGCCTCTTCCCAGCCCAATTCGAAGACCTGCTCCGGCGCCTCCAGGCGATAGAGGTCGAAGTGCCAGAACGCCCCGCGCCGCGTGTCGTAGACCTCGACCAGCGTGAAGGTCGGGCTGGGCACGATCAATCCGGGATCGCCCGAGGCGGCGCGCAGGATGGCGCGGGCCAAGGTCGTCTTGCCCACGCCCAGGCCGCCCTGCAAGGCGACGACATCGCGCGGCCTGAGACGCTTGGCCAGCTCAGCCCCCAGCCGCTCCGTGGCGGCTTCGTCGGGCAAGGAAAAAGAAAAAGTCGACACCGGTGCTCCGATGCCGACTTTTAACACGCCGCCCGCGGGCGGTGTCTGTGGGTCGATCAGTAGCGGTAGAGGTCGCCCTTGAACGGGCCGGCCTCGGGCACGCCGATATACCTGGCCTGGTCGGGGCGCAGCTTGGTGAGCTTGGCGCCGACCTTCTCGAGATGCAGTGCGGCGACCTTCTCGTCGAGGACCTTCGGCAGGGTATAGACCTTCTTCTCGTACTTGCCCGGGTTGGTCCAGAGCTCGACCTGGGCCAGCGTCTGGTTGGAGAACGAGGCCGACATCACGAAGCTCGGATGGCCGGTCGCATTGCCCAGGTTAACCAAGCGGCCTTCCGACAGCACGATGATGCGCTTGCCGTCGGGGAACTCGACCTCGTCGACCTGCGGCTTGACGTTGTGCCACTTGAAGTTCCGCAGGTTGGCGATCTGGATCTCGCTGTCGAAGTGGCCGATGTTGCACACGATGGCGCGGTGCTTCATCGCCTTCATGTGGTCGAGCGTGAGGACGTCGACGTTGCCGGTCGCGGTGACGAAGATGTCGGCCTTGGGTGCCGCTTCTTCCATCGTGACGACCTCATAGCCTTCCATCGCCGCCTGCAACGCGCAGATCGGATCGATCTCTGAGACCATGACGCGGCAGCCGGCCTGGCGCAGCGAGGCGGCCGAACCCTTGCCGACGTCGCCGAAGCCCGCGACCATCGCGACTTTGCCCGACATCATGACGTCGGTGCCGCGGCGGATGCCGTCGACCAGCGATTCGCGGCAACCGTAGAGATTGTCGAACTTCGACTTGGTGACCGAGTCGTTGACGTTGATCGCCGGCCACAGGAGCTTGCCTTCCTTGGCCATGGTGTAGAGCCGGTGCACGCCCGTGGTCGTTTCTTCGGTGACGCCGCGGATCGAGGCGCCGAGCTTGGCGTACCAGCCGGGCTTTTGCTTGTTGGTCCTGGCGATCGCCTTGTAGAGGACCTCTTCCTCCTCGTTGGTCGGCTTGGCGATCAGCGAGGGATCCTTCTCGGCGCGCATGCCGAGATGGACCAGCAGCGTGGCGTCGCCGCCGTCGTCCAGGATCATGTTCGGCTCGCCGCGGTCGCCCCATTCGAAGATCTTGTGGGTGTAGTCCCAGTACTCCTCGAGGCTCTCGCCCTTGATGGCAAAGACCGGCGTGCCGCCCTTGGCGATGGCGGCCGCGGCATGGTCCTGGGTCGAGTAGATGTTGCACGAGGCCCAGCGCACGTCGGCGCCCAGCGCCTTCAGCGTCTCGATCAGCACGCCGGTCTGGATGGTCATGTGCAGCGAGCCGGCGATGCGGGCGCCCTTGAGGGGCTTCTTGGGGCCGTACTCCTTGCGGATCGACATCAGGCCCGGCATCTCGGTCTCGGCCATGTCGAGTTCCTTGCGGCCCCAGTCGGCGAGACCGATATCCTTGACGACGTAATCCTGGGCCATTTGGCGCTCCCGGCATTGAATGAGGTGGCGTGTCTTTATCAGCGCCCCGACACCGCCTCAACGCGCCATATGCGCATATAAGCAAGAATTTATGCCGATATTCCCGGGGCTTTATGCGGGGGTGTCGGAGCAGGCATCCCGCCTCGGAAAGCGCCTGCAACGCCCACCACCTCACCCTGAGGAGCGGCCCGCAGGGCCGCGTCTCGAAGGGTGGGCAACGAGAGGCGATCTAGGTGCGACGTTTTGCAAGATCTCGGATGGCGTCGTAGTCGCCGCGGATGAGGGCTTCTTTCTTAGCGCGAGACCAGCCCTTGATCTTACGTTCGACGGCGATTGCGTCGGTGATGTTCAGAAAGTGGTCCGCCCAAACCAGGGTGACAGGCCGCCGTGTGGACGTATAGTCACCGTAGACACCTTGGTTGTGCTCATTGACGCGCTGATCGAGTCCGAGCCGCGCCGAACCAACGTAGTAACTGCTGTCGGCGCAACGCAGCATATAGACGTAGGCGCCTGGCTCGTCAGACATCGCTTCTTCGCGTTGCCACCCTTCGAGACGCGCCCTTCGGGCGCTCCTCAGGGTGAGGTGGGGGTGTTCGTTCTGGCCGTGGAACAGATCGCTTTCGCTATTCTTCCCCGAACTTGCCCACGACCAGGGCTGACAGCGCGGCCATGGCGTGGGTGGCTTGGCGGCCCGAGCAGGAAAGCTCGATCTCGCTGCCGATGCCGGCGGCCAGCATCATCAGGCCCATGATGGAAAGGCCGGAGACTTCCTGGCCCTTGAAGGAAACGCGCACGACGGCGTCGAACTGGCCGGCGGTGCGCACGAACTTGGCGGCCGCCCTTGCGTGCAGGCCGCGCTTGTTGGCGATGGGGAGAGTGCGCCGCAGCGCGCCGATGCTTGCGTCCGCGGCGTCGTCCGTCACGAAGCTTCCTTGGCCAGGATGCGCGAGGCGACGGTGATGTACTTGCGGCCCGCCTCCTGGGCCATGCGCACCGCCTCGGCGATCGGCCGGGTGCGGACGGAGGCGAGCTTTACCAGCATCGGCAGATTGACGCCGGCCAGCACCTCGATGCGCGCCTGTTCCATGATCGAGATGGCGAGATTGGACGGCGTGCCGCCGAACATGTCGGTCAGCACGATCACGCCGTCGCCGGTGTCGCAGGCCTTGGCGCTCTCCAGGATCTCGGTGCGCCGCTTCTCCATGTCGTCGTCGGCGCCGATGCAGACCGCCGATACACATTGTTGCGGACCCACGACATGCTCCAGGGCGGCGATGAATTCACGCGCCAGATTGCCGTGGGTCACCAGTACGATGCCAATCATTCGCATGCTCTACCCTGCACCGCCAGCCTCCCCGGCTGCATCGGCGTCCCGGTGCGAGAGAGTGACCGAGCGGCCGGCGCCGCGCAACCACTCTGCCAGCTCCTCGGCGACCGCCACCGAGCGGTGCCGGCCGCCCGTACAGCCTATGGCGATTGTCAAATAGCTCTTGCCCTCGGCGTCGAACCGGGGCAGCAGCGGCCCGATCAGGCCCTTCAGCGAATCGATGAACGGCCGGTAGCCGGGATCGCTGGCCACGAAGCCTGCGACCGCCGGATTGCGGCCGGTCAGCGGCTTGAGCATCGGCTCGTAATGCGGATTCTTGAGGAAGCGCACGTCGAACACCAGGTCGGCCTCGCGCGGCAGGCCGCGGCGGTAGGAGAACGACATCACCGCGATCCGCGTGCCGAGGCTCCTGTCGAGCGCGAAGTGTCCGGCCAGCAGCTGCTTGAAGGCATGCGGCGACAGTGCGGAGGTGTCGATCACGACGTCGGCCGAATCGCGCACCCAGCCCAAGTGCTTGCGCTCCTCGCTGATGCCGTCCTTCACCGGGCGGTCGGGTGCCAGCGGATGCGGCCGGCGCGATTCGGTGTAGCGGCGCAGCAGGGTCTCGCTGTCGCAGTCGAGGAACAGCAGGCGCGCGGTGATGTCGGCCCGCAGGCGCAGTTCCTGGAGGCGCCGCACCAGGTCATGCGGATCGAAGCCGTAGGTCCGGGTGTCGACGCCGAAGGCCAATGGCACGGCGAGCTCGCCGGGACTTCCGGCGGTCGAGCGCATGAGGTCGCCGAGCAGCGGCAGTGGCACGTTGTCGACCGCGACGTAGCCCATGTCCTCGAGGGCGGCGAGCGCCGTGCCGCGGCCGGCGCCGGACAGGCCCGTCACCAGGACGAACGGGCGTCGCGTGTCGCGCTGGTCGGTGGTGGTCGAGGTCGCCGGGCTGTCGGGCATGGCTGAAGCGCGCCGATCATGCGTTGGCGATTTGCGCCAAGGCAAGGCGCAACTTTGCAGAGGCGGACGCTTCGAACGGTGCCAGTGAAACAACCGGCAGATCGATTCCCAGGACAGACTCGCTTGCAGGCTCGGGCAGACGTTCGATTCGCTCAGGCTTGGCGAGATCGACCAGCAGCGCGACGGCGGCGCGTTTCACCAATTGATCACGGCCGACCTTCACGATGCCGAGCCCGCGCGCTTCGATCATGCCGGCGATGCGTGCCGGGGCGGCGGCGATCAACTGCTTGCCCTGGCGGCTGAGCTCGGTCTGGTCGTCGGCCACCAGGCGCCAGCCGGTCTCGATCAGGCGCAGCGCGAGATCGGACTTGCCGGCGCCGGAGGGGCCGCGCAGCAGCACGGCGCGCCACGCCCGGCCCTGGCGCAGCGCCACGCAGGTGGCGTGGACGCGCGTGGACTGAGATTTTGTCATGCTCTTCCGGACCGCGAGCCTCCGGCTCGCTCATGATCATGAGCGCGCAAGATGCGCGCGGTCCAGAAGACCATGATCACTTGCGGCCGTCGGCCGCCGGCACGCGCACGGTGAAGCGCGCGCCCAGCACGCGGCCTCCCCCAGGTCCATCGGGGGGAGCACGGCGGTTGGAGGCCGAGATCGAGCCGCCGTAGGTCTCCATGATCTGCCGGCAGATCGAGAGACCGAGCCCCGAATGCTGGCCGAAATGCTCGGTCGGCCGCTCGGAGTAGAAGCGCTCGAAGATCGATTCGAGATTGTCCTGGGGAATGCCCGGGCCTTCGTCGTCGATGGTGACGATGAACGGCCCGCCGCGCGGGGCGCGGCTGAGCTCGACCACGATCTTCGAGCCGGACCGGCTGAAGGACAGCGCGTTGTCGATGACGTTGCGGAACACTTGGCCGTAGCGGCCGTCATGGCCATGGGCCAGGAAGGGCGGATTGGCGGCCAGCCGATACTCGACCTCGACGCCGCCCTTCTGCACGGCCGTGACGGCGTAATGCCGGACCATGTCGCCGAGCAGCGCGTTGAGGTCGACCTGCTTGACCTCGCCGCGCATCAGCTCGGCGTCGAGCCGCGAGGCCTCCGAGATGTCGGTGATCAGTCGGTTCAAGCGATTGATGTCGTCGAGCACGATCGCCATCAGCTTCTCGCGCCGCTCCGGCTCGAGATTGGGCCGCGCCGCCACCTCGATCGCCGAGCGCAGCGAGGTCAGCGGGTTCTTGAGCTCGTGCGCCACGTCGGCGGCGAAGCTCTCGATGGTGCCGATGCGCTGCCACAGTGCGTCGGTCATCGAGCGCAAGGCGTCGTTCAGGTCGCCGATCTCGTCGCCGCGCTTGCCGAGGTCGGGGATCTCCGGCCGGCTTTCGCGCGCGAGCCGCACTTCGTCGGCGGCGCGCGCGAGCCGCACGATCGGCTGGGTGATGGTGCCGGCGAGGTAGAGCGACAGCAGCACGGTGATGCCGAGCGCCGCCGCCGCGATCACCATCATGTCATAGCGCACTTCGCGCAGCGAGGCGGCGATGGCACGGTTGTCGCGCGTCAGCATCAGCGCGCCCAGCACCTGCTTGTAGCGCTGCACCGGCACGGCGGCGCTCAGGATCAGCATGCCGTCGTTCGAGACGCGGACCGCCGAGGCGTTGAAGCCGCGCAAGGCGCTCGCTGCCTCGGGAAAGTCGCGCACCGTCGGCACGGCGCGCTCGACATATTCGGGGAAGCGATCGACGCGCGAGAGCTGGCGGGCGATCCAGTCGCCGACGCGTTCGCCCCAGTGCGGCTCGACAGCGGGCAGGGCCTCCGGCGGCGGCAGCAGGGGCATGACATGGATGCGGCCGGTGTCGCTCAGGATGGCCGAATCGCCCAAAAGCTCGCCGGTCTCGCTGAACAGGCGGGCGCGCACGCCGGTCGGGCGGACCAGCCGGGCGAGGAGCTGGCGGGCGGCATCGGCGTCGAGGCGGTTGACCGTGGTCTCGCCGCCGGCGACGGCGACCTCGCCGATGCCCGCCGCCACCACCTCGCCTTGCACGGCGAGCGAGGCGAGCTCGGCGTCGATAAGCTCTTCTTCGTAGTCGCTGAGATAGACGGCGCCGAGCGTCAGCAGCGCCACCGGGATGATGTTCAGCAGCAGGATGCGGCGGGTGAGCGGCGAATAGCGCCGCCCCGCACTGCGCCGGCGACGCAGCAGCGAGGGCGTCTCGGCGGAAGCAGGGCGCGACTGTAGCTCGTCGCGGTGCCCCAGCGCCGCGGCGATCCGCGCCCGCAGACCCTGCAGTCCGAACCTTCGTCCGGGCTCAGGCGTCGCGGTATCGGTATCCGATGCCATAAAGCGTTTCGATCTGCTCGAACTCGCCGTCGACCTCGCGGAACTTGCGGCGCACCCGCTTGATGTGGCTGTCGATCGTGCGGTCGTCGACGTAGATCGTCTCGCCGTAGGCCGCATCCATCAGCTGGTCGCGGTTCTTCACGTGGCCGGGCCGCTCGGCCAGCGACTTCAGCAGCAGGAACTCGGTGACCGTGAGATGCACCTCCTTGCCCTTCCAGGTGCACTGGTGGCGGCTGGGATCGAGGATGAGCTCGCCGCGCACGATGCGCTCGGCCGCCGCCTCGCCCTTGGCGCCGCCTGAGTCGGCGCGGCGCAGCACGGCGCGGATGCGCTCCAGCAACAGTCGCTGCGAGAACGGCTTCCTGATGAAGTCGTCGGCGCCCATGCGCAGGCCCAGCACCTCGTCGATCTCCTCGTCCTTCGACGTGAGGAAGATCACCGGGAACTGCTGGGTCTTGCGGATGCGGTTGAGCAGCTCCATGCCGTCCATGCGCGGCATCTTGATGTCGAAGATGCCGAGGTCGGGTGGCGACTGGTTCAGCCCTTCCAGGGCCGAGGCGCCGTCGTTGTAGGTCTTGATCTGGAACCCTTCGGCTTCGAGCAGCATCGACACGGACGTCAGGATGTTGCGGTCGTCGTCGACCAGAGCGATGTTTTTGCGCACGGCGTGGCTTCTCCTGTCGGGGCGGACAATGGTAGCACAGACCGGGTCGTTGCCGCCGCCGCCCCAATCTGCCATCGATGTGAGTGAATTAAGGCGCTTTTGGCTCTCAACCCATAAAATCATGCAATCCGAAGACATGTCGCGCGGCATCCGCGACCTTGTGCGCGGCCTCGATCGCGTCGCCCTGGCGACGGCCCTGCCGGTCGAGGACGGCAACTGGCCCTACGCCTCGCTGGTGATGGTGGCGGTCGACCATGACCTCTCGCCGATCCTGCTGCTGAGCGACCTTGCCGAACATACCAAGGCCATTGCCGCCGACGACCGCGTATCGCTGCTGTTCAACGGCACCCATGGCCTCGACCAGCCCTTGACCGGGCCCAGGGTGACGCTGGTTGGCCGTGCGATGCACACAGACGATGCCCGTCTGGCACGCCGTTTTCTCGCGCGGCATCCCGACGCGGAGGAGATGTATGCAGGCTTCAAGGATTTCCACTTCTATCGGGTTGCCGTCGAGCGCGCCCATCTGGTCGCGGGCTTCGGCAGGATCAGATGGCTCACGGCCGCCGAGGTGGGCGCTCTGCCGGCGAGCGGCCTGGCCGACGCCGAACAGGACATCGTCAACCATATGAACGAAGACCATGCCGATGCCGTGCAGCTCTATGCCGGCAAGCTGCTGGGACTTGGTGGCGACGGCTGGCGGATGACCGGGATCGACGCCGAGGGGATCGATCTGCGGCGCAGCGGGCAGGTGGCTCGGTTGGCCTTCGACGCACCGCTGGGTGCGGCCTCCGAGGCTCGGAAGGTGTTGGTGGCGTTGGTTGGCAAGGCAAGGGCGGTCTGATTCCGCGTCGCAGCATCTTGTTCGCGGTTGCGAAATCTGATCCACATGATCTTCGACACTAAACTGTCGCAGGCGTCCGGGCCCTCTTGCCACCCCAAATTGGTCCCAGTAGCGCATAGGGCCGACCAGCTAGAGTTGTCCTAGATTCGTCGATAAGACTTTTGAACAGGAGAAACGCCGTGAAACAGGCGGGCTTCGTCGTCCCCAAATTCGGGCTCGAGACTCTGGGGTTGAAGAACCTCGGTAACGTCCATTGGAACCTTCCGGTTCCCGCTCTCTACGAGGAGGCGGTGCGCCGCGGCGAGGGCCAGGTGGCGGACGGCGGCGCGCTGGTGGTGCGCACCGGCGTGCATACCGGCCGCTCGCCCAACGACAAGTTCTTCGTCGAGGATTCCGAGACCAAGGGCCGCATCGACTGGGGCAAGACCAACAAGCCGATCTCGCCCGAGCGCTATCGTGCGCTCTACAACCGCATGCTGGCCTATGCCCAGCGCCGCGAATTGTTCGTGCGCGACTGCTGGGCCGGCGCCGATCCCGCGCATCGCATCGGCGTGCGCGTGCTGACCGAGACGGCCTGGCACAACCTCTTTGCCCGCAATATGTTCCTCCGCCCACGCCGCGAGGAGCTCGACGGCTTCAGGCCGGAATTCACCATCCTGAATTTGCCGGGCTTCCAGGCCGATCCCAAGAGCGACGGCACGGCGTCGGACTGCGCCATCCTGGTCAACTTCAGCGAGCGCGTCGTGGCGATCTGCGGCACCTGGTACGCCGGCGAGATCAAGAAGTCGGTGTTCACCATCCTGAACTACCTGCTGCCCGACAAGAACGTCCTGCCCATGCACGCCTCGGCCAATGTCGGCCCGAAGGGCGACGTGGCGATCTTCTTCGGCCTGTCGGGCACCGGCAAGACGACGCTGTCGGCCGATCCGTCGCGCACGCTGCTGGGCGACGACGAGCACGGCTGGGGCGAGCAGAGCCTGTTCAACTTCGAGGGCGGCTGCTACGCCAAGGTGATCAAGCTTTCCCGCGAGGCCGAGCCCGAGATCCATGCCACCACCGAACGCTTCGGCACGGTGCTGGAGAACGTGGTGATCGATCCGGCGACCGGCGCGCTCGACCTCGACGACGGCCGCTACACCGAGAACACGCGCGCCTGCTATCCACTGGAGTTCATTCCGAATGCATCGGCCACGGGCCTGGCCGGCACGCCTGAGAACATCGTCATGCTGACGGCCGACGCCTTCGGCGTGTTGCCGCCGATCTCGCGGCTCAGCCCCGAGCAGGCGATGTACCACTTCCTCTCGGGCTACACCGCGCGCGTGGCCGGAACCGAGAAGGGCGTGACCGAGCCGCAGGCGACCTTTTCGACCTGCTTCGGCGCGCCGTTCATGCCGCGCCATCCCACGGTCTATGCCAAGATGCTGGGCGAGAAGATGGCCCGCCAGCAAGTCAAGTGCTGGCTGGTCAACACCGGCTGGTCGGGCGGCGGCTTCGGCGTCGGCGAGCGCATGTCGATCCGCCACACCCGCGCCATGGTACGGGCGGCACTGGACGGCTCGCTCGCCGCGGTGGCGAGCTCGACCGATCCGCACTTCGGCATGCAGGTGCCCAGCGCCTGCCCCGACGTGCCCGGCGAGGTGCTGAACCCCAAGAACACCTGGAAGGACAAGAAGGCCTATGACAGCGCCGCGCGCGACGTCGCCAAGCGCTTCGAGGCGAACTTCCGGCAGTTCGAGAGTCACGTCGACGGCAAGGTGAAGCAGGCGGCCATCCGGGCGGCGGCTTAGCCGCTTCATGCTCTTCTGGACCGCGCGCATCCTGCGCGCTCATGAGTCATGAGCGCAGGGAGCCGAATCGACCTTCGGTCGATTCGGCGTGGAGGCTCGCGGTCCGGAAGACCATGAACAGGTCACCGCCTTTTTCGGCGACCGGAACGGACTATGATGTTCCGGTCGTGACCACCGTGACTTCCAACGGCGCTGCCGTAAGAAGGCGCCTGCGCCTGCCGCTGATCGCAGCGCTGGCGCTTGCCTTCATCTCGCTGTCGCTGATCTCCGGCATCGCCTACATCGTTGTGCTGGCGGGCGCCACCAACACCGCCGAGAAGTTTGTGCTCGACCGGGCGGGCCGGGTGGTCGACGCCCAGGTGGCGTCGATCAAGATCAAGCTCGATGCCGTCACCGATCGCCTGCAGATGGTCGCCGCTCTCGCTGGCAGCGGTCGCCTCGACATCAGCTCGCCGGTCGACATGCGCGAGGCGCTGTGGGTGATGATGACCCAGGTGCCGGCGATCTCAAGCGCGGCCTTCGCCACCTTCGACCTCAAGATGGTGCGCGTCGCCCGTGGCCGCGACGGCCAGGTGATACGCGACACCATCTCCCTGGCCGACCTGCCGCGCGGCCTGGAACGCTTCCGCAAGCTGCAGACCTCCCATGTCACCTTCTGGGGCGCGCTGTTCTGGAACGATGTCTTGCAGCAGCCGGTGCTCAATGTGCGCACGCCGATTCGGCGCATCGACGACGCCTTCATCGGTGGCCTGCTGGCCACGGTGGCGCTCGGCGACCTGTCGCTGCTGATCGGCGAGGCGAGCCATGAAAGCGACGGCCGATACTTCATCCTGGTCGGGCGTGACCGCGTGCTGGCGCATCGTCGGCTGGTCGATCCGCGCGGCCTCGGTCTCAGCGCCGACCGCGAGCTGCCGACCATCAACGAGGTCGACGACCCTGTGCTGGCGCGAATCTGGTCCCCGGCGATCCGCAACCCGCTGATCGACCGCGGCCTGGGCGACGTCGGCCATGTCATCGAAGCCGAGGGGCGGCGCTGGGTGTTCGTCTATCGCAAACTCCTGGGCTACGGCCCCGAGCCCTGGCTGGTCGGGCAGTACTTTCCGCTGGAGGAGGCCACCACCGACCTCGACCGGCTGACCAACGGCGCCATCGTCGGCGGCGCCACGCTCGCGGTCGCGGCCCTGCTGGCGCTGCTGATCGGGCTGTCGATGGCGCGCTCGATCCGCACCATCACTTCGGCGGCCGAGTCGATCGAGCGGCTGGAGTTCGACCAGCCGTTCCACCGCGGCTCGCGGCTGCGCGAGATCGACGATGCCGGCCACAGCCTCGACAAGGCGCGCGGCGCCTTGAAATGGTTCGGCGCCTATGTGCCGCACCGCTTGGTGTTCCGATTGATGGAGCTCGGCGAGGACGCCGTGCGCTCGCGTCGGCGCAACGTCACGGTGATGTTCAGCGACATCGTCGAGTTCACGCCGCAGGCCGAGGACCTGCCCGAGCAGCAGACCGCCGATCTGCTGAACCATCACTTCGCCCTGCTGGGCGCCTGCATCGACCACGAGCAGGGCGTGATCGACAAGTACATCGGCGACTCCGTGATGGCGGTGTGGGGCGGCCTGTCGCGCATGGAGGACCATGCCGACCACGCGGTGCGCGCCGCGCTTGCCATTGCCCGGGCGATCAGCGAGGACAATGCCGTGCGCCGCGCCGCCGGCCAGCAGCCGATCCGCGTGCGCATCGGGCTCCATTCCGGCCCGGTGGTGGTCGGCAATATCGGCGCGCCAGGCCGGGTCAACTTCACTGTGGTCGGCGACACCGTCAACATCGCCCAGCGCTTCGAGCAGCTTGGCAAGGAGTTCATGAAGGATGGCGAGGAGATCGTCGTGCTGGCCAGCGGCAGCACCGTGGGCGCCGTGCGGGATCGCGACGCTCTTGGCCTCGGTCCCGTCAAACCGGAGCACCGGCTCGTCAAGGGCCACGACGAACCGGTCGAGGTATATCGTCTGGCGTGACATGCTGGACGGCGTGCGCCCTCTACCGCTTAAGCACATTCCGTCCGGCTGGACTCAGCCGGACGGAATGTGCCAGTGGATCATATCGTGCGAGCGCGCGTTTCCAATCGAATGGAGCCGCGAGCGGTTCCATTCGATTGGAAACCGCTCTAGTGTGTACCAACGTCGCTGCGCACTAATGAAGGGCGAACCATGAACAGGCGTCACCTGCTGGGCTTCTCGGCGCTGGTCCTGGCGCTGGTCCTGGCGCTGGGGCCGGGCGCTCTGCGGGCGCAGGATTCGAAGAAGAATTTCACGCCCGAGCAGCTCGACCAGCTACTCGCCCCGATCGCGCTCTATCCCGACGCCTTGCTGTCGCAGACCCTGATGGCCGCGACCTATCCCCTGGAAGTGGTCGAGGCGGCGCGCTGGTCGCAGGCCAATCCCAACCTCAAGGGCGACGCCGCCGTCGCTGCGGTCAAGGACAAGAGCTGGGACGTCAGCGTGAAGTCGCTGGTCGCCTTCCCGCAGACGCTGGCGATGATGAACAACAACCTCGATTGGACCCAGAAGGTCGGCGGCGCGATGATCGGCCAGCAGAAGGACGTGGCCGATTCCATCCAGCGTCTGCGCGCCAAGGCCGCCGCGGCCGGCAATCTCAAGACGACGCCGCAGCAGAAGGTCACCACGCAGTCGACCGGTTCGGCCAGCGCCATCGTCATCGAGCCGGCCAATCCCGAGGTCATCTACGTGCCGTACTACAATCCGAACTGGGCCTACGGGCCGTGGCCCTATCCGGCTTATCCGCCGGTCTACTACCCGCCGCCGCCCAACTACGGCGCCGCGCTGGCGACCGGCATGATGTTCGGGCTGGGTGTCGCGGCCGGGGCGGCGATGTTCGGCGGCTGGCATTGGGGTTGGAGCGGCGGCGGCTGGGGTGCCAGCTACACCACCGTCAACGTCAACCGCGCGACCACGATCAGCGCCAACAACTTCAATGCCGCCCGGTATCGCGACGGCCAGTGGAACCACGATCCGGCGCATCGCGACGGCGTGCCCTACCGCACCCAGGCCGAGCGCCAGCGCTACAACCAGACGCGGCCGGGCGCGCAGCAGCGCGAGCAGTTCCGCGGCCAGCTCGAAGGTCGTGGGGCGGGAACGGCCGCCAACCGCGACGCTGGCCGCACGGGCACGACGCCGCGTCCGGAAGCGCGTGGCGGCGAAGGCCGCAGCAGCGCCTTCGACGGCGTCGACCGCGGCGGGCAGGTCAATCGCGACTACGACCGCGGCCGCTCGTCATGGGGCGACCGCAGCTTCGACCGTGGCGGCTTCGATCGTGGCGGCGGGTTCCATGGCGGAGGGTTCCGGCGATGAGCGCGGTGTTCCGGCGCGGCCTGTTGGTCGCCGCCCTGCTCCTGAGCTTCGCCGCCAGCGCGCTCGCCCAGCAAACGGCCAAGCTGCAGGGCTTCCCGACGCCCGATGCCGCCGCCAACGCGCTGGCCGACGCGGTGCGCAAGAACGACCGGCAGGCGATCGCGGCGATGTGGGGCGCCAACTGGCGCGACTTCGTGCCCGGCACCGACAACGACGTGCAGCGCCGCCGCACGGTCTTCCTCACGGCGTGGGACGAGAGCCACAAGATCATCATGTCGGGCGATGCCAAGGCCCAGATCGAAGTCGGCAAGGCCGGCTGGACGCTGCCCATTCCGCTCGCCAAGGACGGCGCGGAATGGCGCTTCGACATCGCCGCCGGCCTGAAGGAGATGGTGTTCCGCCGCATCGGCCACGACGAGGCGTCGGTCATCCAGACCCTGCTCGCCATCGCCGATGCGCAGTCCGACTACGCGGCGATGGACCCGATGAAGACCGGCGTGCCCGCCTATGCCCGACGCCTGCTGAGCTCGCCGGGCAGGATGGATGGGCTCTACTGGGACGCCAGGCCGGGCGAGCCTCGGAGCCCGCTCGGCCCCGCGGTCGCCAAGGCGCAGGCCGACGGCCAGTCGCCCGACGGCCATTACGGCTACTATTTCCGCCTGCTCTATTCGCAAGGGGCAGCGGCGACCGGCGGCAAGCGCGACTACCTCGTGAACGGCCGCATGATCGGCGGTTTCGGCGTGATTGCCTGGCCGGTGCGCTACGGCAACACGGGCGTGATGACCTTCATCGTCAACCAGGACGGCGTCGTCTTTCAACAGGACCTCGGTCCGCAGACGGCCGAAAAGGCGAGCGTGATTGCATCCTTCAACCCGGACAAGGGCTGGGTGAAGGCGGACATGACGCCTCCCTGAGGGAGGCGAAGAAGCGGGAGCAGATCATGATCAAAACGAAAATCCTGGCATTGCTCGTCGTCGCAGGTTTCCTCGGCGGCTGCGAGAACATGACGACCGGCCAGAAAGGCGCGCTCACCGGCGCCGCGCTCGGCACCGGCATTGCAGCCGTGGCCGGCGGCAGCTTCGGCGCGGTGGTCGGCGCCGGCCTGATCGGCGGCGCGGCGGGCTATATCACCGGCAGCGCCATCGGCGACAAGTGAGGAGGGGTCACATGAAGCTCTCATTCGTTGCCGCGGGTTTCGCGGCAGTGCTGCTGGCTTCGGCTGCGGCGCAGGCCCAGCTGCCCCCGCTCAACTTCGACCAGGCCGCCTACATCACCTGCAAGGAAGCGCATGCGATGAATCCCGAGGCCCGCAAGGCGTTGGCGGTCTACCTGGCCGAGCATGCTGCCCGTAGGCGCGGCGTCATCATTCCTGACGGCCCGATGGGCACGCAGCTTGCCCATCTGGTGCGCGGCGGGTGCACGCTGTCGCCAGACGCCTACCTGTTCACGGTGATCGACCGTGCGATTCTCGCCGAGCAGAGCCGGCTGCCCAAGCGGCAGTAGCCTCGTCGGACCGCGGGCTCGAGGTCCGCGGTCCGACAAGACTACGTCATCTTCACCATGACGTGCTTGGCGTAGGCCGGCCGCGTGCCCAGCCGCTCGTACCAGGCCCGCACGTTCTTGAGCTCGGGACGCTCGATGTCGAGCGCGTACCAGCGATAGACGAAGCAGCCGACCGGGATGTCGCCCATGGTGAAGTGCTGGCCGCCGACATACTTGCGGCCCTCCAGCCAGCCGTCGAGCCGGCCGAACAGGCGGCCGGCATCCTCGGCTGCCTTCTTGATCGCGGCCATGTCGCGCTTCTCGGGTGGCGTGCGGATCAGGCCCCAGAAGCAGATGCGCATGGGCTCGGAGATCGTGCTGAGCTGCCAGTCCATCCAGCGGTCGGCGTCGCTGCGCTCCCCTGGGTCGTTGGACCACAAGGTGCCGGCGGCATACGTGGCCGAGAGATAGCGCACCGCCGAGTTGCTCTCCCAGATCACGCGGCCGCCATCGTCGATGGTCGGCACGACGCCGTTGGGGTTCATGTCGAGGTACCACTTCTGGTCGTTGCCGCCGAAGGCGCCGCCGACATCGGTGCGCTCGTATTTCAGGCCGCACTCGTCGGCCGCCCACAGCACCTTCTGCACGTTGATCGAGTTGGTCCGGCCCCAGATCTTCATCGCTCGTCTCTCCTAGAAGCACATTCCGTTCGGCTGGGACAGCCGAACGGAATGTGCCTGTTGCAACAACCACCCCCAGTGCGCGCATTTCCGACTCGCTGGAACCGCTTGCGGTTCCAGCGAGTCGGAAATCGCTCTAGGTCTCAGCATTGCCGTTGGCCCTTGCCGCCCTCGACCCGCAGAAAGTGCTTGGTGTCGGGCTTGTCCTCGGGCAGGGGCGATTCGCCTTCGAACGTCACATGCCGCTCGTCGGTCCGGACGGGTATCGGCCGCAGGAACGAATCCGGTCCGGCGTCGCCGCAGTTGGGCATCGTCGTCACCTTGGTAGAGGTCGGCGGGCCGCGGCTGAGGTCGATGATCTCGAGGTCGACGCCCGACATCAGGTTGGACACCAGGGCGACGGCCTGGCGGCCGGATGGCAGGAGACCTGATGACGGCAGCGCCCATTCCGGCGCCTGCGCCTGCGCCGTCACCGCGACGAGCCCGACGGCGATCGCTGACCATAGCGGCCGCATGGCCTAGTGCGCCGCCGCCCAGTTGTCGCCGACGCCCGTCTCGACCACCAGCGGCACCGAGAGTGTGGCGGCGCCTTCCATCACCTTGCGGGTGACCTCCTTGGTCTTGTCGATCTCCTTGTCGGGCACCTCGAACAAGAGCTCGTCGTGCACCTGCAGCAGCATGCGGCCCTTGAGCTTGGCCGCCTTGAGCGCGCCGGGGAGCTTGATCATCGCCTTCTTGATGATGTCGGCGGCGCCGCCTTGCAGCGGCGCGTTGATCGCCGCGCGCTCGGCGAAGGCGCGCATGCCCTGGCTCTTGTCGTTGATGAAGCGCAGGTGGATCTTGCGCCCGAACGGCGTCTTCACGTAGCCGTGCTTGCGCGCATACTCCTTGGTCGTCTCCATGTAGTCGCGGATGCCGGGATAGCGCTGGAAGTACTTGGCGATGTACTCGCGCGCCTCTTGCTGGCCGATGCCGAGCTGGTTGGCGAGACCGAAGGCCGAGATGCCGTAAATGATGCCGAAGTTGATGGCCTTGGCGCGCCGGCGCACCATCGGGTCCATGCCCTTCACGGGCACGCCGAACATCTCGCTCGCGGTGATGGCATGGATGTCGTCGCCGCGGGCGAAGGCGGTCTTGAGCGAGGCGATGTCGGCCACGTGGGCCAGTAGCCTGAGCTCGATCTGCGAATAGTCGGCCGAGAGGAGCTTGTGGCCTTGCTCGGCGATGAAGGCCTCGCGGATCTTGCGGCCTTCCTCGGTGCGCACCGGGATGTTCTGCAGGTTGGGATCGGTCGAGGCGAGCCGCCCCGTCGCCGCGCCGGTCATCTGGTAGGAGGTGTGCACACGGCCGGTCTTGGCATCGAGCTCGCGCACCAGGGCGTCGGTGTAGGTGCCCTTGAGCTTGGCGATCTGGCGGTGCTCCATGATCTTGACCGGCAACGCATGGCCCTGCGCGGCGAGGTCCTCGAGGATGCTGACATCGGTCGCCCACGAGCCGTTCTTGTTGCGCCGGCCGCCCGGCAGGTTCTGCTCGTCGAACAGGATCTCGCCCAGCTGCTTGGGCGAGCCGACATTGAACGGCCGGCCGGCGAGCTTGTGGAGCTCCAGTTCGAGCTCGAGCATGCGCTTCTCGAACTCGGACGAGAGCTTGCGAAGTTGCGGCGCGTCGATCTTGATGCCGGCCTGTTCCATGCCGAGCAGCACCGGGATCAGCGGCCGCTCGATCGTCTCGTAGACGCCGACCATGTGCTCGCGGGCGAGGCGGGGCTTGAACTGGGCCCAGAGCTGCATGGTGACGTCGGCGTCTTCGGCCGCGTAGTCGCGCGCCTTGTCGATCGGCACCTTGTCGAAGCCGACCTGCTTGGCGCCGCTGCCGGCCACGTCGGAGAACTTGATGGTGTCCTGGCCGAGATAGAGCTTGGCGAGATCGTCCATGCCGTGATTGTGCTTGCCGGCGTCGAGCACGAAGGACAGCAGCATGGTGTCGTCGACCGGCGCCACCTCCACGCCGTGCTGGCGGAACACGCACATGTCGTACTTGATGTTCTGGCCGACCTTGAGGACCGACGGGTCCTCGAGCAGCGGCTTCAGCTTGGCGATCGCCTTCTTGAGCGGGATCTGACCAGGCAGCAGGTCGCCGGCATCCTTGGCCCCGCCGTCGCCGGCAAGGTCGAGCGCACCCTGCGCCTCGCCGCCCGGCTTGCGATGGCCGAGCGGCAGGTAGGCCGCGCGCCGCCTGGTCGAGTTGACGTTGCCCCACGGGCCTTCGAGCAGGGCGAGGGATACGCCGACCAGCCCGGCATTGTTGGCGTCGAGCGCGTCGGTCTCGCAGTCGAAGGCGATCGTGCCGGCGCGCGTCGCCTCGGCGATCCACTCGTCGAGCGCACCCTCGTCGGTGATCAGCTCGTAGTCGGCAGCGGTGAAAGGTTGGTTGGACTTGGCCCGCGGCGCCGCCACCGCAGGTTTGGTCCCCGGCGCGGGCAGGGCGGGCTTGGCGGCGGGCGCCGCCGGGGCGACAGGTGCCGTCGCCTCGCCCAGTTCGCCGGTGAACCGGGCCAACAGGCTCTTGAACCCCTGCTGCTCCAGCCAGGGCAGCAGCACGTTGGGATCGGGCTTCTTCTTGTCGAAGGCCTCGGGCTCGGCGGGCGTCGGCACGTCGTCCTTGAGCGTGACCAGCTTGCGCGAGATGCGCGCCAGCTCGGCATTCTGCTGCAGGGCCTCGCGCCGCTTGGGCTGCTTGATCTCGCCGGCGCGCTTGAGCAGCGTCTCGAGGTCGCCGTACTCGTTGATGAGCTGGGCGGCGGTCTTCACGCCGATGCCGGGCACGCCGGGCACGTTGTCGGTCGAATCGCCGGCCAGCGCCTGGACGTCGATGACCTTGTCCGGCGTGACGCCGAACTTCTCCATCACCGCCTCGGGCCCGAGCTTTGTCTTCTTGATCGGGTCCATCAGCTCGACGCCCGGCCGCACGAGCTGCATCAGGTCCTTGTCGGAGGAGACGATGGTGCAGGTGGCGCCCGCCTCGACGGCCATGCGGGCGTAGGTCGCGATCAGGTCGTCGGCTTCGTAGCCCTTGAGCTCGCACACCGTGACGTTGAAGGCGCGCGCGGCCTCGCGGATCAGCGGAAACTGCGGGATCAGGTCCTCGGGCGGGGGCGGGCGGTTGGCCTTGTACTTGTCGTAGATCTCGTTGCGGAAGGTCACCTCGCCGGCATCGAGGATCATGGCGATGTGGTCGACCTCGGGCTTGTCCAGAAGGTCGGCGACCAGCATGCGGCAGAAGCCGTAGACGGCGTTGATCGGCACGCCGTCCGGCCGCGTCATCGGCGGCAGCGCGTGATAGGCGCGGAACAGGTAGCCCGAGCCGTCGACCAGGTAGAGGTTGCGGATCGGCTTGTCGCCGCCGTCGGTGCCGCCGTTCGGGGCTGCCGCTTTGGGCGCCGCGCCGTTGTCCTTGGCCGCCGCCTTGGCGGCCGGTGCCTTCGATTTCGCCATGCTCAAGGCCTAGCACGCGGCAGGCCGGAGTCTCCAGCACCGCTCATGTGCACAGTCGATGTTTGAATTCGCGCCGACCCTACTTGGGTTCTGGACATTCACTTTTCAAACAGGTCGCCGATGTCGTCCAGGGCCGCCGCCGCGATCGAGCCATGGCGGGGCTCCATGACCATGGGCTGCCCGAGATAGGCCCAATAGAGGAAGGCCGCCCGGCGCAGCGCCTTCTGGCCCTCGACCCCCGCCGCCGCCAGCATTTTCGCGATGTAGGCGACCCGCCGGGCGTCGACCGATGCCACGATCGCGGCGACCTCGCGATCCTCGGCCGCCCATGACCTGATCGCACGGTCCAGGCTGCGCTTGCCGGTGAAGGCGCGTCGCATGAGTTGCTTCAGGCGATCCGGCCGGTCCTTGCGGGCCTCCAGTTCCTCGATGACCCGATCGGTCGCCTGCTCCTGCCAGGCTTGCAGGAGCTGTGCGCGAAAGTCGGCGATGTCGCGGAAGTGCCAGTAGAAGCTGCCGCGCGACACCTGCAGGCCGTCCGCCATCGGCCCGACCTTCAGGGCATTGGCGCCGTCCTTCGCCAGCGTGGCAAGGCCGTGGCTTATCCAGTCGGACCTGGTGAGGCGATCGGTCATGCCCTGACCATACACAAGTGTATTGACGGCGGCCACGTCGAGCGCCATACAGACCATACAGAGGTGTATGGTGTCATGACTTGGCAGGACGCATTCCTGGCTCTGGCCGGGCTCGTCGGCGGCGGCACTGCGGTGGTGCACGGCGTGTTGATCCAGCGGCTCGTGGTCCGGCCGTACGAGGCGTTCCTGGCCGCGACGCCGCGGACGCCGGCCGCTATCAGGAGGATCATGCCGCTGCTGGTGCATTTCAGCACGATCGCCTGGCTGCTGGGCGGGCTTGCCCTGATCGCCGCGGCCGGCTGGTTCGGCCCGCAGGCAAGGCTCGCGACCGGCCTCTGCGTCGGCAGCCTCTATCTCCTGGGCGCGCTCGCCAACCTGTGGGGCACGCGCGGCCGGCATCCCGGCTGGCTGCTGATGGCCGCGGCGCTCGGTCTGATCACGGTCGGCGTCGGCTGAAGGATGGTATGCGGAATTGCGGAAATTCCGCAAATCTGCAATACTGCCCTCATGAAGACGACACTTACTGTCACCGATCGCGGCACCATAACGCTGCCCGCAAAGCTGCGGCAGCAACTCGGCATCAAGGCGGACGATCAGTTGATTGCCGAAGCGACGCCGGAGGGATTGTTGCTGCGGCCGGCCGTGACATTGCCTGTCGAAGTCTACAGCGACGCGCGCATCGCCGAGTTCGATGCTGCCGAAGCCGAGCTTGGCGAAGTGTTGCGCCGCAAGCGCCCAGCGTCGCGTCGCCGCTCGAGTTGAGGTGCAGATCTTTCTCGACGCCAACGTGCTGTTCTCGGCTGCGAAGTCCGACGGCTTCGTCCGTCGTCTTCTGGAACTCCTCATGGCCGACGGCCACGTTCTTTGCGCGGACGGTTATGTCGCCGAGGAGGCACGTCGAAATCTCGCGGCGAAAGGTCCGCAGGGATTGCCTGCGTTGGCGGCCTTGCTCGATCGGCTCGAGGTTGCCGCTATGCAAGCTAATTCTGTGTCAGTGACGGGTCTTTCGGCATTGCCCGAAAAGGACCGACCTGTCGTTGCAGCGGCGGCGCGCATGGCGTGCGACGCGCTCGTGACCGGTGATCGCACGCATTTCGGCAGATTCTACGGGCGTAGCCTCGCCGGCATCGCCATCCATTCGCCGCGCACGTTGGCCGCAAAGCTGCTCTAGCTGCAACGCGTCACCTCGCCGAATCGAGCGTCGGCAGGGTCACTACTCAGCGGGGATCAATAGCCGCGGGCGCAAGCGTGAACCGTCCTTCTCCGACAACAGAGCCATATTCGGGAGCCGTTGCCGATCGCACATTCGTGCGCTCGTCCGAAGAGTAGTGCGCAGGAACGTCGTCTGCCGTTGGTTTGATTCGGAACCACGCGGCATAGAGCGCGGGAAGGAACAGGAGAATCAGCACCGTGCCGACCGCCGTGCCGCCGATCAGTGTATAGGCCATCGATCCCCAGAAGACGGAGTGCGTGAGCGGGATGAAGGCCAGGACGGCTGCAAGTGCGGTCAGGATCACGGGCCTCGTGCGTTGCACCGTCGCTTCGATGACGGCGTGATAGTCATCAAGGCCGGCAGCACGGTTCTCCTTGATTTGTTCGGTCAGGATCAGCGTATTGCGCATCAGGATGCCGGCCAGCCCTATCAGGCCCAGAATGGCGTTGAATCCGAAGGGCTGGTTGAAGGCGAGCAACATGGGCACGACGCCGACAAGGCCGAGCGGCGCCGTCAGCAGGACCATGGCCATCGTCGAGAAGGATCGCACCTGCAGCATGATGACGATCAGCATGGCGGCGATCATGGCCGGGAAGACCTTGCCGAGCGCGGTGTTGGCCTTGTCAGCCTCCTCGATCGATCCACCCATTTCGATGCGATAGCCCGCCGGCAAGGATGCGATCAGCGGTCGAAGAGCCGTCATGATCTCCTTGGAAGCCTCTGGAGGCTGGGTCGCCTCGTTGATGTCCGAGCGGATCGTTATGACGGGGGTCCGATCGCGGCGCTTCAGGATCGGCTCTTCCAGGCGGACCTCGGAATGCCCGATCTGGTCGAGCGGAACCTGGCGGCCGTCGCGGCTCATCAGCGAGAAATCCACCAGGCGCGTCGGGTCAAGCCGCTCCGCTCCGGCGCTGCGTGCCACGATGGGGACATTGCGGATGTCCTCGCGGACCTGCGTGACGGCGATGCCGGTGAGGAGGAACTGAAGCTGCCGGCCCACCTCCGCCGGCGAGAGGCCGATCAGGTTCAGCCGATCCTGGTCCGGGATGAAGCGGACGACCGGCGTGCGATTGCCCCAATCGCGGTTGGCCTGCCGCACGTCGGGCACGCTCCGCATGATGTCGAGGGCCTTTTCAGAGATGGCGTACAACTGCGCGGGATCAGGTCCCATGATCCGAAACTCGACCGGGAACGGCGTGTAGGGTCCGAACACGAGCTGAGTGACGCGCACATAGGCCTCGGGTGCCAGCCCCTGTGACACCGCCTCCCGGAGCCGGTGCTTCAAAGCCTCGCGCGCCTCCGCGTCTGGGGTAAGCACCACGATCTTGGCGAAGGCTGGATCAGGCAGCTCCGGCGCCATTGCGAAGAAGAAGCGGGGAGCGCCCTGACCGACATAGCTCGTGACGATCTCAGCCTCGGGCTGGTGGCCCAGCCAGTGCTCGAGCTTTTCGACCGTGGCGGTCGTCGTCTCAATGCTGGTGCCTTCCGGCAGACGAACCTCCACCAGCACCTCGGGACGGTCGGATGTCGGGAAGAACTGCTGCTTGAGGGCGCCCATGCCGACGGCGGAAAGTGCGAAGGCGATGCCGACGATGCCGACGGTTACGAACTTGTGGCGCACGGCGAAGGTGATGAGCCGTCGCAGACGCCGATAGTTCGGCGTGTCGTAGATCGCCTGGTGACCGCCCTCGACCGGTTTGATCGCGGGCAGCATCTTGACGCCAAGATAGGGCGTAAAGACCACGGCCACGATCCAGGAGACGATGAGGGCGAAGCCCACGACCCAGAAGATGTTGCCGGCGTATTCGCCGGCCGTCGAGCGCGCGAAGCCCACCGGCAGGAAGCCGGCGATCGTCACGAGCGTGCCGGAGAGCATCGGCGCCGCGGTGTGGCTCCACGCATAGGCCGCCGCCTTGAGGCGGTCCATGCCCTCTTCCATCTTCACCACCATCACCTCGATGGCGATGATGGCGTCGTCCACGAGAAGACCGAGCGCCAGGATGAGGGCGCCGAGCGTGATGCGGTCGAAGAACCGGCCGGTTTCCAGCATGATGAGGAACACGACGGCAAGCGTTAGAGGGACGGCAGCCGCCACGACGATGCCGACGCGCCAGCCGAGGCTGAGCAGGCTCACCAGCAGCACCACGCCGAGCGCCATCGCAAACTTCATCATGAATTCGTCCACCGCCGAGGTGATGTTGACGGCCTGATCGCTGACCTTGGCCAGACTCATCCCGAGTGGCAGCGTCCGAGCGATAGCTGCGGACCTCTCCTCGAGCGCCTTGCCGAGCGCGAGGCCATCCCAGCCCTCTTGCATAACCGCCGCGAGCATGACGGAGGGCTCACCCTGGTGCCGGATGAGGTAGGTTGGAGGATCCTCGTAGCCGCGGCGGAT
>WHTW01000089.1 GCA_009377525.1 Rhodospirillales bacterium
TGGGCGGACTGGCGGTTGCCGGAGCGGGCGAACTGGCCGACCACCGCCTTGAACAGGGGCCCCCGGTTGGCCTTGATCGCCAAGACGTAGTCGCCGCCCTGCTCGAGCACCGTGGCGGCCATGGCGCGATGGCAGTGCAGTGCATCGGCGGTGAGGATACAGCCTTTGAGCGACAACAGACTGAGCACTTCCAAGGCGCCCGCGGTCTCGTTGCGGCCGGGAGCTTTGTGCTGGGCAAGGCACAGTCGCGCCTCGACCGCCCAGACGTTGACCATGTGCAGCGGCTCGTTGCGTTGCCCCCGCTCGAAGGCGCCGCGCAGGGCCTTGCCGTCGATTGCCACCACGCCCGTCAGCTTGAGCCGGTTGGCTTTGGCAAAAGCCGCCATGAACCGCCGGAAGGCGACCTCGAAGGCTTGCGGCCTGAGCAGACGGAACAGGCGGCTGAAAGTGTCGTGGCTGGGGATGCCATGCTCCAACCGCAGAAACAGCCGCAGCAGCCCTTCCTTGGCCTGGCCAAACTCGGCCATGTCCGAGCAGGTCTCCGCCCCACACAGCGTCGCCGCCATGGCAATGATCAAGACCTCCAGCAGGTCGTGCCGCGCATTGGCCGCACGAGGGTCCGGCAGACGTCGAAAAACTCTCCTGAACTTGCCCATTCGACTCCCCTTCCGATTCGGGAGTCGTTCTCAGAATCCATCTTGCAGACCAATGCAACATAGACCTCAAATCCATATGCGATTCCCCTGCGGTTCGGAGGGAGGGGGCGGCAACAGCCACTCCCTACCCCTATCAGAAGACTATGAGTGGGCATGGAGGCCGCGGTCCACTAAGGCAGCTCCGCCACCGCGCGCGCCAGCAGGTCGCGGAACCAGGCGCGGCCGCGACGGCCGTTGGTGGCGAGGCTCCAATAGGCGTCGATGTGGAGCTGCTTGCGCGGATAGGCGATCTCGACGATGCGCAGCCGCTCGGCGCGGGCCAGGGCGCGCGCCACCTTGCGCGGCACCAGGGCGACGCAGTCGGACTGGGCGACGATCGCGCCCAGCACCAGGAAGTTGGGAACGGTGCAGACCGGCGCGACCTCGAGCGGCGAGGTGGGCTGGACCAGGATCTGCACGTCCTGCGGCACGTGCAGACCGCGCCGGAAGGCGACATAACGCATCGCCTGGAACTGTGCGGGCGTGAGCCGCGCCAGGACCGCGCGATTGGCGGCGGAAGCCACGCACACCATCTCGTCGCGCCACAACGGCAGCGAGCCCAGGCGCTTGCCCAGGGTCTGGCCGAAGGCGCGCGGCCCGATCATGAAATCGACGAGCGCCAGGTCGTCGGCGTTGCGCGTGGGGAGCCAGGTGAACTCCAGCACGACATGCGGCGCCTCGCGGGCACAGATGCTCGTCAGCACCGGCGCCAGGAGCTGGGCCACATAGTCGGCGGTGTTGATCACCAGATGCACCGACTCGGTCGCCGGATCGAACGGGCCGGCGGGCTTCAGCAGCAGGTCGAGCTCGCCCAGCGTGCGGGCGAGCGGCCCGGCCAATGTCTCGGCCCGATCGGTGAGTCGCGCCGTGCGGCCGGAGGACACCAGGAGCTGGTCGTCCAGGGCGCCGCGCAGCTGCCGCAAGGCCCGGCTCACCGCCGGTTGCGTCATGTTGAAGGACTGCGCCGTGCGCGTGACGCTTTTGGTGCGCAGCAGCTCGTGCAGCACCGGCAAGAGGTCGAGATTGACCTTGCGCAGCCGGGCCGCGAGCTCGCGCTCGCCCATCGCCTGCTGGGTCGCTTCCGCCATCGCTGCCATCGGGCGCTCCATAACGGCTGGTTATGCATCTCATGCTCCCTTTGATTGTTTCGTTATGTCAATGGCCCGACTAGGGTCTTCGCTGACGCCGAAAGGGAGGCGGGACATGTCGTCGATGCGAACGGGTGCCGACTATCGGGAGAGCCTGCGCGACGGGCGGCGCATCTTTGTCCTGGGCGAGGGCCTGGTCGAGGACGTGCCGACGCATCCGGCGACCCGGGCGATGGTCGACGAGTACGTCGCCTGGTACGACCGGCACTTCGAGCCTGAGTGGCAGGACACCCTGTTCACGCCGCCGGACAAGGACGGTTGCCGCTCGCCGGTGGGCTATCTCGTGCCGCGCAGCGCCCAGGATCTCGCGCGCATGGGCCGATGCTTCTCAGCCACCACCTTCCTCAGCGCCGGCAACATCACCCACACGCCGGCCTACGGCCATCTGATCGCGATGGGCGTCCAGACCGTGGTCAACCAGCGCAATGCCTCGCCCGAGCAACGCGTCAACGCCGAAGCCTATCGCGCGCTGATCGCACGCACCGGCCGCTTTCTCACCTTCGCCGCCGGTGCGGCAACCATCGGCTATCGCCTGCGCGAGGATCCCGCCGAGCGAGCGGCGCTCAGGATCGTCAAGGAGACCGACAAGGGTCTGGTGATCCGCGGCAAGATCGGCATGCACACCAGCCCAGCCTACGCCCACGACGTCTATATCGGCGCCCACAACGGCGTGGACTACAAGGGCCATCGCGCCACCTTCGTCGTCGCCGTCAATGCACCGGGCGTCACCGTGGTCTGCCGCAAGCCCGCGGCGCGCGATAGCAACCCGTTTTCCGCGCCGCTCAGCGCCCGCTTCGATGAGCTCGACGGCCAGATGTGGCTCGACGACGTGCTGATCCCGTGGGACCGCGTCTTCCTCGCCGAGCCTTTCGCCGACCCGGTGGCGCGCTGGCTGTTCTGGCATCAGCTCTATTGCTGGCTCTCCAAGGCCGAGTTCACCCTGGGCCTGGCACTCGCCTGCACGCATGCAATGGGGCTCGCCTCGCACGACGCGACCGTCGAATACCTGGTCGACCTGATCACCGACGTGCAGACCGTGCGCAGTTGCCAGACAGCCGCGGAGCTCGATCCGGAGTTCACGCCCGAGGGCTATTGCTCACCGAACCCTCTCCATCTCTCCGCCGGCAGCATCGCCATGCTGAAGGCGCGACCGCGCATGGGCGAGGTCCTGCGCACGCTGCCCGGCTCGTCGCTGGTCGTGGCGCCGACCGACCGCGATCTTGCCGAGCCGGCATTGGCCCAGGGCCTGGAGGAATCGTTTGCCGGCGGCGGCTACACCGCCCAGCAGCGTGCGGCGCTGCTGCAGATGGCATGGGACCATGTCGGATCCGCCCTCGACCATCGCGAATCGGTCTACGAGCTGCACGCCAATGGCGGCATCCCGTCCTGGCGCGGCCGCCTGCGCCGCAGCTTCGACCGCTACGAGGAGCTGGCCAACGGGGTGCTACGGCACGTGAACCTGCCGATGCCGAAGATCGACCTGCAGTCCATCCGCAACGCACCGCTGGTCGTGCGACGGCCGGTCAATCCGACCGTGCCCCCGCCATCGCGGCCGGCGGTGGCGGAACTGGCGAGAAACCCCGTTACGGCGGGGAAAGTGCGCTGACCACAGCTTGAGGGTGGGCCAACGCTTCATTTGAGGGTAGTATCAGCGCAACAACAGATCATCCCGGGAGTGTAACCATGGACAAGCCGGTAACGCCGCGTGGGGTCAATCACCTCGTGCTCAATGTGCGCGACATCGAGGAGTCGCATCGCTTCTGGACGGAGGTCGTCGGCTTCCGCCAGGTCGGCCAGCTCACGCCGACCAGGGATCGGCCGAATCCGCCGAAGATGCGCTTCTATTCGGGCGTGCGCGAGGACGGCACCAGCCATCATCACGACGTCGCCCTGGTCGAGAATCGCGACCTGCCCAAGCCGCCTGAAAACTGGTCGATGTTCGGCATGCCCTGCGCGATCAACCACATCGCCATCACCATGCCGAGCCGCGAGGCCTGGCTGGAGCACCTCGAGTATCTCCAGAAGAAGGGCGTGAAGTTCGACCGCCGTGTCGAGCACGGCATGACCCACAGCCTCTACATCCACGATCCCAACGGCTACGGCGTCGAGTTCGTCTACGACCTGCCGAAGGAGGTCTGGAAGGACGACATCAACGGCGCGCTGAACTACGTGAAGGTCCTGCCGACGGACGGCGCCGAGGCGCTCGACGATCGCACCGACGGCATCCCGACCTTCAAGATGCCGGCACCGGCGAAGTAGAATCGCCACTCCTCAGATTCCTCCCCCGCTGGGGGGAGAGGCTAGGTGAGGGGGCTTCGAAGATCGCCTGTAACCCCCTCACCCAACCTCTCCCCCTAACGGGGAGAGTGAAGGGTGATTTCACCGCGCCGCGCTCGCCACATTTGTCTCGCACCAATTGAGCCGGTCCACCGCCAACTGGCGCTTGGCGGCCACGGCCGTGATCGTGGTCTTGTCGACGCATTGCTGGTCGGTCGGATGATAGTGGGCCGCCATCAAGCCCCGCTCGCCGTGGCCCAGGCCCAGCACATGGCCGAGCTCATGCATGACCACGCCGCCAAGGTCGCGCATGCCGATGCGATCGAGATAGACGATCATCAGGCCACCCGCACCGGGCACGGGCTGCGTGTGGGCAAGCGCGGTCGTCGGACCCGGGGCGACACGCGGGCCAACGCCCTGGGCCGCCATGATCGTCCACGGCCGCGGCTGGCGCGCGTCGGCGGCCGGCGCTGCCGCATCGTCGACGATCGCGAACCGGACGAAGCCGTTCAGAGCGACGTTCCATTCATTGACGGCGCGCAGGATCTTGGCGCGGTCGCCGAGACTGAACGATCCCGTGATGCGCAACGGCACTATTTCCTCGACGATCGCAGCCGGCCGATGATTGGTGTAGCGCAAGGCAGTTGCTTGCGCGGGCTGCCCGGTTGCGGCCGGATCGCCGGCCAGGCTGGTCACGAGGTAGCCGGATTCCATGCAGCCGGGCAGGAGGGACAGCAAGATCGATGAGACGAACATTTTCGAGCACATGTCTGAACTCCATGCTTGCGCCGAAGTTCAGCCTCGGCGGTGGACAGCCGGTGGGCGAAGAAGAATCTCCGCCGACCATTGTCGGCCTTGTCCCCTAAGCAAGGGCGGCTGCTCGCCCCGCACAAACGAGCAGAGGAATACTCTCGCGCCATCGTTGTGGTTGGCAACGACGATTCGACCATCGGTACGACGGATACAATTTTGTGCCGTCGAAAGAGTCTGTATGTTCTGAGTGGCTGAACGAGGTCACATGAGTTTCATGATTGCCGGCTTGTCGCTCGTCCTGGCGCTGCTGTGCTGCGCGCCGGCGCTGGCGCAGCAGAATGTTCGCGTGCGCGTCGACAATGCCGGCACCAAGCTCGATCTTCCCGGGCAGCTCTTCCGCCCGGCGGGCAATGGCCGCTTTGCCGCCATCGCGATCTTTCACGGCTGCGGCGGCCCGGGACAGAACACCGCGCGCATGGCCGGGCTCCTGCGCGACTGGGGCTATGTCGCGCTGGTCGTCGACAGCTTTTCCTCGCGCGGCCTGACCGATGTGTGCGGCCGCAACTGGCCGACCGAGGCCGATGCCGATAAGCGCGCCGGCGACATCGACGCCGCCCTGCAGTGGCTCGCCGGCCAAAATTTCGTCGATCCCAAGCGCCTGGCGTTCATGGGCTACTCCTACGGCGGCGGCGTGGCCATGCTGCGAGCGCTGTCGCCACAGCCCACAGACGCCGCGCCGATCGCCCGTGCGGCGATCCTGGTCTATCCCGACTGCGCGCTGGCCGACGCGCTGGGCCCCAAGCTCGCGGTGCGCCAGCCGACCCTGTTCGCCATGGGCGCGCTCGACGACTGGACGCCGGTGTCGCAATGCCAGGCGGTGATCGGCCGGGTCGTGCAGGGCCGCGACCTCATCGAGACGCGGATCTATGAGGGCGCCCATCACAGCTTCGATGCGCTCGGCCTGCCGGTGCGTTATCTCCCGGGCGTCGGCAACCGCAGCAAGCCCGGCGGCTGCTGCGGCGCGCACTACGGCGCCAACGAGGCGGCGTGGAAGGCGTTCGTGATCGACGTGAAAGCGTTCCTGGTCGGGGTATTTCCGACATGACCAAACCGATCTGGCACTGCCACCTCGCGATGTCGCTCGACGGCAAGATCGCGCGGATCGACGGCTCGTTCGACTGGCTCATGCCCTATCCGCCCCAGGAATTCGCCATCGACGCCTTCCATGCGGAGATCGATGCGGTGGTGATGGGGCGCGATACCTACGAAATCGAGCGTGGCATGGGGGAGTGGCCGCACAACAAGCCTGTCTTCGTCGTGACCAGCCGGCTCATCGAGGCCGCGCCGCCGCTGGTCGAAGCGCGATCGGGCAATCTCCTCGCTCTCGCCGATGAACTCGCAGGGCGCGGCTATCGCAAGATCGGCGTCGAAGGCGGCGGCCAGCTCATCCGTGGACTGATCGCCATCGGCCGGCTCGATGTGCTGGAGATGGCGATCGTTCCCCTGGTGCTGGGCGACGGCATCCCGCTGTTTCCCACAGGCACGCCTGAATTGCCGCTGACCCTGGTCAAGTGCGAGCCGAAATCCGGCGGCGCGCTCCATGTGGTCTATCGGCGGCAAAGCGGGTAACACTCCCCGCGTTCAGCGTTTGTAGAAAGGGAGTGAACCATGGCGGAATTCGAGAAGCGGCTGGCCTGTGTCATCGCGGCGGACGGTTCGATCGCGCGCGGCTACATGATCGAAAGCTGCGAGCTGGTCGGGGCGAACGAATACGTCATCACCTGGAAGGTGCCCTTGCAGAAGGACGCGAAGACCAATTTCTCCTGCGTGATCGGCAGCGTCGCGCACGAAGACGTCGAGCCCGGCTTCTGCACCGTCGGCCTGCTGGCCGACCCGCTGAAGATGCGCGTGCGCACCTACGACGTCACCGGCAAGCCCGCCAAGCGGCCGTTCCATCTGGCGGCGTTTCGCGATTAGCGTTCATATTCGGACCGCGGGTCCGAATCATGAGCGCTTCGCGCGAGGATGCGCGGCGCGATAGACGGCGGTGAGGCGGGCGGTGTCGACGTCGGTGTAGCGTTGGGTCGTCGACAGCGAGGCGTGGCCCAAAAGCTCCTGGATGGTTCGCAGATCGCCGCCGGCGCCCAGCAGATGGGTGGCGAAGGAATGGCGCAGCGCGTGCGGCGTCACGCTTTCGGCGAGGCCCAGCCCGCGCCTTATGTCGCGCACGCGCTTTTGCACGATGGCGGGATCGAGCGCGCCGCCGCGGGCGCCGACGAAGAATGCCTCGCCGGGTCCGCGGGCGGCTAGCCAGGGACAGGCATCGCGATACACGCGCAACGCCTCGAGCGCCTGAGGCAGCAGCGGCACCAGCCGCGTCTTGTTGCCTTTGCCGGTGACGGAGAGCGTGTCGCGGCCCGTCTTCAACAGATCCTCGACGACGCCTTTCGAGAGGCCGAGCGCCTCGCCGATGCGCAGACCGGCGCCATAGAGCAGCAGCAGGACGGCGGCGTCGCGCAGGTCGAGCCAGGCTTCGCGCTCCTGCTCCGCGGGCGCCTCCAGCAGCTCCTCCATGTCGCGTTCGGAGAGGGCCTTGGGCACCGAGCGCGGCAGCTTAGGCGTCTGGATGGCGCCGATGCTGGCGTTGTGAGCCAGCCGACGCTTGTCGAGGAACTGGAAGAAAGAGCGCACCGAGGAGAAGGCGCGCGCCGTCGAGGTGCGGGCGAGACCCTGGCGCGCGCGCTCGGCCAGCCAGGCGCGGAATTCGGCGGGTTTGAGCTTGCTGAGTGCCGCGAGTGTGGGTGGGCCGCCCAGGTACTCCGTCATGAAGCCGAGAAACGTCGCGACGTCGTGCTCGTAGGCGACCAGCGTGTGTTGCGCGAGCCGGCGTTCGCTCTTCAGCCAATCGCGCCATGCTTCGCGAGCCGCCTCGACGGTCATCGTCATCCCGAGCGAAGCCGCCTGTAGGGCGGCGCCGTCGAGGGACCTCTTTTGAAGACAGCAGTCACAAAAAGATCCCTCCGCTTCGCTTCGCTCCGGTCGGGATGACGGGGTGCACGTCACTCAGGCAGGTCGAGCCAGGCGCGAATGGTGTTCTCCAGCACCTTGGCGAGGAAAAACAGGAGCTCGGTGGCCTGCTCGGGCCCGAAGGCCTGCGGATCGCGCGAGCCGAAGCACATCACGCCGTCGGGCGAGCCCGACGACACGCGCAGCCGCATCAGCACGTCCGACTTCACGAAGCGGGCGATGTCGCCGAAGAAGGCCTCCTCGCCCGCGATGTCGGCGCGCAGCCGGGCATGCTTGTCGGGACCGATGGCGGCATCGATGGCGCCCGGCGCCAGCACGTAGACGCCGCGCACCGGCACACGTTTGGGCGCATCGGCATTGGCCTCGATGGCCAGCGTGATGAAGTCGACGTCCAGAAGCTCGGGCAGCTCGTGGGTGACGACGTGGATCATCTTCTCGAAGGTCGAGGCCTGGATGATGCTGATCACCGCCGCCTGGATGCGGTTCTGGACGATCTGGTTCTGCTTGGAGTTGGCGATGATCTCGGTGCGCTCGTTCTTGAGCCGATCGATCTCGCTGCGCAGGCGCTTGAGGATCGCCTGCTGCATGTCGATGACGCCCGGGCCCTGCACCCTTGGGACCAGGGCCATGGCCTCGGCGAGCTCGGGGTGCTTCTCGAAGAAGTCGGGATGCGCCTTCAGGTAGGCGACGACGTCTTCGGCGGTGATCAGCTTGACCTGCCGCCCCGAACCGTCGGGCGCCGTGACCGTGCCGTCGCTGCCCATATGTCGCTCCGGGTCAGAGGATGGATTGACCGGTCTTGGCCCAGTCGTCGAGGAAGGCTTTCAGGCCGTTGTCCGTCAGCACGTGCTTGAAGCACTGACGCAGGACGTTGGGCGGCACGGTGGCGACATGGGCGCCCATCTTGGCGGCCTGCACGACGTGCTGGGTATGGCGTACCGAAGCGACCAGGACCTCGGTCTTGAAGTGGGAATACTGGCGGTAGATCGTCATGATCTCGCCGATCAGATGCATGCCGTCCTGGCCGATATCGTCCAGCCGGCCGACGAAGGGCGAGATGAAGCTGGTGCCGGCCTTGGCTGCCAGCAGTGCCTGCGCCGCCGAGAAGCACAGGGTGACGTTCACCATCGTGCCTTCCGAGGCGAGCGCTTTGCAGGTCTTCAGGCCGTCCGGAGTCAGCGGCACCTTCACGGCGACGTTCTTGGCGAGCTTGGCGAGCTTCCTGCCCTCTTCGAGCATCTTCTTGTGGTCGGTCGCGACGGTTTCGGCACTGACCGGGCCGGGCACGATGGCGCAGATCTCCTGGATCACCTCCAGCATCGGCCGGCCGGACTTCATGATCAGCGAGGGATTGGTCGTCACGCCGTCGAGCAGACCCGAGGCCGCCAGATCCTTGATTTCGGCGACGTCGGCGGTATCGACGAAGAACTTCATATAAACTACCCCAATGGCCAGTGGTACGGACTCGCCTGTCGCCACAATTTCTAGCGATTCCCCCTCGGAGCCACAAGCCGAGGGGCCGACGTCGTCGCGGCCGGAATCGGTGGAAAACATCAAGCGCACCGTCCGCGTCCTGCTGCCGCTGCCTCTGGCTGACGCCTACGATTACAGCGTCCCGGAAGGGTTGGAGGTTGCCGCCGGTCACTTCGTGATAGTGCCGCTCGGCAAGCGGCTCACAATCGGCGTGGTGTGGGGCGAAGGCTCGGGCGAAGTCGCGGCCAACAAGCTGCGCGACATCGGGGAGATCCTGCCGGCCTTGCCGATGGCCGATGCGCTGCGCCGCTTCGTCGACTGGGTCTCGGCCTATACGCTCGCACCACCGGGCGCGGTGCTGCGCATGGCGATGAGCGTGCCGTCGGCGCTCGAGGCGCCCAAGACCGAGATCGTCTATCGCGCCGCAGCGGCGAGCGATGACGCGGCGCTGAAGCTCACCAACGCGCGCCGCCGCGTTCTGGAACAGTTGAAGGATGGACCGGCGATGCCGGCTGCGGAACTGGCGCATCTCGCCGGTGTCGGCACGTCGGTGATCAAGACCATGGCCTCGATCGGCTTGCTCGAAGCCGTCGAGCGCACGATGCGCCGCTCGTTCGCGCAGCCCGACGGCAAGCTGCAGGGGCCTGAGTTGTCACCTGAACAGGCCATTGCGGCGCAGGGATTGGTCGACAAGGTATTGGCACACGCATTCTCGGCGACGCTGCTCGATGGCGTGCCAGGCGCGGGCAAGACCGAGGTCTATTTCGAAGCCATTGCCGCTGCTCTCGCATCGGGCCGGCAGGTGCTGGTGCTTCTGCCCGAGATCGCGCTGACGGCGCAGTGGCTGAAGCGCTTCGAGGATCGGTTCGGCGCAATGCCGGCGTCGTGGCATTCCGGCCTCACCAGCCTGGAGCGGTGCGAGACGTGGCGCGCCATTGCCGAGGGCAGGGTGGGCGTCGTGGTGGGCGCACGCTCGGCGTTGTTCCTGCCTTTCGCCAATCTCGGCCTGATCGTGGTCGACGAGGAGCACGACAGCTCGTTCAAGCAGGATGACGGCGTCGCCTACAACGCGCGCGACATGGCCGTGGTGCGCGCGCGCCTGGTCTCCGCGCCGATAGTGCTCGCCTCGGCGACACCGTCGCTGGAGAGCGTGGTCAATGTCGAGAACGGCCGTTACGGCTCGGTGCATCTGCCAGATCGCCATGGCGGCCAGCAACTCGCCAAGTTGTCGGCGGTCGATCTCAGACGCCTGCCGCCGGCGCGCGGCCGCTGGTTGTCGCCGCCGGTGGTCGAGGCGATGAAGCGGACTTTCGAGGCCAAGGAGCAGACGCTGCTGTTCCTCAATCGCCGCGGCTACGCGCCGCTCACGCTGTGCCGCGCCTGCGGCCACGGCATCGAATGCCCGCAATGCTCGGCCTGGCTGGTCGAGCATCGCTTCCGCCGCACCCTGGTCTGCCATCACTGCGGCCATGCCGAGCCGCCCGCCCGCGATTGCAAGTATTGCGGCTCGGTCGACCAGTTCGTCGCCTGCGGCCCGGGTGTCGAGCGGCTGGCGGAGGAGGCGCTGGAACTGTTTCCCGAGGCGCGCCTGGAGCTGTTCACCTCCGACAGCCTGATGAATCGCACCGAGGCCACCGCTGCGGTCGAGCGCATGATCGCGGGCGAGATCGATATCCTGATCGGCACGCAGATGGCGGCCAAAGGCCATCACTTCCCCAATCTTACCCTGGTGGCGGTGATCGATGCCGATCTCGGCCTGAACGGCGGCGACCTGCGCGCCGCCGAGCGCACCTTCCAGCTCCTCTACCAGGTGGCCGGCCGCGCCGGCCGCGAGGACCGGCCGGGCAAGGCGTTGGTGCAGACGCACGTGCCTGAGCATCCGGTGATGCAGGCGCTGGTGTCGGGCGATCGCGATCGCTTCGTGGCGGCGGAACTGGCCGACCGCCGCGCCGCCGGCATGCCGCCCTTTGGCCGCCTGGCATCGCTGATCGTCTCCGGGCCCGATCCGGCTGCCGTCGACAATGTCTGCGGCGCCCTGGCGCGGCGCGCGCCGCATCAGGACGGCGTCACCATCCTCGGTCCATCGACCGCGCCGCTTGCGCTGCTGCGCGGCCGCCATCGCAAGCGCTTCCTGCTGAAAGCCTCGCGCGATATCGCAGTGCAACCTTTGCTCAGGAGCTGGCTGGAGCGGATCGGATTGCCCGGCTCGGTGCGTCTGCAGGTCGACGTCGATCCGTATTCTTTCATGTGACTGTCCGGGTTGAGACAGTAACAATCCGCGCTGAAAAATCGCGGTAATACAGGGCCTTGGCAACCTTGCGCCCTGGAAAACCGCATGGTAGCAACGCGCGCTTTTCCGGGGTGGAGCGGCTTTGTTCTCCTGCGAAAAGTGAAGGGGATTCAACCACTTGCCGGCCCGCTGCCGCGGCCTGGGAGAGGCGTTCGACGTGTCAACTTCCGCCACATCAGGCGTTGCTGGGCGCTATGCCAGCGCTCTTTTTGAGTTGGCGGACAATGCCCGGTCGCTTGACCAGGTCGCCGAGGATCTCAGGACTTTCCGCACGATGGCGGGCGAAAGCGCAGAGCTTGCGCGCGTGCTCGCCAGCCCGGTCATCGGTCGCGCTGCGAAAAGCCAGGCGTTGCTCGCCGTGCTCGACGCCGCCGGCATCAAGGGCCTGACCCGCAATTTCATCGGCACGGTGGCGGCCAACGGCCGCGCCCGCGAGCTGGTCGCCATGGCTACGGCCTTTCTCACCGAGCTGGCGAGCCGGCGCGGCGAGACGACGGTCGCCGTCACGTCGGCCGTGCCGCTGTCAGCGGCCCAGTTGCAGCAGCTCAATGATGTGCTGCGCTCGGTGCTGGGCAGCACCAAGGTTTCCGTCGATGCGCGCGTAGAACCCGAGATCCTGGGCGGCCTCGTCGTCAAGGTCGGCTCGCGCCTGTTCGATTCGTCCATCCGCAGCAAGCTGCAGCGTCTGCAGCTTGCCATGAAGGGGGTTGCCTAAATGGATATCCGTGCCGCCGAAATCTCGGCCATTCTGAAGCAGCAGATCGCCAACTTCGGCACCGAGGCCGAAGTCGCCGAAGTGGGCCAGGTCCTGTCGGTCGGTGACGGTATCGCCCGTGTCTACGGCCTCGACAGCGTCAAGGCCGGCGAGATGGTCGAGTTCCCCGGCGGCATCAAGGGCATGGCGCTGAACCTCGAGAGTGACAATGTCGGCGTCGTGATCTTCGGCGAGGACCGCTCGATCCGCGAAGGCGACACCGTCAAGCGCACCGGCACCATCGTCGACGTGCCGGTCGGCAAGGGCCTGCTCGGCCGTGTGGTCGACGGTCTCGGCAATCCGATCGACGGCAAGGGCCCGATCGCCTCGACCGAGCGCCGCCTGGTCGAGGTCAAGGCGCCCGGCATCATCCCGCGCAAGTCGGTGAGCGAGCCGATGCAGACCGGGCTGAAGGCCATCGACAGCCTGGTGCCGATCGGCCGCGGCCAGCGCGAGCTGATCATCGGCGACCGCCAGACCGGCAAGACCGCCGTGGCGATCGACACCTTCCTGAACCAGAAGCCGATCAACAAGGGCACCGACGAGGCCCGCAAGCTCTACTGCGTCTATGTCGCCATCGGCCAGAAGCGCTCGACCGTGGCGCAGATCGTCAAGACGCTCGAGGACAACGGCGCGCTGGAATATTCCATCGTCGTCGCCGCCACCGCGTCCGATCCGGCGCCCATGCAGTTCCTGGCGCCCTATACCGGCTGCGCCATGGGCGAGTACTTCCGCGACAACGGCATGCATGCCGTGATCGTATACGACGACCTGTCCAAGCAGGCGGTCTCGTACCGCCAGATGTCGCTGCTGCTGCGCCGCCCGCCGGGCCGCGAAGCCTATCCGGGCGACGTGTTCTACCTCCATTCGCGGCTGCTCGAGCGCGCCGCCAAGCTGAACGAGAAGAACGGCTCGGGCTCGCTGACGGCGCTGCCCATCATCGAGACGCAGGCCGGCGACGTGTCGGCCTACATCCCGACCAACGTGATCTCGATCACCGACGGCCAGATCTTCCTCGAGACCGAGCTGTTCTATCAGGGCATTCGCCCCGCGATTAACGTCGGCCTGTCGGTGAGCCGCGTCGGCTCGGCCGCCCAGATCAAGGCGATGAAGCAGGTCGCCGGCACCATCAAGCTCGAGCTCGCGCAGTATCGCGAGATGGCGGCGTTCGCGCAGTTCGCCTCGGACCTCGATGCCTCGACGCAGCGCCTGCTGGCGCGCGGCCAGCGCCTGACCGAGCTCCTGAAGCAGGGCCAGTTCAGCCCGATGCCGGTCGAGGAGCAGGTCGCCTCGATCTATGCCGGCACCCGTGGCTTCCTTGACACCCTGCCGGTTGCACGCATCGGCGAGTTCGAGCGCCAGGCGCTCGACGCGTTGCGCGCCGAGGGCTCGATCCTGGCGTCGATCCGCGAGAAGCGCGAGATCGTCAAGGAGACGGACGACAAGCTGAAGGGCTTCCTCGGCGACTTCGTCAAGAAGTTCGCCTAAGGGTCCTTAGCTTCCTATGCCCAGTCTCAAAGCCTACCGGCTCAGGATCCGAAGCGTCCAGTCGACGCAGAAGATCACCAAGGCCATGAAGATGGTGGCCGCAGCCAAGCTGCGCCGCGCCCAGGAGCAGGCCATGGCGGCCCGCCCCTATGCCGAGGCGATGGACAACTTGATGGCGTCGCTGGGTGCCTCCTTCAAGGGCGGCACCGGGCCCAAGCTGCTGGCCGGCACCGGCTCCGACCAGGTCCATCTGCTGATCGTCGCCACCGCCGACCGCGGCCTGTGCGGCGCCTTCAACAGCTCGATCGTGCGCGAGGCGCGCCGCGCCATCCGCGCGCTGCTGGCCGAGGGCAAGACGGTCAAGGTGCTGGCGGTCGGCCGCAAGGGCCGCGATCAGCTGCGCCGCGACTTCGCCCCCCACATCGTCGAGACCATCACCGATCTCGGCCGTCCGCGGCTGGGCTTCGGCGATGCCCAGAAGGTCGCCAAGCGTGTCATGGAGATGTTCGAGGCGGGCGAATTCGACGTCGCCACGGTGATCTTCAACCGCTTCAAGTCGGCGATGACCCAGATCGTCACGCGCCAGCAGCTCATTCCGCCGCCGGCCCCCGAGGAGGGCGCCACCACGGCGGCGCCCACGATGGGCGGCGCGGTCTACGAGTTCGAGCCGGACGAGGCCGAGATCCTGGCCGACCTGCTGCCGCGCAATCTCACGGTCCAGATCTTCCGCGTGCTCCTGGAGAACGCCGCGAGCTTCTACGGCTCGCAGATGACGGCGATGGACAGCGCGACCAAGAACGCCGGCGACATGATCAAGAAGCTGACGCTGCAGATGAACCGCTCGCGGCAGGCTTCGATCACCAAGGAACTCATCGAGATCATCTCCGGCGCCGAGGCCGTCTAGCCCGCGCCGACTGCAATCGAAGGAAGGGATACCGTCATGGCCACCAACAATATCGGTACGATCACCCAGATCACGGGCGCGGTCGTCGACGTGCGCTTCGACGCCGACCTGCCGAACATCCTGAACGCCCTGCATGTGAAGGCCGACAACCGCCTGATCGTGCTCGAAGTGGCGCAGCATCTGGGTGAGTCCGAGGTCCGCACCATCGCCATGGACACCACCGACGGCCTGGTGCGCGGCGAGAAGGCGGTCGACACCGGCCAGCCGATCGCGATGCCCGTGGGTCCCGAGACGCTGGGTCGAATCCTGAACGTCATCGGCGAGCCGGTCGACGAGCGTGGCCCGGTCGGCAACAAGCTCACGCTGCCGATCCATCGCAGCGCGCCGGAGTTCGTCGAGCAGTCGACCGAAGCGGCGATCCTGGCCACTGGCATCAAGGTTGTCGACCTGCTGGCGCCCTACGCCAAGGGTGGCAAGATCGGCCTGTTCGGCGGCGCCGGCGTCGGCAAGACCGTGATGATCATGGAGCTGATCAACAACGTCGCCAAGGCGCATGGCGGCGTGTCGGTGTTCGCCGGCGTGGGCGAGCGCACCCGCGAAGGCAACGACCTCTATCACGAGATGATCGAGGGTAAAGTCATCAAGCTCAATGACGACGGCTCGACCACGGGCTCGAAGGTGGCCCTGGTGTACGGCCAGATGAATGAGCCGCCGGGCGCGCGTGCCCGCGTCGGCCTGTCGGGCCTCACCGTCGCCGAGTACTTCCGCGACGCCGAAGGCCAGGACGTGCTGTTCTTCGTCGACAACATCTTCCGCTTCACCCAGGCCGGCTCGGAAGTGTCGGCGCTGCTGGGCCGCATCCCGTCGGCGGTGGGCTATCAGCCGACCCTGTCGACCGACATGGGCGCCCTGCAGGAGCGCATCACCTCGACCAAGAAGGGTTCGATCACCTCGGTGCAGGCGATCTACGTGCCCGCCGACGACTTGACCGACCCGGCACCCGCTACGTCGTTCGCCCATTTGGATGCGACCACGGTGCTCAGCCGCTCGATCGCCGAGATGGCGATCTTCCCGGCGGTCGATCCGCTCGATTCCACCTCGCGCATGCTCGACCCGCGCGTCGTCGGCGAGGAGCACTACCAGGTCGCGCGCGACGTGCAGCGCGTGCTGCAGCAGTACAAGTCGCTGCAGGACATCATCGCCATCCTGGGCATGGACGAGCTTTCGGAAGAGGACAAGCTGGTCGTGGCCCGTGCGCGCAAGATCCAGAAGTTCCTCAGCCAGCCGTTCCATGTCGCCGAGGTGTTCACCGGCACGCCGGGCGTGTTCGTGAAGCTCGAGGACACGATCAAGGCCTTCAAGGGTATCGTCGCGGGCGACTACGACGACCTGCCGGAGGCGGCCTTCTACATGGTCGGCACGATCGACGAGGCCGTCACCAAGGCCAAGAAGCTCGCGGCCGAGGCGGCCTAAAGCAGATGGCCAAGGTCTCCTTCCGTCTGGTCATGCCCGAGCGCGAGGTTCTCGCGACCGAGGCCGACATGGTCGTGGTGCCGGGCAGCGAAGGCGACTTCGGCGTCCTGCACGGCCATGCGCCCTTGATCTCGACCGTCCGTCCGGGTGTGCTGGAAGTGCTCCAGGGCAACAAGGTCGAGCAGCGCTTCATCGTCGTCGGCGGCTTCGCCGAGGTGACGCCAGAGCGCTGCACGGTGCTGGCTGACGAGGCCGTGCCGTTCGATGAGGTGACGCCCGAGCAGCTCGCCGAGCGCGAGCGGGCGGCAGAGCGCGATCGCACCGATGCCGGCAACGATGCCGAGAAGGCCGCTGCGGAGAAGGCCCTGGCGGTCGCCAAGGACCTGCGGCGGGCGCAAGCCTACTACGCAAGCCGCTGAAATCCAGGCTGATTTCAGCGCCACCGCGAATTCTTCTTGTAAGATGTGCACGGACCGGCCATTGCAAGCCGGCCCGAGGCTCGCTTTATTACGCTCATGGGTAACTGGACACTCGAATCGATCTCGTGGGATCGCTTCGACGCTTCGAAGGTGGATCCGGAGATCCTGCGCAACATCAAGGCCGCGGCCCTGGTGGAGCGAAACGGCGGCGATTACCGTATCTACCTGAACCGCGTCTTTGCCGACGATCCCGCCTTCATCCAGGCAGTCGATACCTGGGCCAACGAAGAGGTCCAGCACGGGTTGGCGCTGGGCCGCTGGGCGCAGCTTGCCGATCCCAAGTGGGATTTCGAGGCGGCCTTCGCGCGCTTCCGCGCCGGCTACAAGCTGCCGCTCGAGGCCACCACGTCGGTGCGCGGCAGCCAGGCCGGCGAGATGATGGCGCGCTGCATCGTCGAGACCGGCACCAGCTCCTACTACAGCGCGCTCAAGGACTCGACCGAGGAGCCGGTGCTCAGGCAGATCTGCAGCCACATCGCGGGCGACGAGTTCCGCCACTACAAGCTGTTCTACGACCATCTGCATCGCTGCCTGGAGCGCGATCGCCTCAGCCGCTGGAGTCGCCTGCGCATCGGCTGGGGCCGGCTCGCCGAGAGCGAGGACGACGAGCTCGCCTACGCCTACTTCGCCGCCAACGAGCCCGAGGGTGCTGTGTACGACCGCAAGCGCAGCATGGAAGCCTATGCCCGGCGCGCCTATCCGCTCTACCGGCGCTTCCACGTGCAGCGCGCCATGGCCATGGTGCTGAAAGCGATCGGCCTCAACTCGACCGGCCGGTTGAACGGCTGGCTGACCCGCGCCGGCCTGTGGTTCCTGCGCCGCCGCGCGAGCAAGCTCGTGGCCCAGGGCGCCTGAGCGGAGCGCGGACCTCCAGGTCCGCATCTTCTCGTTGCTGGGAGCGCGCCACTCCGTGGCGCGTCTTCTCATGTTCTTGCGGACCGCCGGCATCTTGCCGGCTCAAGATCATGATGCCGGCCGGAGGCCGGCGGTCCGGAAGACCACGAGCGCCACGGAGTGGCGCGCTCCCAGCAATGAGCTATTTCACCAGGTCTCGGAATTCCTCGACGACGGCGTCGTAGGTCGGACGCTTGAAGGGCACGATGCGGTCGAGCATCTCGGCGGCCGTCATCCATTGCCAGGCGTCGAATTCCTTGTCGTGCGCCTCGATGTCGATGTCGGAATCGGCGCCAGTGAAGGCGAGCGCGAACCAGCGCTGCGCCTGGCCATGCCAGCGGCCCTTCCAATGCACCGGTCGCAGCGTCTCCGGCACGTCATAGACCAGCCACTGGGCGCTCTCGCGCAACAGCAGCGCCTTGGTCGTGCCGACCTCTTCCCACAACTCGCGGCAGGCCGCCTCGACGGGCGTCTCGTCGTCGTCGACGCCGCCCTGCGGCATCTGCCAGGCATCGGATTGCCCATAAGATTTCTGGGCCCGCCGACCGACGAAGATCCGTCGGTCGGGCGCGATCAGCATCAATCCGACATTGCGTCGATAGAGATCGGCCACGCGTCGCTAGTTGGCCTTGCTGCTGTAGAGCGAGATGCCCTTGACCAGATCGACCGCGCGCAGCAGCTGGTAGTCGGCCACGGCGTCCTTCGGCGGCTCGTCGGGGTCGCCCGACGGCGCTGGCGACGTGCCCGGTGCCGCCTGAGGTTTGTCGTCCTTCTTCTCGCCCGGCTTGCCGGCCTCGGGCTTGGTATCGGCCGGCTTGTCGGTCGGCTTGGCATTGGGGTTGACGATCGAGCGGCGCAGGTTCTCCTCTCGGAAGCCGGCGCGCGCCTGGATGTTCTCGATCTTGGCGGGCTCGACCTCGATGTCGGGCTTGATGCCTTCCTTCTGGATCGAGCGGCCCGACGGCGTGAAGTAGAGCGCCGTGGTGAGACGGATGGCGCCGCCGCCCGTCACCTGCATGATGGTCTGGACCGAGCCCTTGCCGAACGAGCGGGTGCCGAGAACGATCGCCCGCTTGTGGTCCTGCAGGGCGCCAGCGACGATCTCCGACGCGGAGGCCGAGCCGCCGTTCATCAGCACGACGATCGGCAGGCCGCCCGCGACGTCGCCGGGCTTGGCGTTCCAGCGCTGGATGTCCTCGCTCTTGCGCGCCTTGACGGAGACGATCTCGCCCTTGTCGAGGAAGGCGTCGCTGAGCGCGATCGCCTGGTCCAAGAGGCCGCCCGGATTGTTGCGCAGGTCGAGGATGTAGCCCTTGAGCTTGCCGCCGGCCTCCTTCTTGAGCTTCTCGGCGGCGTCGAGCACGCCCGAGGTGGTCTGCTCGGTGAAGGAGGTGACGCGGATATAGCCGATGTCGCCCGCCTCGAGGCGGAAGCGCACCGACTTCACCTTGATGACCTCACGCGTCAGCGACACGTCGAACGGGTCCTTGCCGGCACGACGGATCCCGATCTTGATCGGGGTGCCCGGCTTGCCGCGCATCTTCTCGACGGCCTCCTGCAGGGTGAGGCCCTGCACCGGCTCGCCGTCCAGCGCGTAGATCAGGTCGCCCGACTGAATGCCGGCCTTGGAGGCGGGCGTGTCGTCGATCGGCGACACTACCTTGATCAGGCCGTTCTCCAAGGTGACTTCGATGCCCAGCCCGCCGAACTCGCCCTTGGTCTGGACCTGCATGTCCTTGTAGGTCTTGGGGTTCATGTAGCTGGAGTGCGGGTCGAGCGCGGTCAGCATGCCGTTGATGGCGCTCTCGATCAGGGTCTTCTCTTCGACCGGCTCGACATAGTCGCGCCGCACGCGCTCGAGCACGTCGCCGAACAGGTTGAGCTGCTGGTAGAGCTCGCTCTTGTCGCCGCCAGCCTTGGGATCGGCCTTGTCCTGGGACCAGGCGGTGTAGGCGACGGGCACGGCCAGGAAAGCCATGATCGCGGCGGCGGAGGCTAGACGCAAACGGGTCATTGGGAGGCCTTCACAAGAAAATCGCCGGACGTCCGAGTCCGGTCGATGCGGGGTTTCCGGGCAGTTAAGCGAGAATACAAGGGCTTCTTTGGCAGTATCAAGGCGAGGCCCGTGGCGCCTGGCTTAAATTAAGTCAATCAGAGGCCGCGGCGGTCGCCTTGGGTGCGGCCAAAACGACCGGGCGCGACATTTCCGACAGCAGCGAATGGCCGGTCATTTCGGCGGGCTGCGGCAGGCCCATCAGGTCCAGCATGGTGGGTGCAACGTCGGCCAGCTTGCCGTCCGACAGGGACCGCACGTTGGCCGGGGCACCGAACAGCAGCGCCGGCACGCGGTTGAGCGTGTGCTGGGTGTGCTTCTGGTGCGCCTTCTCGTCGTACATCTGCTCGGCGTTGCCGTGGTCGGCCGTGACGAACAGCACGCCGCCCGCCTTCTTTACGGCATCCATCAACCGGCCGAGGCAGGCGTCGACGGCCTCGATCGCCTTGATGGCGGCGTCGAGGTTGCCGGTGTGGCCGACCATGTCGCTGTTGGCGTAGTTGACGACGATCAGGTCGAACTTGCCCGAGCCGATGGCCTCGACCAGCTTGCCGGTCACTTCCGGCGCGCTCATCTCGGGCCTCAGGTCGTAGGTCGCGACCTTGGGCGAGGGCACCAGGATGCGCTCCTCGCCGTCGAACACGCGCTCCTCGCCGCCGTTGAAGAAGAAGGTGACGTGGGCGTACTTCTCGGTCTCGGCGATGCGCAGCTGTTTCAGCCCGGCCTTCGCCACCGTCTCACCCAGGCCCATCTTGATGGTCGCAGGCGGGAACAGCGTCTTGAGGAAGGGGTTGAGGGCGGCCGAGTAGTCGACCATGCCGACCGCGACGGCGAACTTCACGACGCGCGGGCGGTTGAAGCCGTCGAAGCGCGGATCGAGTAGCGCCGTCAGGATCTGCCGCGCGCGGTCGGCGCGGAAGTTGAACATCAGGAGGCCGTCGCCGTCCTTCATGCCCTTGTAGCCGTCGATCACCGTGGGCTTGAGGAACTCGTCGTCCTGGCCCGCGGCATAGCCCTTTTCGACCGCTTCCTTCGGCGTTCCGGCGGTCTCACCACTCTCTTTAGGCATGACGGCGTCGACGATGGCGTCGTAGCCCAGCGCCACGCGCTCCCAGCGCTTGTCGCGATCCATGGGATAGTAGCGGCCGGCGACGGTGGCGAAGCGGACCGGCAGGTCCTTTTTCAGCCCGGCCTCGATCTGCTGCAGGCACTCCAACGCACTGCGCGGCGGCATGTCCCGCCCGTCGAGGAAGGCATGGATCCAGACCGGCACGCCGGCAGCCGCGATATGGTCGGCGAGGAAGACCAGATGGTCCTGGTGCGAATGCACGCCACCGGGCGAGGCGAGCCCCATCAGATGGCAGGCGCCGCCGCTCTTCTTCAGGGTGGCTAAAAGCTCGGCCAGGATCGGGTGCTTGGCGAACGAGCCGTCCTCGATGGCGTTGTCGATGCGCGGCAGCTCGGGCACGGCGACGCGGCCAGCGCCCAGGTTCATGTGGCCGACTTCGGAATTGCCCATCTGGCCCTTGGGCAGGCCGACGAAGCTCTCGGAGGCGTCGATGAGGCCCTGCGGGCAGCTCGCGATCATGCGATCGTAGTTGGGCGTGCGCGCTTCGAGGATGGCGTTGTAGGCCGGGTCAGGACGATGTCCCCAGCCGTCGAGGATGCACAGGACTGCGGGACGCAAGCGAGGGGCCATCAGGACGCCGAACGGGGACGCAAGGGCGCGCGCTGCACCGAGTTGAACTTGTTGGGGCAGGAGAGGTCGCGCGGATCGGTGTTGACGTCCTGGTCCGGCATCTCGATGGCGCAGAACACGAACTCGCCGCGCGGCTCGCCGTCGACCGTGATGTCATAGGTGTAGGTGCCCGGCGGATCGCCCGGGATGATGCACCATGAGCGCTGCAGCACGCCGTCCTGCACCGTCTCGAACATGCGCGTGGTGGCGCGCGTCTTGTCGGCGCTGACCTCGGTCTCGGGTCCGGCGATCACCTGCTCGGCCGGCTGCGAGGTGGTCAAAACCTCCTTCAGCGACACGACGCGGTTGGGGCCGCCGAGATACATGCGCCAGCCGAAGCAGGCGCGGTTGAACAGGAGCGGAATGGCGTTGGTCTCGTAGTGCCGCTGGCGGCCGTCGTCGCCGGTGATCGAGACATATGGAAGGCTCCGCACCGGCTTGGCATCGGGCTTGTCGGCCGGCGTGGCGGTCTGGGCCATGGCGGCCGAAAGACCCGTCAGAGCGACGACGGTCAGGCTGGCCAGAAGACGGTTGGCAAAGGTGCTCATGGCTCCAATGTAGCCCCGGTTTTTCGTCAGAACAGAGGCAAAATCGACGCCCATCGCCTCGGGTGTATTATGCCCGATGATAGGGGTGTCCGGCCAACAACTGCTGGGCTCTGTAGATTTGCTCGGCAAGCATGGCGCGGGCCAGCAGGTGTGGCCATGTCATGGCTCCGAACGACAGGATCAGGTCCGCCCTTTTCAACAGGGGCTCGGCATGCCCCTCGGCGCCGCCGATCAGGAAGGCCACGTCCGACACGGAATTGTCACGCCAGCGGGTCAGCCGGTCGGCGAAGGCCCGGCTGTCCAAAACCTTGCCGCGACGATCGAGCGCGACCAGCGTGGCGCCAGCCGGGGCGGCCTCCAGCAGCAGCTCGCCCTCGCGCAGCATGAGCTGGGCGGCCGGCAGCTTCTTCTTCTCCTCGAGCTCGCGCAGCGTAAGCGGCCAGCGGATGCGGTTGGCGTAGTGGTCGTAGAGATCGCGCTCGGGGCCGCGGGAGGCGCGGCCGATACAGGCGATCGTCAGTTTCACGCCAAGGTCACGCGGGCTTCTTGGCGCGGCGGACACGCACCGCCGTGGGTTTGGCGGCGACCTCGTTCTCCAGCGCCCACATCTTCTCCAGCGCATAGAAGGCGCGCGGCTCGGGGCGGAAGATATGGACGACAACGTCGCCGGCATCGGCCAGAACCCAGTCGCCGGTCTGCTTGCCCTCGACCGGGATATAGCCGCGGCCGGCCTGCTTCAGCCTGTCGGCAAGATGCTCGGCGATCGCCACCACCTGGCGGTTCGAGCGGCCCGAGGCGATCACCATGTAGTCGGCGAAGGCCGACTTGCCCTTGAGGTCGATGACGACGACGTCCTCGGCTCTGTCGTCGTCCAGCGAACGGCGCACCAGCGCAAGCAGCGCCTCGGCGTCTTTGCTTCGGTCGGGAAGCTGGCGCCCCCTGTCGGATGAATTCTCGGGGATGGTCTGTCCTTTCGCTTTGCGTTTGCGGGGCCGCACGGCGCGGATCGCCGTGGCGGAGTGGCTGTCGAGCCGGCTCGGAATGAAGCACCAGGCCGGCGGTTCGCAGGAAGCCAGCATGCGGGCCTGCTCCGCGTCTATCCGGTAACGGGCGAAGGCGCGCGGGGCTGCAGCGCTGAGCGCCGGATAGCTCCAGCCCGGCCGGGCGAAAGCGGCGATCGGGATCGAGCCGAACAGCTCGCGCCAGCCGCGCCAGTCGACGAACTGGGGCAGGATGTCGGCACCCGTCAGCCAGACGAAGCGGGCCTTCCGATAGGCGCGGCGCAATGCCCGCACCGTGTCGAGCGTGAAGCGCGTGCCCAGCACCAGCTCGGGCGCGTCGACGCGGATGCGGGGATGGCGGCCGACGATCTGGCGCGCGCGGGCCACGCGGGTCGCCAGCGGCTCCATGCCGTCGTCGGCCTTGAGCGGGTTCTGCGGCGAGACCAGCCACCACACCTCATGGAGGTCGAGCCCCTTGAGCGCCTCGAGGCTGATGTGGCGATGGCCCTCGTGCGCGGGATTGAACGAGCCGCCTAAAAGGCCAATGCGGCGCGTCGTGTCCCGCGGCACGCCCGGCATCGGATGGAGAGATGAGGTCACGATAACGTATCCCTCCCCAGCGAAGCTCTGTCGTATTCACACATCTCAAAGGATGCCTCTCGCAAGCGAAAGAGCCAGCCAAAAAACCGAGTCTTTTCAATGCCCGCGGTCGAGCTGACGAAGCCAATTGCTTCAGAGAGGTCACCAGGCAAGTCATTGATACAGAATCGCTTTTTGAGATGTGTGAATCCGATAGACGCATAGCGTGGAGAGGCATATGAACAGCGCGGTCTCATGGACGAACGGTGCCCTTGCCGCGCACGACATTCTTGTAGGTCGTGAGCTCGACCAGGCCGACCGGCCCGCGCGCGTGCATGCGGTTGGTCGAGATGCCGATCTCGGCGCCCAGGCCGAATTCGCCGCCGTCGGCGAACTGGGTGCTGGCATTGTGCATGACGATGGCGCTGTCGACCTCGGTCAGGAAACGCCGCGCCGTGGCCTCGTTGCCGGTGATGATCGATTCGGTGTGCTGGCTGCCGAAGGTCGCGATGTGTCGGATGGCGCCATCGACGCCGTCGACCGTGGCGACCGAGATTACGGGCGCCAGGTACTCGGTGCGCCAGTCTTTTTCCGTGGCAGGCAGCGCCTTGGGATCGCGCTTCTGCACCTCGCTGTCGCCACGCACCTCGCAACCGAGCTCATGGAGCTTCGACAGAACCGGCATCAGATGCGTGTCGAGCGCGGTCCGGTCGACCAAAAGGGTCTCGGCGGCGCCGCAGACGCTGACGCGGCGCATCTTGGCGTTGGCCACGACGTCGCGCGCCATGGCGATGTCGGCATCGCGGTCGACATAGACGTGGCAGATGCCATCATAGTGGCGCAGCACCGGTACGCGGCTTTCCTCGGTGACGCGGTCGATCAGCGAGCGCCCGCCGCGCGGCACGATCAGGTCGAGCCAGCCGGTGGCGCGCAGCATCTCGCCGACGGCGGCGCGGTCGGTGGTCGGCACGAGCTGCACGCAATCCTCGGGCAGGCCGGCGCCTTTCAGCGCGCGGCGCAGCAAGTCGACGATGGCGCGCGAGGAATGGAAGCTGTCGGAGCCGCCGCGCAGCACCACGACGTTGCCCGACTTGATGCAGAGCGCGCCGGCGTCGGCGGTGACGTTGGGTCGGGCCTCGTAGATCACGCCGATGATGCCGATCGGCACGCGCACGCGGCTGATGGTGAGCCCATTGGGCCGCGTCCAGTTCTCGATCTCCGCGCCGACCGGATCCGGCAGGGCGACGATGTCGTCGAGGCCCTTGGCCATGCCTTCGACGCGCGCGTCGTTCAGCAGCAGACGGTCCTGCAAGGCGGCGGACATGCCGGCGGCCTTGGCGGCGGCGATGTCCTTGGCGTTGGCGGCCAGGATCGCGGCGTGCTCGGCGCGGATCAGTCGCGCGGCGTCGGACAGCGCGAGATTCTTCGTCTCGGTCGAGGCGTTGCGCAGCGCCACGGCGGCGTCGCGCGCGCGCCGGCCCAGCTCGGCGACGATGGCCGCGGCGTCTTCGGCGGGCTTGGTCAAAATGTTCATCGGCCGCTCCAGTATAGCCCTATTCGACCACGAGGTCGTCGCGGTGGACCATCTCGTCCCGGCCGCGGAAGCCCAGCAGGCGCTCGATCTCGGTGCTCTTGCGTCCGGCGATGCGCCGGGCGTCCTCGGCGGCATAGGCCACCAGGCCGCGCGCCAGCACGCGGCCCAAGCGGTCCTTCACGTCGACCACGTCGCCGCGACGGAACTCGCCATCGACGCCGGTGACGCCGGCCGGCAGCAGGCTCTTGCCGGCCGATAGCGCGCGCACGGCGCCGTCGTCGACGGTGAGGGTGCCGGCGGTCTTGAGCGAGCCCCTGATCCACTTCTTGCGCGCCGACAAGGGAGAGGCTTCGGGGAGGAACCAGCTGCAGCGCGCCTTGCCGTCGATCAGCGCGCCCAGCGCCCCCACCCTGCGGCCGTCGGCGATCGCCATGCGGCAGCCGGCGGCCATGGCGATGCGGCCGGCGATCAGCTTGGTCACCATGCCGCCGTTCGACAGTTCGGAAGCGGCACTGCCGCCCATCGCCTCGATGGCGGGCGTGATCTCGCGGATCTCGGGGATGAAGGTGGCCGAGGCATCGGAGCGCGGATCGCCGGTGTAGAGGCCGTCGATGTCTGACAGGAGCACCAGCGTGTCGGCCGAGATCATCTCGGCGACACGGGCGCTCAGGCGATCGTTGTCGCCGAAGCGGATCTCGTCGGTCGCCACCGTGTCGTTCTCGTTGATCACCGGCACGGCCTTCATGCCGAGCAAGGTGCCCATGGTCTGGCGGGCGTTGAGGTAGCGGCGACGCTCCTCGGAATCGTCGAGGGTGAGCAGCACCTGGGCGACGGTGATGCCGTGCCGCGCCAGCGCCTCCTGGTAGGCGTGAGCGAGCTGGATCTGGCCGGTGGCGGCGGCGGCCTGGCTTTCCTCGAGCTTGAGCGGGCCGGGTGCCAGCTTGAATTGCGTGCGACCCAGGCGAATCGCGCCGGACGAGACCAGCGCGATCTCGCAGCCGCCACTCCCTTGTCCTCGGTGCAGGCGGGCGACGTCGGCGGCTAGCGCTTCCAGCCAATCGCGGCGGATCTCGCCCCGTGTCTCGTCGACCAGGATGGAGGAGCCGATCTTGATGACCAGCCGGCGGGCCTCCTCCAGGGGAGTCACGCGGCTTCCTTCCCTCGGGATTGGGCGGTGTCGCGCTGCTTCTCGACCAGCTTCATCAGCTCATGCAGCAGGGGCTGCACGCCGTGGCCCGAGACGCCGGAGATGACATGCACCGTCTTGCGGCTCGCCTTGGCGAGCGCCGCGCGTTTGGCCTCGATGTCTTCGGCCGTCATGGCGTCGGTCTTGTTGAGCGCCACGATCTCCTTCTTGCGCGCGAGGTTGCCGCCATAGGCTTTCAGCTCGGCGCGCACCGTCCGGTAGGCGCCAACGACGTCGTCCTGCGTGCCGTCGACCAGGTGCAGCAGCGCGCGGCAGCGCTCGACATGGCCCAGGAAGCGCGTGCCGAGGCCAGCGCCCTCGCTGGCGCCCTCGATCAGGCCGGGAATGTCGGCCATGACGAACTCGCGCCCCCCTTGTGATTTGGCGCCCACCTTCACCACGCCCAGGCCGGGATGCAGGGTGGTGAAGGGATAGTCGGCGATCTTGGGCCGCGCGTTGGAGGTGGCCGAGAGAAACGTCGACTTGCCGGCGTTGGGCAGGCCGACCAGGCCGACATCGGCGATCAGCTTGAGCCGCAGCCACACCCACAGCTCTTCGCTCGGCCAGCCCTTGTCGGCGCGGCGCGGGGCGCGGTTGGTCGAGCTCTTGTAGTGCAGGTTGCCGTAGCCGCCGTCGCCGCCCTTGAGCAGGACGATGCGCTGGCCTATCTCGGTCAGGTCGGCCAGCAGTGTCTCGTTGTCCTCGGCGAACACCTGCGTGCCGCGCGGCAGGCGCAGCACGATGTCCTTGCCCTTGGCGCCGGTGCGATGGCTGCCCATGCCGTGCTGGCCGGTCTCGGCCTTGAAGTGCTGGGCGTAGCGGTAGTCGATCAGGGTGTTCAGCCCGTCGACGCATTCCAGGATGACGTCGCCGCCGCGGCCGCCGTCACCGCCGTCCGGTCCGCCGAACTCGATGAACTTCTCGCGCCGGAATCCCACGCAGCCCGCGCCGCCGTTGCCGGAGCGGAGGTAGATCTTGGCCTGGTCGAGGAATTTCATGGGTTGGTTCCGGAAACGAAAAAAGGGGAACGGCGAGCCGCTCCCCTTCAAAATCCGATCGATCGGGAACGGCTATTCGGCGGCGATCGCCGGCGGGAGCACGTTCACCTCGACCTTGCCGCCCGAGCGCTTGCGGAACGACACGACGCCGTCGGCGGTGGCGAACAGGGTGTGGTCGCGGCCAACGCCGACATTCTCGCCGGCATTCATCTTGGTGCCGCGCTGACGGACCAGGATGTTGCCCGCGAGGACCTTCTGGCCGCCGAAGCGCTTCACGCCCAGCCGCTGGCCGTCGGAATCGCGGCCGTTGCGCGAGGAGCCGCCTGCCTTTTTGTGTGCCATGACTAACTCTCCAGTCGCTCTGCTAGGCGACGATCTGTTCGATCTTGACCACCGTCAGGTCCTGACGATGGCCGTTCTTGCGCCGCGAGTTTTGGCGCCGCCGCTTCTTGAAGACGATCAGGTGCGGACCGCGCGCCTGTTTGACGATCGAGGCCACGACCCTGGCGCCGGCCACGGTCGGCGCGCCGACTTTTTCGCCGACCATCAGCACGTCGTCGAACTCGACCTTGTCGCCGGCCGCGCCCGCGATGCGCTCGACCGTGAGCTCATCGTCGGCGGCGACCGTGTATTGCTTTCCACCCGTGCGGATAACGGCGATCATGATGACACCTGACTGAGGCCCTCCGGGGATCGGGCAGACCCACCACCCCTAGGGGAAATGGCGGTTCCGGGCCCAAAATGCCGGAAGGCATGAAACAGCACGGCGGGCCTGACCGACCCGCCGGAGGAGGGCGGAATATACGCAGGAAGCCCCCCAAGTCAACGGCGGAAAGCTTGGAAAATCAGGCCGTTCGGCCCGATTTGGCGGCCAAGACGCCGCGGTTGCCCCGGAGGAATCGGCCTTTTATAAGCGGGGCCCCGGAGAGGTGCCAGAGTGGTCGATCGGGACGGTCTCGAAAACCGTTGTGCGTGCAAGCGTACCGTGGGTTCGAATCCCACCCTCTCCGCCATCCTACGCCCTGACGGGCTTCGGGTGGCGCGCCACCTGAAGCCCGTCAGGGCGTAGGGTGCCTCCCGAAGCTCCGAAGGAGCGTAGGGAGGCTGTGTCCACTTGTGGTACGTCTATTTTCTCGAGTTGAAGAACGGCGACATCTACGTCGGCTCAACCGACGATCTTCGACGCAGATTCGCTTCCCACCAGAAAGGCAATGTTGTCTCGACACGCCTGCACCTACCGGCGATCCTTCGCTCGTATGTGGCCGTCGAGGAGGAGCTAAGCGCCCGCCGCCTTGAACTGTACTTCAAGTCGGGTTCCGGCAAGGCGTTCGCCAAGAAGCGCTTTCTTGCTCCCTCAACGAGGAGCGACCTCGCTCAGTTTGAAGCATGATCGCTTGGCAAGCCCTCGGCGGTCCGGCCTGCTCGCGCCCAAGCGCTCATGGCTCAGCTTGCCTTGCGCGACAGCGTGAGCGGCAGGTCCAGCTCCACCCGGTCATGCATCACCTTGGGCGTGATGCGGCCGCGCTCGCCGCGTTCAAGGCGGACTAGGCCGTAGCCTTCCATGGTTCTCAGCGTGCGCGACAGGTTCGACTTGGCCTTGCCAGTGATCCGGGCCAGCTCGTCGAGGGAGCCGGGTGCCTTCTCCGCGATGACGCGGAGCAGCTCGCGATTGCCGGCTGACAGGACCTTGGCGAAGGATTCCGTCGAGGTGAACCAGACCTTGGGCTCATCGGCCGTCACACGCCGCTCGCCACGCGCCACGGCCATGGTGCGGGCCTTCATCTCTTTGTAGCTGGCGATACCGACCTTCAGCGTCGTCATGGGATCACTCCTCTCTCGCGCAACACCGCGTCGACCGTCGTCCAGAAATCGGCGAGCAAGGTCGCCGCGTCCTGGTACTCGTAGGGCCGGATCGTTCGCAACCGGTGGCGATGGTCCTGCGGCTCGCCACGCTTCTGCCTCACGACCGGATGGGCGTTGTCAAAGCCGACCAGTCGCTCGCCCTCCGGCCCGTGGAGCGTGAGCGAGTAGTCGATGCCATGCGGTTTCTCCGGCGACACCGGCACCTGCGTCACCACGAACCGGACCCAATGGCCGCCTTCTGGGTCCACCACGAGAACCTGCCCGTCGAGGTCGAGAAGTACATCGAGGGTCGGGTCGTGCGGCTCCGTCACGCCATATTGTTATCATACTGAAGCAACACAAGCAAGGGAGGGCATTCGACCGTAGGCATGGCCACCGTCGCTCGGAGCGTTGATATCATGATGTTTCTGCGGCAAGTGACAGCTCGGGTGTTTTAGTGTCGGCGCAGAATCGCCAATTGGCCCAATGACATAGCCCCAACCGACGGCGCGCCGTTTTATCTTGCCGTCCGCCTCTACCGACTGATCCTATGCTGCCCCTACGCCGCGCTATGATTGTGAGGGTGAAGCGGAGAGCGGCGTGAATGCGGATTTCATCGCGACTTTGCAGCACAAAAAGGGCGGGGTTCGGGGGGTAGTCCGTGCGTGATCAGTATGCCGGCGATGTCAGCGATGTTCTTAAGTTTGCCTTTCTGCGTGCCCTTGCCAGTGAAGACCGGACGCTCGGCATCGCATGGTACTACGCGCCAGGAGACGACGGACGCCCGGACGGACAGCATCTCGAATGGCGCAACGAAGCGGCGTGGCGTCTTCTCGATGCAAAACTTCACAGGGAGCTCGCCATGCTGCCTGAGCGCAGTATTGCCGCTCTTGAACAGGCGGCAATCTGGCCCACCGGCGCACTGTTTCACCGCGAACCGGTGCCGCCTCGTGTCGAGCGGAGTACATGGGGAATGCGGAAACGGAACGCCCTCGAAGCCGCAGATATCGTGTTTCTCGATCCGGACAACGGCATCGGCGCGGAGACAGAGAAGCACGCGACTTTCTCCGAAATTCGGCTGCTGCGAAGGCCAGGCCGCGCAATCGTCTTTATCACTTTTCCGGGTCGAAACATGACGCATGATGCGCTGCTGCAGCAGTTGCACGAGCGCCTTACAATCGAGGCGGATGCCGAAAACGTCGTCACGCTGAGAACCAACGTTTCCGTGCCGCGCGCCGATGGATCGCGTTCCTATGTGCAACGTCAGCGCTGGTTGACGGTCGTCGATCCTGACGCCGAGTTGGTCGCCAGAGCGCACGGATTCGCCGACGCTCTCGCATCAATCCCGCGTGTTCGCGCACGGTTGGACGGCACACCATGAGTGTTGTGGATAATGTCCAGCCGACCGTCCTCGATTTACGTCGCTTCTACGAACTACTTGAACGGTTGGCGGTGAAGATTGGCGGCCCTCGAATCCTGAACCGTGCGGACGGCCGAATGGTTTGGCCGCGTCGCGGCGTCTATATCTTCTTGGATAAAGGAGAGTTTCGTTCGGGAAGCGGTGCGGGTCCTCGCGTCATACGCGTGGGAACGCACGGCCTGAAGACCGGGTCGGGTTCGACTCTGTGGGGACGCTTGGCTCAACATCGCGGATCGGCAACAGGGGGCAACCATCGCGGGTCGGTCTTCCGACAGCTCGTAGGCCTTGCTATCGCAGCGCGACCCGCGCATCGCTGTTTCGAGTTGGGGCCAAGGCGCCTCGGCTCCATCGGAGATCACCGCATGCGAGCGAGAGTTGGAGGCGCGGGTCAGCGTCGTCATCGGTGAAATGCAGGTCCTATGGTTGGCAATTGAGGATGAACCTGGTCCGGAGAGCTTGCGCGGCTTCGTTGAGCGCAATTCGATCGCGCTCCTAATCTTACTGAGTCAAAAGGTGAGTCAGAAAGCCGCGGATTGGGGCGGCCG
>WHTW01000008.1:0-419 GCA_009377525.1 Rhodospirillales bacterium
AGCGTCTATAGCGGCGAATACGAACGCAACGGCTTCCAGGGTGGCCTGCAGTGGTATCGCGTGCGCACCAGCGGGCGCTTCAACGGCGAGCTGGAAGTGTTCGCCGGCCGCACCATCGACGTGCCAGCGACCTTCATCTCGGGCCGCAGCGACTGGGGCATCCACCAGTCGCCGGGCGCGCTGGAGCGGATGCAGAAGACCGCCTGCACCAACATGAAGGAAATCCATCTCATCGAGGGCGCCGGCCACTGGGTCCAGCAGGAGCAGCCTGACGAGGTAAGCCGATTGTTGCTTCAGTTCCTGAAGTCGACCTGAGCGCGGTCAGATATGGACCGCCTTCCCGACGACGAGCTCTTCACCTCGCCGACGACCTTCATGGGCGTGCCCCACGGCCGGCCGGGCCCGGCCAACAAGGCCGC
>WHTW01000008.1:429-98018 GCA_009377525.1 Rhodospirillales bacterium
ACGTCGATGCGGCGTGTCGTGGACGCGTTGGGCGATCGGGTCACCCTGCATCGCGGTGACCATCAGGTCTACGCGCGCTGCCCGGTGCCCGGCCACGACGACCAGAATCCGAGCCTGTCGGTGACGTGGAAGCTGGCCCGCGACGGCGGCGGCCGGACGTTCGTGCGCTGCCAGCGGTCATGCTCGGCCGCCGAGGTCGTGGCCGCGCTCGGCCTGGTCGATTGCGGCAACGTCCGCCTGACGCCCAGCAAGATCGAAGACGCCTTCGCGCGCACCGAGCAGGCGGTCGATCGCATCGTCGCGGCAAGCGCCATCCCCATCACGATCGGCGGCGACGGCTCGGTGACCGTGCCGGTGGCGCGCGCGGTCGGCAAGAAGCACGGCAAGATGGCCGCGCTGCACATCGACGCGCACACCGATGCTTATCCCTACGACGCGACGGAGAAGTACAACTCCGCCACCCAGTTCACCCACGTCGCCGAGGAAGGGTTGGTCGATCCGGCCTTCTCCTGGCACGTCGGTATCCGCGGCACGACCTACGCGCAGGGCGTCGTGCCGCGGGCGATGAGCCTCGGCTACAAGGTGGTGACGCTCGACGAACTGGTGCGCGGCGGCTTCGCCCAGCGCATGGCCGAGTTCCGCGACAAGGTCGGCAAGCGGCCGGTCTATCTCTGTTTCGACATGGACGTGTTCGATCCCTCGGTCGCGCCGGGCGTCTGCACGCCGACCTGGGGCGGGCTGTCGGCACGCGAGGGCATCGACCTGCTGCGCTGCCTTAACGATCTCAACATCGTGGCGGTCGACGTCAACACGGTGAGCCCGCCGCAGGACGTGAACGGCATGGCGGCCCATCTCTGCGCCCATGTCATCTACGAGACGCTGGTCCTGCTCTGCCGCCAGATGGGTCTCGCAGCCGCGAAGTAGTCATCGTCTTCCGGACCGCCGGCTTCCAGCCGGCTTCATGATCATGAGCCGGCTGGAAGCCGGCGGTCCGGAAGAGCATGATCCGATCCATGAGACTTCTCGCTTTGGCCACGGTGATCGTGCGGTCGGCCGCCTTGCGGAAACGCCCGCCATGATCAAGACGATCGGCCTGTTGACGCGCACGGACGGCTGGACCCACGAGCAGTTCATGAAGCATTGGATCGAGATCCATGCGCCATTGGCCCGTGCCGTACCCGGCCTGCGCCGCTACGTGCAGAACCACATCGCGGGTGAACGCACGCGCGCCGACATTCCCGCCACCGCCGTCGAGATCGACGGCATCGCCGAGCTGTGGTTCGACGATCAGGCGGCGCTGGACGACGCCGCCCGTTCACCCGAGATGAAGGCGCTGCACGACGACGGCGCCAGGTTCATCGGCCGCATCAGGAGCTACGTCGTCGAGGAGAAGACGGTGATCGGTTGAGTGTCATTGTCTTCTCATGCTCTTCTGGACCGCGCGCATCCTGCGCGCTCATGAATCATGAGCGAGCCGGAGGCTCGCGGTCCGGAAGACCATGAGCGCCACGGACCTGCCCGCGCGAAGCCGAAGCGGCTTCGCTTCGGCGAAGGCAGGGTGGCGCGCTCCCGGCAAAAATCACTCCGGCTCGATGCCGGCGGCCTTCGCCGTGTCGCGCCAGACGACCAGCTCTTCCTTGACGCGCCGCGCGAAGGCATCCGGCGGCTCGCCGCCAGGCTCGCTGGCAAGGTCGCGGATCTTGGCCAGGACCTCGGGCTCGGCCAGCACGGCAACGACGTCATTGCGGATGCGCAGCGCCAGCTCCGGCGGCATGTTGCCCGGCCCGAGCAACGCGAACCAGGCCGGCCGATCGACGCCCGGCACGCCGGCCTCGGCCATGGTCGGCACGTCCGGCAGGACCGACAACCGCTTCTCACTGGTTACCGCCAGCATGCGCAGATTGCCATTGCGATGATGCGACATCGCCGTGAGCGGGCTGGTGAAGCCCACCGGGATGTGCCCGCCCACCAGCTCCTGCATCATCGGCGCGGCCCCCTTGTAGGCCACGTTCTCGATCTCGAGCCCGCTCTTGACCCGGAACAGCTCGCCCACCATGCGCGTCGTGTTCTCGGTGCTACCGAACTGGTACTTGCCCGGGTTTGCGCGCGCGGCGGCGAGGAACTTGTCCATGCTGTCGAAGCCCGCCTTGGGCGAGCCGACCAGGGTCAGCGCGCCCTTCACCAGGACTGTGATCGGCGTGAAATCGCGCTCGGTGTCGTAGGGCAGCTGCTTGGTGGTGTAGGGATTGATGGTGTGCGCGCTGGTCATCACCAGCAGCGTGTAGCCATCCGGCGCGGCCTTGGCGACGATGTCGCTGCCCAAGATGCCGCTGGCGCCGCCCTTGTTGTCGATGACGACCGTCTGCTTCCAGCGCTCGGCCAGCTTCGGCATGATCAGCCGCGCCACGAGGTCGGTGCCGCCGCCAGCGGGATAGGGCACCACGACCCGCACCTGCTTGTTCGGATAGGCCTGGCCCCGCGCCAAGGCCGGCGCCAAGCCCAAGCCTGCCGCCGCCGCGACAAAGCCGCGCCGCTTCAATCCCGCCATCGTACCTCCCAGGTTTCTTGCAGCGCGAAGCTAGCAGTGCTTCGCCGCACGCTCAATTCGGCCAAAGGCGCTCGGTCTCGCCAATGAGAGTCTCCAGCCTGTCGAGGGCCGCGGCGGCCCTGCCGGCGCCCAGGTCGGCATAGAGGCGCGCGACGCTGCGCGAGAAGTCGGCGGGCTTCAGTGCAAAGCCGTCGACGGCCGCAACCGCACCCTTCTCGTTCAGGAGCCAGCGGCCATTCAGCGCGAACAGCACCTGGCAGAGGCTGGCGACGGCGCGAAAGATGCAGCCCGCCACATAGGAGATATCGCCACGGTCGAGGCTCTTGCGCGCGTTGGCCATGGCAAACGATGCCTCCCCCGAAACGCTTGCGCAGCGCGGCGGCCATGCACGACCGCGAGCCCGCCCGTCTTTCGATGATGCTCGGCCATCCAGGTGCGCCACGCCTGCTCGATGCCGTCGACCGTCTGGGCATGCGCCCGAGCTGCCGCCACATTTGGCACAGACCTCACACCGGCGACAAGGACGAGGCGTGCGCCATGGCCGGCCGTCGACAAGGTCGCGGACCCATTGAAGTGATGCTAGAACGCCGCTGAATTCAGTGGAGGGAACTCATGGCGATCGAGATCGGCCACTACATCGACGGCAAGCGCGTGGCGGGCGAGAGCGGCCGCACTGGCGACGTCACGAACCCGGCAACGGGCGAGGTGACGGGCAAGGTGGCCTTGGCCTCGGAAGCGGAAATCGATGCCGCGGTGCAGATCGCCAAGAAGGCGCAACTCGCTTGGGCAGCGACGCCGCCGCAGCGCCGCCAGCGCGTCATGTTCAACCTCAAAGGGCTGATGGAGAAGCGCCTCGACGATCTGGCGCGCCTGATGTCGCTCGAGCACGGCAAGACCTTCGACGACGCCAAGGGCGAGGTCGGCCGCGGGCTGGAGGTCGTCGAGTTCGCCTGCGGCATCGCCCATCACATGCGCGGCGACTTCACCGAGCAGGTCGCGACCGACATGGATACCTGGTCGATCCGCCAGCCGCTCGGCGTGGTGGCCGGCATCACGCCGTTCAACTTCCCGATCATGATCCCGTGCTGGATGGGCGCCATGGCGGTGGCCTGCGGCAACGCCTTCATCCTGAAGCCCTCGGAGAAGGATCCCAGCGCGCCCATGCTGCTGGCCGAGCTGTTCGCCGAGGCCGGCCTGCCGGCCGGCATCTTCCAGGTGCTGAACGGCGACAAGGTCGCAGTCGACGCGTTGCTGAAGCACCCCGACGTGCCGGCGATCTCCTTCGTCGGCTCGACGGCGATCGGCCAGTACGTCTATCACCAGGGCACCGAGCGCAACAAGCGCGTGCAGGCCCTGTGCGGCGCCAAGAACCACATGGTGGTCATGCCCGACGCCGATCTCGACCAGGCGACCGACGCGCTGATCGGCGCGGGTTACGGTGCTGCGGGCGAGCGCTGCATGGCGATCTCGGTGGCGGTCGCGGTGGGCGATGTCGGCGACAAGCTGATGGCGAAGCTGGCACCGCGCGTGCAGGCGCTCAAGGTCGGGCCGGGCCTCGACCCGCAGTCGGAGATGGGCCCGCTGGTGACCCGCCAGCATCGCGACAAGGTCATGGGCTATGTCGACCAGGGCGTGAAGGAAGGGGCCAAGCTGGTGGTCGACGGCCGCGGGCTCAGGCTGCAGGGCTACGAGAACGGCAACTTCATGGGCGGCTGCCTGTTCGACAACGTCGCCAAGGACATGACGATCTACAAGGACGAGATCTTCGGGCCCGTCCTGTCGGTGGTGCGCTCCAAGAGCTTCGACGAGGCGATCGGGCTGGTGAACGACCATGCCTACGGCAACGGCACGGCGATCTTCACCCGCGACGGCGACGCCGCGCGCGCCTTCGCCAGCAACGTCAAGATCGGCATGGTCGGCATCAACGTGCCGATCCCCGTGCCGGTCGCCTATCACAGCTTCGGCGGCTGGAAGGCCTCGATCTTCGGCGATCACGGCATCTACGGCATGGAAGGCGTGCGCTTCTACACCAAGCTCAAGACCGTGACCGCGCGCTGGCCGACCGGCATCCGGGCGGGCGCGGAGTTCGCGTTCAAGGCGAGGAACTAAGAGCTGAGACCGGCCGGCCGTCCTCGATCACCATCCGGGCCGCCTTCTCGGCGATCATGATGGTCGGCGTGTTGGTGTTGCCCGAGGTGATCGTGGGCATCACCGAGGCATCGATCACGCGCAGGCCGTGCAGGCCCCGGACACGCAAGCGCTCGTCGACGACGGACATGGGATCGGACGCCATGCCCATCTTGGCCGTCCCGACAGGATGGAAGATCGTCGTCCCGATGTCGCCGGCAGCCTTGGCGAGCGAGGCATCGTCGTCGCCGACGGCGGGACCCGGCAGGAATTCCTCGGGCCGATAGGGCTGCAGCGCTGGCTGCCGCATCAGGCGGCGCGTGACGCGGATCGCATCCGCCGCCACGCGCCGGTCCTCGTAGGTCGCGAGATAGTTGGGGGCGATGACCGGCTTGGCCGACGGATCCGTGGAGCGCAGCCGTATCGTGCCGCGCGAGGTCGGCTGCAGGTTGCAGGCGCTGACCGTCACGGCGGGGAAGCGGTGCAGGGGATCGCCGAACTTGTCGAGCGACAGCGGCTGGACGTGGAACTGGATGTTCGCGCGTTCGTGCTCGGGCGAGGACCTGGTGAAGATGCCGAGCTGCGAGGGCGCCATGGTGAGGGGCCCGGTCTGGAACAAGGCGTATTCGGCGCCCATCAGTGCCCGGCCGACCAGCGAATGATAGGTCTCGTTCAGCGTCTTGACGCCATGCACCTTGAAGATCGCGCGCTGCTGCAGATGGTCCTGCAGGTTGCGGCCGACGCCGGGCGTGTCGCGGACCACGGCAATGCCCTGTTCGGCCAGCCACTCACCCGGGCCGATGCCGGAAAGCTGCAAGATCTGTGGCGAACCGACAGCGCCCGCCGACAGAATGACCTCCCCCTTGGTGCGCGCCTCGATGAGCCGGCCATCCTGGCGGAACTGCACGCCGACGGCGCGTCCATCCTCGACGATCACCTTCTCGACCAGGACCCCGGTCTCGAGCCGCAGATTGGTGCGATTGAAGACGGGCTTCAGGAAGGCGCGAGCCGACGACCAGCGCACGCCACGCTTCTGGTTGACGTGAAAGTAGCCGACGCCGGTATTGTCGCCAGTATTGAAGTCGGGCGTCTCGGGGATGCCCATCTCCGCGGCGGCCTTGGCTACCGCGTCCAGCACCGCCCATTGGACACGCGGTTGCTCGACCCGCCATTCGCCGCCGGCGCCGTGATGCTCGGTGTCGCCGAGGAAGTGATCGTCGAGCCGCTTGAAGACCGGACGGACGTCGTCCCATCCCCAGCCGGGCAGGCCGAGCTGCCGCCAGTGATCGTAGTCCTGAGCCTGGCCGCGCATGGAGATCATGGCGTTGATGGCCGAGCAGCCGCCGATCACCTTGCCGCGCGGGTATTTCAGGCTGCGGCCGTTCAGCCCCGGCTCCTTCTCGGTCTCGAACATCCAGTCCGAGCGCGGATTGCCGATGGCAAAGAGATAGCCGACCGGAATATGGAACCAGATCCAGTTGTCGCGCCCGCCCGCTTCCAGCATCAGGACGCGCGAGCGGGCATCGGCCGACAGGCGGTTGGCCAGCACGCAGCCGGCGGAGCCGGCGCCGACGACGATGTAGTCGAACTCACCTTCGAGATGGGCGGCGGTTTCCACTATCGGCGTGCTCCTGCGATATCAGGTCTTAAAGACCGAGCTTCTCGAGCTTCAAGATCAACTGCGGCAAGTCCTCCCGGATGACTCGCCAATGTCTCGCATAGTCGACCTCGTCGTAGTCGTGCACGACTACATTGCGCAGACCGATGATTCGTCGCCACTCGATGTCTGGATGGCCCAGCTTGGCAGCATCGGACAATCGGCGTGCCGCCTCCCCAATGATGTTGAAGCCGCGATCGGTCGCCCATTGCAGCGTCCGATCGTTCAATAGCTCTTCGATCGATCGTTGTTGCCACATCTCCCGTAGATGTCGGGCAGCATCGAGCATGTCATAGAGCAACGCCCGATCTCGTTCCTCAAGCTGCATACAAGACCGACTTGTCGCGCAGGATTGAGGCCTTGCGATAGGGATTGCGGATCGCCCTCTCTTCAACGAGGTCGACATCCCTGCCGAACAGGCCTGCCAGTTCCTCGCGCAAATCCACAAGATCCAATGTGCTCCAAGGCGCATCGGGATCGAAGGTAACCAGCAGATCGACATCGCTGTCCGTCCGGTCCGAGCCGCGCGCGACCGAGCCGAAAACCGATAGCTCCAGTATTCGCCAGCGCCGACAAAGACCGGCTAGTGATTCCCAGGATGGAAGATGGATGGTGTCCATGTTGTTGCCTGCAGCATCATTATGTCACGACTCGTGGCGGTGGCCTAACTTATCAGCCCTGTGCACAGGGGATGCGATGGCCAGGACTGCTGCCGGACCAACAACGCCCACCGGCAGGTCAGAAAGCTCAAGCGCTAATTCTTTGGCTCCCCTTCCGGCCCCCACTCTTCATAGCGCGCAATGCCGGCGGCGTCCCAGTCGCACCACGCCGGCCGATGGCCGAGGAAGATGTGCTCGACCGGCCGCGCGCCGGGGTCGTCGTCGAGCAGGGCGACCCGCAGCAGCACGTTGGTCTCGCCGGGATGTTCGGCAATGAGCTGCGAGCCGCAGATCGAGCAGAAATGACGGTTCTTGCCGGGTGAGGATTCGTAGATGCTCGTCCTGTCTTCGCCGCGCAGCCAGCGGAAGTTGGCTCTCGGGACGGAGGCGTAGACGTTGGCCGGAGCGGCATGCGCCTTCCGGCAGGAACGGCAGGAGCACAGGCCGATATGCAACCCTGCCGCAGGCGGCGTTGCTTCATAGGCGACGGCGCCGCAAAGGCAGCTTCCTTTCATCGCACCCCTCCATCAGATCTGCGAGTAGCCGCAACATTGGAGGTCATTGCAGTCGTCCTCGATTGATCACATGATGCGGTCAAAATCACAAATACACACAAGATTGCTTCTAGCTGATCGATTTATGCAACAACTACGAGCACAATGAGCACGATAGTTGGAACAGGCGGAGGCGCCGCTACCGCCGCAGGGATGGATTTTCAGCACCGCGTCGGCGCACATATTCTTTCTAGCGTGCTTTGCGGTTTGCCAACAAATGCTGCACTGCAGTTTGCCGTTCTGTCGAAAATTAGCGCCGTCCATTTCGAAACGGGTGGTCTAGTCGACGACTTGAATGTCTATCTTGCGGACGGGTCACGCGTCTTCGTTCAGGCCAAGCGGACTATCCATTTCTCCGATCTTGGCACTTCTCCGTTCTGGGCGGTGATCAAGAGCTTTGCAGATAATTTTCTTCGACATGCTGATGAAGTGCCTATTCATTTGCTAGCGGTAAGTCCGGATTGCAACGCGCCTATGGGGAGGCGTCAAATCTCGTGGTTTAGATAGTAAGTGGGCTGTAAAATTCAGGCTTGATGATGGCAGCTATGAATACGCCTATGATCGAGGCCGGCTCCATCGAATGACGAAACCGCACGCTGAGAAATTCGCAAAGAATTTGGATCGCACCGCAAAGCAAGGGAGAGGCTCCGATGAAGCCCTTTGCTACATTAAGGAAGGTCGCAAATTCGGCCCGAAGCATCTGCTTAGAAGTATCGCACATAAAGAAGAAAAGGTGCTTGAGATTACAGGTGCGAGTGTTGACTTCGTGTCGGCTGAGGTCGCTAAAGCGTACGATGTCTTTGACAACTGGTATGCGCCCATTTGTGTGCTTGTCGATGGTCATAGCGGTGAGGCCATCTCGTTGGGATTCTATTCGTTTTTGATCACTGATCCTTTTGAATGGTCGCAACGGGTACCAGAACTTATCGGTAAGCACATACTGCCAGAAGACGTGGAGTTCAAAGTGTTGGCTGACGATTCTGAAGTTGACGCTTTTCTTCTCACAACGTTTGAAAGTAGCAGGCGCGTTCTTGTAGACCCGATGGTGGACTCAGCCAACGGGTCCATCCGAGGCATCGAGATTGTTGCCTTGGCTGATTTGGAAGCTGAAGCTGAAGCTAAAGGTGGTCTATAAATCGCCTTCTTGGTTCCAAATTAGGCCAAGCCCGGATGTCAGCTGGGACAGATCGCTTTAACTTTTCCCATCAGATCTGAGAGTAGCCGCTGCCGACTATGTCGACGCCGCGCCCCAACCCTTCTCGATCCAGCCGAACTCCTTGAGGATCTGCTGGCTGTAGGTGACGCGGCCGTTCACCTTCTCCGTCGGTTCGCTCGCCAGCAAGAGCGCCGCGCGAGCCATCATCGAGGGCGGCTCGCCGCGCGGATCGTCGAGCCCGTCGACCAGCTTGTGATAGACGGTGCCCGGCGTCGGCACGACCCGAGACGGCGACACGCAGGCGACGGCGATGCCGCCATGCTGCGCCACCTCTTGCGCCAGGCCCTGAGTGAAACGCTCGAGGGCGGCCTTGCTCGCGCCGTACATCACGCCGCCGCGCACCGTCCGGTCCTCGTAGGGCCCGCGGCCGGGACCGATCGCCGATCCCGAGCTGATGTTGACGATGGCGCCGCGGCCGGCCGCGATCATGTCGGGCAGAACCGCCTTGGACAGGATGAAGGGCGCGTGGTCATTGACGGCGAACGCCTTGATCCAGCGATTGGTCGGATAGTCGGCCGTCGGGATGTAATAATTGAGCGCGGCGTTGTTCACCAACGTGTCGATCCGGCCATAGGCGGCGCGCGCGGCTTGCACCAACCTGAGGCACTCCGCTTCCGACGAAATGTCCGCGGCGACAGCCGTCGCCTCGCCGCCTGCTGCCTTGATGTCGGCCACCGTCGTGGCGAGCGAGCCTTTGAGCTGGTGGTCGCCTTCGTTCAGCGTGCGCGCCACGCACACGACCTTGGCGCCTTCCCCAGCGAACAATTCGGCGATCGCTTGCCCGATGCCACGGCTCGCTCCCGTGACGATGGCAACCCGTCCCGTCATCTTCCGCATGGCTGCCTCCCTCTGACTGTCGAAATCTGCCCCTTGCCGTCCCAGCCGGCCGACGCGCACAATTCGGGCAATAAGGGAGCGACGCATGCAGTACAACCGCATTTCTGCCGACTGCCACCTCGACCTGCCCTGGATGCCGCCTGACCTGTTCACGTCGATGGCCTCGCGCGAGATGAAAGAGCGCATGCCGTACGTCGTCGACAGCGACGAGGGTCCGAAATGGACGGCCAGGAACGGCGCCGGCTTCGGCTTCAAGAACGGCGTCGGCCCGGCCGGCAGCAAGTACGTCAAGGGCAAGCATCACCGCGTCGACGTGATGGCCGAGACCGGCCTCTACGAGGACGGCGCCAAGGACATCCGCCGCGTCTCCGACCCGCATCTGCGCATCAAGGACCTCGACCGCGACGGCGTCGATGCCGAGGTGATCTACGGCATCCTGGGCGCGGCCGGCCGGCTGAACGACAAGGATGCGGCCAACGAGATGCTGCGCATCTACAACGACTGGCTGAAGGCCTTCTGCAGCCACTATCCCGACCGGCACATCGGGCTCGCCTGCCTGCCCTACGGCGACATCGACGCGGCGGTGAAGGAGATCCATCGCGTCGCCAAGCTCGGCATCAAAGGCCTCGAGCTCTCCTGCTCGTGGGACATGGAGCCGATGTGGCATCCGATGTGGGAGCCTCTGTGGAAGGCGGTGAACGACGTGCAGCTGCCGCTGCACTTCCACACCTTCCCCAACGTGCCGCCCGACATGATCGGCAAGTATCCCGGCCGCGTCGGCCGCTCGGTGTTCTTCACCGTGGTCTCCGGCTTCCAGATGAACCTGGTGAACATCCTGGCGGCGATCATCGCGGCCAACGTGCTGGAGCGCTATCCCAACATCCGCATCGCCTTCGGCGAGTCGGGATGCGGCTGGATCCCCTATGCGCTCGACCGCATGGACTTCGAATGGGAGGACCGCTTCACCGACCTCGGGCTGAAGATGAAGCCTTCCGACTACTGGCGCCGCCAGTGCAAGGCCACCTTCCAATTCGACCGCATCGGCACCAAGCTGATCGACGACATGGGCGCGGAGAGCCTGATGTGGGGCTCGGATTATCCGCACGGCGACGGCGTGTGGCCGCACTCCGACAAGTACATCAAGGAGCAGTTCGCCGAGGTCTCGCCGGAGGTGACCAAGATGATCACCTGCACCAATGCCGGCAAGTTCTACGGGCTGATCAACTGAACCTGCCGACGACGTCGGCACCCGAGGCCATCCACGAAAGCCTCGATGAAGCGGACGGGGTTGTCCGGGTCGACGTAATCGTCCACCGCTTCAGGCAGAAGCAGCAGTTGCGAGCGGTCTGTTCCTGAAAGGTGGGCCATGGCAGGAGTTATGCACGGCTGCTGCGAAGGCATGGGAGGGTGGTTAGCTGCCGTTCCATTCCGAGCGCACCAACTCGTACCAAACTTCGCCGTACTCGCTGCCCGGAAAGGGATCGGGCCAGTCGACGGAGACTGTGCGCGCATAATTCAAACCGATCTTTTCCATCACGCGGCGCGATGCGTGGTTCACCGCCGTCGTGGTCGCCACGATCTTGTCATACCCACCGCTTCTGAACCCCCAGTCGACGAGAGCTGAAGCCCCTTCCGAGGCCAACCCCTGACCCCAATCCATCCGGCGCAGGCGATATCCGAGTTCGGCCAACGTCTCACTCTCTGGCCACAAACAGAACCACCCGACGAACGCGCCGTTGGTTGTGCGACGCGCCGTCCAAACGTAAGGCTCTGTTCCTCTGGGCATGAGGAACGTCGCGTTCGGATCGATTTGCTCATGGTCGACGGCGTGTCCGCCGTTAAGAAGACGCATGACCTCCGGATCAAGCTCAAGGTTGATGAAGTCAGCGCGGTCACTCGGGCAGCATGGACTGAGCGTCAGCCGCATCGTCTTCAAAACGGCCATTTTGGAACATCCATCCATCGCCTTACCAAGTAAGCCTTGATTTGCTCGTAGTTCCAGACCCAAGGCAAATCGGTCGCTAGTCTAAGCGCCGGATTAGGATCAGATTCGAAAGAAATTCCCTGAAGTCGAGTTTTCGGACGGTCTGCCTGACTTTTGCGTCGACCACGTGCGGATCGGTGGCTTTTTCGCAATGGTTGCGGGGGCAAGATTTGAACCTACGACCTTCAGGCTATGAGCCTGACGAGCTACCGGCCTGCTCCACCCCAGTATCGAGGCCGTCACCGCGTAGATGGCTACGCGGCCTTCACGGTGCTGGCCATCGTCGCGTAGATCGCGATCGCAGCATAGGCTAGCTGAAAGCCTTGAAGGTGATCAGGGTGAAGGTGTCCTTCACGCCGGCAAGCGTCTGGATCTTGCTGGTGACGAAATGACCGATGTCGGTCTTTTCGTCGAGATAGCACTTCATGAGGAGGTCGTACTGGCCGGATGTCGAATAGACCTCCGACACCTGATCGACACCACAAGCATCGTCGGCCACATCGTAGGCCTTACCGAGCTCGCATTTCACCATGATGAAGATGGTCTGCATGGTCCCCTGCGGGTTGGGGGACCACTTTAGCGCGGCGAGCGGGCGAGGAAAGCCGGGACGTGATCGCCGAGACCCACGGGCGCGGGTTCGTCACGCCCTTCGTGCCGACGCTCGCGCCGCTCCGGACGATGATCCGGCTTGCGCTCGCGGTGCGGCCTGTGGTGCTCGCGCGGCCCATGCTCACGTGGCCCATGCTCGCGGGGCTTGTGCTCAGGCGCTGCAGGCTCACGCGGCTCATGTTGCTCGGCGCGCGCTTCGGCGTGCGGCTCGGCCGGCGGCCTCGGCTTGCGCTCGTGACGCTCGCGCGGCTCCTTGGCCTCGCGGCGCGGGCCGCGTGGCTTGTCGCCACTGCGGCCACGGCCACCCCGACTGCGTCCGCGGCGGCGACCGTCCGAGGCCTCGAAGTCGGCGATATCCAGGCCCGGCACCTCGATGCGGGGAATGACGGTGCCGATCAGCTTCTCGATCGCCTGGACGAGATCGCCTTCGGACGGCGACGCCAGGGTGAAGGAGTGGCCGGTCTTGCCGGCGCGGCCGGTGCGGCCGATACGATGGACGTAGTCCTCGGGCGAGAACGGCACGTCAAAATTGAAGACATGGCTCATGTCGACGATGTCGAGGCCGCGGGCCGCAACGTCGGACGCCACCAGGATCTGGATCTCGCCTTGCTTGAAGCGCTCTAAGGTCTCCATGCGCGCCGGCTGGCTCATGTCGCCATGCAGCGCGCCGGCATTTAAGCCGTGCTTCTTCAGCGAGCCGTGCAGCGTCACCACGTCGCGCTTGCGGTTGCAGAACACCAGGGCGTTCTTGAGCTCCTGGCTCTTGATCAGGGCGCGCAGCGCCTCGCGCTTCTCCGCTTCCGGCACAACGACCAGGCCTTGGACGATGTTGGTGCCGGCCGAGGCCGGCGGCGACACGGTCACTTCCTTGGGATTGCTGAGGAAGCGGTCGGCGAGCCGCCGGATCTCCGGCGGCATGGTGGCCGAGAAGAACAGCGTCTGGCGCATCGGCGACAGCAGGGCGACGATGCGCTCGACATCGGGAATGAAGCCCATGTCGAGCATGCGATCGGCTTCGTCGATCACCAGGATCTTCACGTCGTTCAGCAGGATGCCGCCGCGCTCGACGTGGTCGAGCAGACGGCCCGGGGTGGCGATCAGCACGTCGGCTCCCCGCTCGAGCGCGCGCTCCTGGTCGGGGAAGCTCACGCCGCCGATCAGCAGCGCCATGTTGAGCTTGTGGTTCTTGCCGTAGATCTCGAAGTTTTCGGCCACCTGGGCGGCCAGTTCACGCGTCGGCTCCAGGATGAGCGTCCGCGGCATGCGCGACTTGGCGCGGCCCTCGGACAGGATATCGATCATCGGGAGGACGAAGGAGGCGGTCTTGCCGGTGCCCGTCTGGGCGCATCCGAGGACATCGCGGCCCATCAGGACGATGGGGATGGCCTTTTCCTGGATCGGGGTGGGCTCGGTATAGCCCTTGTCAGCGACTGCCTGTAGTACCGGGGCGCTCAGCCCCAAACTCTCAAAACTCATTTAATTTCCGTGACTTAGTCCATTTTTCCGCTGGACTGTGGAGCGGTCTCATCAAGGCCTGAAGATTCGGGCCGGACCGCTGGCGGCACTCATATGAGCCTTGAGCTGCCTTAAGTCAATGCAGCCCCCCTGCGCGGCTGCGTCGCGCACCGATCAGGCCTTGAGCTCGATCTCCACGAAAACGAACTCGAAGCTGTTGGGATTGATGACGTCGTGCTCCACGCCGGTCTGGCGGGCGTACGACACGCCGGCCCGCAGGGGCGCCGGCACCGTCGCCTTGCCGTCAAAAATGTGCAATTCGCCGGTCGTCACCGGCACCACGACATAGTCGTGATTGTGGCGGTGCCAGCCCGTATGGCCACCCGGGGGAAAGCGCCATTCGGTGACGATGACGCGGTCGTTCTCGACCTGAATGGTCGGCTTGGCGAGGGGACGCTGATCGGTACTCATCGCGAAAAGCTAATGCGACTCGCGGCTTTTGTCAGGTGACAGACGGCTGCACCCTGCTAAATGGTGTATATGCACGTGTACAGGAGAGGCCCATGGCCCATCCGCTTCTGACGGCACCCATCGGCAAGAGCCTGTGGAACCTTGCCGCGCCGACCACCGCCGTGATGGTGGCGCAGACCTTCGTGGCCATCGCCGAGACCTTCATCTTCGGGCGCCTCGGCACCGAAGCGCTGGCCGGCTTCGCCCTGGTTTTCCCCTTCATGATGATGATGACCATGATGGCGGCAGGCGGCATGGGCGGCGGCGTGGCGGCGGCCATGGCCCGTGCGGTGGGCGGCGGCCGCATCGAGGATGCGCGCGCGCTCGTCCTGCATGCCTTGGTGCTGGGCGCCGTGCTGGCGCTGCTGTTCACCCTGCTGGCCTGGACGGTGGCGCCTGCCCTCTATCGCCTGCTGGGCGGTGAAGGCCGGTCGCTCGACAATGCATTGACCTACTCCCACGTCCTGTTCAGCGGGGCGCTGGTCATCTGGGCCAACTTCTTCCTGTCGGCGCTGCTGCGCGGCGGCGGCGATGCAGCCACGCCCGGCCGCTACATGCTGTTTTCCTCGATCGCCCAGGTGCCGCTGTCCTACGGGCTGGCGCTGGGCATCGGCGACTGGCCGGGGCTCGGCATGGCGGGCCCGGCGATCTCCTCGCTGCTCACCTCCCTGGTCTCCGCCATCCTGCAGGCGCGCGCCCTGTGGCGCGGCAAGCTGGGCTTCGTGCCGACAGTCGCCGGCGTCGGCCTGCAAGGCCGCCTGTTCTGGGACATCCTGCGGGTCGGCCTGATCGCCTCCTTCTCGGCCTTCACCGCCAACCTCACCGCCATGCTGGTGACCGGACTGGTCGGCCGCTTCGGCGTCGCGGCCCTTGCCGGCTACGGCATCGGCGTGCGGCTGGAGTTCATGCTGGTGCCGCTGGCCTTCGGCATCGGCTCAGGCCTCACGACCCTGGTCGGCGTCGCGGCCGGCGCCAACGACTGGAAGCGCGCCGTGCGCGCCGCCTGGATCGGCAGCCTGACGGCGGCCGGCGCGCTCGGCCTCTGCGGCTGGATCCTCGCCTTCGTCCCCGAGGGCTGGGCGCGCCTCTTCACCGATGACGCCAAGGTGGTCGACGCCACCGTCGCCTACATCACGCGCGTGGCACCGTTCTACTGCCTGTTCGGGCTCGGCATGACGCTGTCGTTTGCCAGCCAAGGCGCGGGCCGCATGAAGGCGCCCTTCGCCGCCGGCATAGCCCGCCTCCTCATCGCCACGGTCGGCGGCTGGTTCGCCGTCGAGATCCTGGGTTGGGGCTTGGGCGGCGTGTTCGTCGCCGTCGCGGCCGGCATGATCGCCTTCGGCGGCCTGATCGCGGGACCGCTGCTCCTCATACCGTGGGGGCCCCTACGCTCAGGGGAGGGGCATGCTAAGCTTTCTCCAACTACCGGAGGAAGCGATGCAGCACCCCTCGATCGCAACCTGGAACCGCAATCCCGCTGAAGAAGAAGCGATGGGCGCAGCGCATGCGCCGATCTGGCGGCGCATGATCAACGTTTCCGTGCCGCACGACCTGCACGAGTCGACCATCCTCGACTATGGCTGCAACCAGGGCGGCTTCCTGCGCATGCTGTACGACCGCCACCCCTACAAGAGCGCGGTCGGCATCGACATCGCCCGCGAATCGGTGGCGCGCGCCGAGCTGCTGAAAGGCCATCGGCCGGTCGAGCACAAGGTCACCGACAGCGCCGCGTCGCTCGGCCGCACCTTCGACTATGCCTTCAGCCACGAGGTGATCTACCTGCTGTGCGACCTGGCGGCGCACGCCCGCGACATGAAGGCCGCCGTCCGCCCCGGCGGCTCCTATGTCGCGGCGATGGGCTGCCACGTCGACAGCGCGGTGTGGCCGCGCTGGCGCAAACTGATCTCCGAGACCTCGTCGATCCCGATCTACGACCATTCGCTGGAAGACGTCTCGAAGGCGTTCTCCGAGGCGGGCTTCACCGTGGCCGTGCGGCCGCTCGACCTCGATGCCTTCATGCCGGTGACCGTGGGCAGCGCCTACTTCCCCAAGGTGGTCGACCAGCTGCGCTACTACAGCCAGGACAAGGTGCTGTTCAGGTTCGTTCGGGCGCCATAGTCCCTCAGCCGAGTTCTACGGCGTAGCGATCAAGAATCCGAGCAAGCACCGTCGGATTGGACAGCCAATCGTTCGGTGGCCCGGACGGCACGACCGCCGGATCGCCGCGCTCGAATAAGGCGACGCAAAGCTGATCGTCGTCGTAGCGCGATCGATATTCGATACCGTCGAACCCGGCTGCGTGAGCTGCCGAACTCCAGCGTCGCGGCAGGTCGTGCGTCACTTCGGCTGTGGCCCCTGCCTGGGCAAGATGGCGCCCGTGTAGAGGCAGGAGCCGAAGGGGTCGCACCGTGCGCAGGCGGGACCAGCGTCGCTGCGCCATATCGGCGCGATCGACATAGCGGCGGCCAGGTTTCCGCAAATGCGTCTCGGCAAAGGCGCCCTCGACCTGATGTGCGGCGTAGAGAACACCGTAGACGCCCCGCGGGGTCATCGAACCTGTAGGTCGGGCCCTTGCCGAATAAACCGGACCGTAGTCCGCATGATGAGAGCGATAGAACTCGGTACGGGCGGCGACGGGCGCGACCGGCGCATTCCCGCCGGTCAGTCGCGGTTGAGGTTCCCCGGCATCGGCCATGCGGAACTATACCGCGCCCTGCTCCCCTTCCGCACGCGCCGATTGCATGACGAAATCAACTTCGCCTTTATCGCCTTTGCGCAGAGCATCCAGTGGACGACGTCCACTCAGCCGCTCATCCGGCGAAAGGAAGAAATCCATGCACGCCCACGGGCTCAACCCGCCCAAGGCCGCCATGACGTCCTCGAAACCCGGTAGAACCTTACCTTCCTTCAACTGCCACCAGGGATAGCGCCAATCGCCACTGCCGGTCGGGATGGCGAGCAGGTCGCCAGCGCGACGGCGCTTGTCGACCGCCTGACGCGAGATGCCCAAGGCATCGGCAAATTCCTGACCGCTTGCCGTACCGTCTTCCATCGCAAGCAATTGCCGACGCCTCTCGACGCCCCGCATCAGGGACGCCGCCAAAGGATGCGTTGATTTCGCCAGAATCCCCGCCGCAGCCGGCGATGCGAGGAACCAGATCAAAGCCGACAAGTCGTCCGGCGCCGACAAAGCTTCGAGAGCGGTCTGCTCGTCGACTTGATCGATGAGCTTCACGAGGGCTGTGATTGATTTGCTCCGCAGCAGATCGCGCGCCGTTGGCTTGGTGACCTTACCCTCGGGCAAGACAGATCGGATGACGTCGAAGGCACGCGCCTCGACACCTCCGCCAGAAACCCTACCGACCGTGTCCTCGCTCGGATCGATCACAAGGAACTGAATATCCTCATGCGGAAGCATCGGCCGAACGGGCCGATACGTCTTGAGCAAGAACTCGTCCGCTGCCGGTCCAACGTCGCTTAGATATGTTTCCATCATTCGCCACAGGTCGCCGGCGTGGACGATCGCGAGTGATTCCGCCGACACGTCGCTCGTTGGATCATCGATACCTTGAATGACAGCCGCACTCCCAAAGCCGGCAGCCTTGGTCATCGCTGCAAAGGTTCGTGCGTCGATGTTGCGGAACGACATGAAGATGTTCGGCTTGACAGCCATGGATACTGCTCCCGGCCGTGGTTGACAAAGGGAGAAATAAGTATCATCGCGTCTAATGTCAACTTTTGCTAAATTTAGTCTTTATTTACAGGCTCTTATCGTGCCCCTATTTTCCTGAGGGAACGGTCCACCCACAGCGCAGCGATCTTCTCCTGGACCCCGTTCTGGCGCAGGCGCTGGCGCAGGCAGTCGAAGTTGACGCGGTCGAGCTCCTGGTCCTGGTTGAAACAGGAGAACACCACCGATTCCTTGCCCGTCACCGGATCCTTGTGGAGCTGCAGGCACTGGGCGCAGATCTCCTTCATCATGCATTGCATGGGGGAGTTGATCGACCCCAGCGCGCGATGCTCGGGCTTAAGGTACGACGCGAGCACGCCGCGCCGCGCCAGCCGCACGGCATTCATCATGCCGTCCGAGCCGATGGCGACGATGCGGTCGGCGTCCTTGAAAGGGATCGGCTGTTCGCCGAGCTCGCCCGAGGCGTAGCGGCGCATGGCCTCGACGATGTTGGCGACCACCGTCTTGTCCTGCGGCCGGTCGACCGGGAAGCCCGGCCCCTCGTCGCACGCCCAGACGACGACGTCGGCCGCGGCCTCGATCTCCTCGACCTTGTAGCGGTCGGAGGGCTTCTTGTAGCCCGCGAAGTACAGGACCTTGCTGCCGGCCTTGCGGAAGGCCTGGCCAATCGAGAACAGCACGGCGTTGCCCAGGCCGCCGCCCGCCAGCACCACGGTCTCGTCCGGCTCGATCTCGGTCGGCGTGCCGGTGGGCCCCATGACGATCACCGGCTCGCCGGGTTCCAGCAAGGCGCAAAGATCGGAGGAGCCGCCCATCTCGAGCGTGATCAACGACAGCAGGCCCTTGTCCTTGTCGACCCAGGCGCCGGTCAGCGCCAGGCCCTCCATGGTGAGCAGCGTGCCGTCGACCTTCTTCGACCGCGCCTCGTAGTTCTGCAGACGATAGAACTGGCCGGGCTCGAAGTTGCGCGCTGCGGCAGGCGCCTCGACCACGACCTCGACGATGGTCGGCGTCAGGCGAACGACGCGCACGACCTTGGCGCGCCACTGCGCGTTGGCCTGGCCGAGGATCTCGGCGGGCGAGCGCTTGGACGCCGGCAGCTTCTCCATGGTGCGCGTCAGCACCGGATAGCCCTGCTTGGCACCGCCCATCGCCTTGACGACATTGCCGGCAAAGGACGGATGCAAATCGCCAAAGAACGACATGAAGCGGCCGTCGGCGGCGCGATACATCAGCACGCGCACGTCGGCGGGCTTGGCCACGCGCTCAGGTGTGGCGGGGTTGCCTTCCTCGTCGAGGGCCCGGAAGTACTTGCCGTCGATGAAGGCGTGCGTTGTGTCCTCGCGGGCCAGCACGGTGTTGGGCTGGGTGCCCGCCGCCACCAGGATGGTGCGGGCCGGCAGTGTCGCCTCGACCTTCTGGCCGTTCTGCTCGCCGGCCACCCTGAGTGCGCTGGCGTGGCCATTTGCGTCAACCTCGACCGCGACCGGCGACAGGCCTTCGGCGAAGCGGATGTCCTCCTCCAACGCCTTCAGCACCTCTTCGTGATTCAGCGTGTAGGACGGCGAATCGATCAGCCGGCGGCGATAGGCGATGGTGACGCCGCCCCAGCCGTTCACCAGGCCGGCGATTTCCGGCGTCCGGCCCTCGCGCTCAGCCATCGCGCGCTCGGCGCGGATGGCCTCGGCATGGGCGATGAATTCGCGCGCGATCTCGCGCTCCTCGGCATTCATGGCGGCGAAAACCGCCGCCTCACCGCGCTCCTGCACCAGGATCTCGTGGCGCGCCAGGAACTTCTCGACCTGCAGCGGATAGTAGGCGAGCGATTCGGTCGCCGTGTCGATCGCGGTCAGGCCGCCACCGATCACCGCCACCGGCAGGCGGATCTGCAGGTTGGCGATGGAGTCCTTCTTGGCCGCACCGGTGAGCTGCAGCGCCATCAGGAAGTCCGACGCCGCGCGCACGCCGCGCGCCAGGCCGTTGGGCAGGTCGAGCACCGTGGGCTTGCCGGCGCCGGCGCACAGCGCCACGTGGTCGAAGCCCATGGCGAAGGCATCCTCGACCGTGACCGTGCCGCCGAAGCGCACGCCGCCGAACATCGAGAACAGTCGGCGCCGCTCGAGCAGCAGGCGCACCATCTTCAGGTAGTTCTTGTCCCAGCGCACGGTGATGCCGTACTCGGCGACGCCACCGAAGCCCGCCATGGCGCGCTCGCCGAGGTCCTCGCGCAGCGAGGCCGTGTCGCGTACCGCCGCGAAGGCATGGCGCGCGCCATCGGCCGACACGCCGGACTGCTCGACAGGCAGCGGCTCGATCTTCAGGCCGTCGATCCCGACCACGGCGTGGCCGTCATTCATCAGGTGATGGGCGAGGTTGAAGCCGGCAGGCCCCAGTCCCACCACCAGCACGGTGCGGCCGGTCGCTGGCCGGGGCAGCGGCCGGCGCAGGTTCAGCGGATTCCAGCGCGTCAGCAGCGAGTAGATCTCGAAGCCCCAGGGCAGGCCGAGCACGTCCTTCAGGGTACGGGTCTCGATCTGCGGGATGTCGACGGGTTCCTGCTTCTGGTAGATGCAGGCCTTCATGCAGTCGTTGCAGATGCGATGCCCGGTCGCCGCCACCAGCGGATTGTCGACGGCGGCGATCGCCAGCGCGCCGATGGACAAGCCCTCGCTCTTCAGCAGGTTCATCTCCGAGATCTTCTCCTCCAGCGGGCAGCCTGCCAGCGTGACGCCGAACGGCGACTTCTGGAAGGCGCTGGTCTTGCGATCCTTGAGCCCGCGTGAGCAGCTGTCCTTGCCCTGGTTGTGGCACCAGATGCAGTAGTTGGAGTGATCGAGTGCGCGGACGAGGTCGAAACCCTCGTCGGTCAGCGCGAAGCCCTCACGGTGGCGCAACATCGGCCGCGGCAGGCGCATGCGCGTGACGCCATCGACGACTTCGGTCTCGATCGGCACGAGATGCTCGAAGTCGAGCTTATGCGGCACCTTGAACAGTGGCCCGTCACGATGGCGCCTCTTGCCTTCAGGTGAATGCAGCGCCCAGGCGGCGTAGCGCGTCAGCGCCTCGATCTCGGGCGTCGGCGCCGCGATCTTGAACTCGGCGCCGGCATGCTCTCGCACCGCCAGGGCGAAGGCGAGCTCCCACTCTTCCAGTCCGTCCTCGAGCCGGGCCGGCAGGGCGACCTCGGCCGTGACCTTGTCGCCGTCCAGCGTTGCGGCAGTGTCCGCCTTGATGGTGCGCGTCACGTAGCGCTGCACGAACAGGCGCTTGCAATCGAAGATGGGCGCCAGCCTGTTGTGACGGGCGCGCAGCTCGGCGGCCTCATTGCTCACACCGAACAGCGCTCCCAGGAAATCCTCGAGCGGACGGGCCAGCTCGATCAGCAGATTGGATTCATCCTTGTCCGCCAGTGCATCAGGCGCGGCGCGCGCGGCCATCAGCCGGGCATGCGCCTCAATGTGGCTCTCCTTCAGCCAGTCTACGAAGGCGACATCGAGGCGGACGAGACCCTCGCGGTCGTAAAGGTCGGTAAAGCCGAGACCGTGGCTCAGCGAAGGCGACGCCATGTCAGGAATATCCGGGTGGGCCGAGGGGTGATTCGTTCGTGTGCGAACCGATTAGACAACGCAGGGCCGAAGCGCAAGACATCAGCGATTCGCGAAACTAATGCCTGATGACGCGACGGGCTGCTTCACGCATGGTCCCGCCGACATGCAACCCGTCCCGGCATCCGTACGCAACTGGCTGATCGTCGTTGCCGCGATGATTTTCTTCATGATCGTCATCGGCGCCCTCACCCGGCTCACCGAGTCGGGGCTTTCGATGGTCGAATGGCGGCCGGTGACGGGGTGGTTGCCGCCGCTGTCCGACGCGGCCTGGCAGGCGGAGCTGCAGAAATATCTTTCCTCGCCGCAGGGAAGATCGACCAACCGTGGTTTCACGATCGTCGAGTTCAAGGAAATCTTCTGGCTGGAGTACATCCACCGCCTGTGGGGCCGGCTGATCGGCGTGGTCTTCGCCCTGCCGCTTGCCTGGTTCTGGATCCACGGCAGACTTTCGCCGGCACTGAAGCCGCGCCTGGCGGCGTTGCTGCTTTTGGGCGGCCTGCAGGGTGCCTTGGGCTGGGTGATGGTGGCTTCCGGGCTGATCGACCGGCCGTCGGTCAGCCACTACCGCCTGGCTGGCCATCTGCTGCTGGCGGTGGTGCTCTACGCCTACACAGTGTGGCTGATCCTGGAGCTTGGTCCGCAAGGCGCACGTCACGACGACCGGCGCACGCGACGCGACGCGACGGTTTTGATCGGGCTGCTGTTCATCGTGCTCGCCTGGGGCGCGCTGATGGCCGGCCTGCGCGCCGGCGCGGCCCACAACACCTTCCCGACCATGTCGGGTCACTGGATTCCGCCCGGCCTGTTCGAGGCATCGCCGTGGTGGATCAACCTTCTTGAGAATCCGACGACGATACAGTTCGTCCATCGCTGGCTGGCCAAGCTCCTGGTGCTGGGCGTGCTGGTCATGGCTTGGCGCGCGCGTCGGGCGGAAGCCGTGCTGGCCGCGGCGATGGCCTTGATCCAGCTAAGCCTCGGAATTGCCACGATCCTGACGGGAGTCGACATCGCCATTGCAACATTGCACCAGGCTGGAGCGGTAATATTGCTGACTTTTGTGATCGTCGTGCGGCATCGCGCGACATCTTCTCGGGCCAGCCCGGTGTCGGCTATTGTTGGAGGATGAGCAGGACCATCAGCCGACCCTCTCCATGACTCGACCTGGTTTGGTGATCGGCGCCGCGATCGTGGCGGCGGCGGGAGCGACGGCTGCGTGGCTGATGCTGCCACCGCAGACCGCATCTCGACTGGCCGACGCCATCAAGCCAGTGGCCGACGCTGTCAAGCCAACCGCGCAATCCGCAACCATCGCCGTGCCCGAGTCGACCTCTCCGCCCGAGGTGACGAGCGCCGACTTCGGCCAGCCGGAGGCGCCATCTACGACAACCGCTGCTGCCACCGCCAAGGACAAGGAAGCATCCTCGGTCGACTGGCCGGCGCTGCCCATCGACGAGGTGCGCGACCGCGCGAACGGCGACGACGTGATCGCCATGGAGGAGCTGGCGCGCCGCCTCGTGCAGGGCATCGGGGTTGCCAAGGATCAGCAGGCCGCCGCCGGCTGGCTGCTGCGCGCCGCCCAGCGCGGCTCAGGGCAATCCGCCTTCAACGTCGGCGTGATGTACGAGCGTGGTTTCGTGGTCGAGCGCGATTCGACCAAGGCCATCGAATGGTACCGCAAGGCCGCCGAGGCCAACGTGCCGATGGCCAAGCACAACCTCGCCCTGCTGCTGCGCGACGGAAAGGGTGCGCCGCGCAACGGCAAGGAGGCGATCGAGCTGCTGCAGTCGGCGGCCCGCCAGGGAATGGCCGCCTCGATGTTCACCCTGGGCGACATCTACGAACACGGCGATGAGGGCCTCAAGGACCCGGCGATCGCGCTCGCCTGGTTCGCCATCGCCGCCGAGTTCGAGCGCCAAACCAGCCGCGGCGGCGAGAGCGCACTTGCCAAGATGGCGAGCCAACGCGTCCAGGTGCTGCAGCGCATCCTGATGCCGGGTGAACTGGAGCGCGCCCAGCAGTTCGGCCAAGCCGAATTCAAGCAGATCGTCGAAGCCTTGCAGCCACCCAAGCCGGCAGCGCCGCCGCCGACCGAGACGGCAGGGCTGCCTCAACCTGCCTTCCCGCCTTTGCCACCCGCCGCGTCTGCATCGGAGCCACCGGGCTGGCCCAAGGCCGCCGACGATCAGATTCGCGTCATCCAGCAGGCCCTGGTCGATCTCAAGTTGCTGCGTGACAAGCCCGATGGCGCACTTGGGCCGATGACGCGCAGCGCCATCCGCGCTTTCCAACGCAGCGTGGCAATGCCCGAGACCGGCGACCCGACCGTCGACGTGTTCCTGGCGCTGCAAGACGCGATCAAGGCCGAGGCAGCGAAGGCGGAGTCTGCAGACAAGGCACAGGCCGCGAAAGCGGATGCACCGCCAGTCGCGGCCGCAGAGCCAATAGCCGACGTCTGGCCGAGTACCACCGTCGATCAGGTGAAGGTGATCCAGACCCTGCTGCGTGACCTCAATTTTTCGCGCGAGGCACCTGACGGCGTCCTCGGACCGGCGACGCGCGCGGCCATCCGCGACTATGAGCGCTCGCTCGGCCTTGCGCAGACCGGCGAACCCAGCAAGACACTGTTCGATTCGCTGAAAGAAGTGCGCGGTCTGACAGCGCCGGTGACCAAGTCGGACTGATGGAGCCGAGTCTAGACGAACCTTCCGATGTGGCGCCACCAGGACGCCGGCAGCGCCGATGCCGCGCGTCGCGCCAGGTCTGGCGAATCGTAGAGGGCAAAGCAGCTGGCGCCGCTGCCGCTCATGGCGACATGGCGCGCTTCGGTTCGAGCGAGCCCCTCGAGGACCTGCCCGACCAAGGGCGCAAGCAAGACCGCCGCTGCCGTAAGATCGTTGCCGCGATCGGCAAGGACGCCGGCGAGTTCCGCCAGATCCCGCCACGGCCGCGGCGCCGGCCGCACCGGAGAGAACGCGCCGCGGCGCGCGGCGAAGACGTCGCGAGTGGGCAGCGCCGTGCCAGGATTGACCAGCATGACGGCGCACTCGGGCAACGGCGGCGCCCCGGTCAGGCGTTCACCGACGCCCGAGACGAAGGCGGCGCGGCCGGCAAGGCACATCGGCACATCGGCGCCCAGGCGTGCTGCGAGATCGAACAGCTCCTCTTCCGGCATCGTCACCCGCCAGAGCTCGACGAGTTCGCGCAGCGCTGCGGCGGCATCGGCCGAGCCGCCGCCCAGTCCCGCCGCAACGGGTATGTGCTTGATGAGGCGGATCGCGGCCCGTGGCGCCACCCCTGCCCGGTCGGCCAACAGCCGCGCCGCCTTCAGCACCAGGTTGTCGGCCTCTCCGGCCAGTGCCCCAGCCAGCGGTCCATCGAGACCGAGCGACAGGCGGTCGTCAGGCCGCGCCTCGACCTGATCGGCCAGGTCGACGAAGGCCACGAGGGAGTCGAGCAGATGATAGCCGTCGTCGCGTCGGCCGACGACGTTCAGCCAGAGATTGACCTTTGCATGTGCCGGCCGCACCAGATCGACTCGCGTGTGGCTCAGCCGCCTTGCTTGGCTTCGGCAGGCTTCTCATAGACCGTCGGCTTGTCGTTGGCGGCACTCAGCCCGTTCTCGAGCTTGTCCTTGATCACCGGCAGGCGGTCCTTGTCGGGCTTCTGGTTCAGCGCCCGCTCCCACTGGAAGCGCGCCTCGCGCTTGCGGCCGACATGCCAGTAGGCATCGCCGAGATGCTCGATGATGGTGGCGTCGTCACCCTTCTGCTCGGCGGCGCGCTCCAGCCATTCCACGGCCTTGTCGTACTGGCCCACGCGATAGAAGGCCCAGCCCACCGAATCGGTGATGGCGCCGTCGTCGGGCCGAAGCTCGGTGGCGCGCTGCAGCATCTTCATGCCTTCTTCCAGATGCAGGCCCTGGTCGATCCAGCTGTAGCCGAGGTAGTTCAGCACATGCGGCTGCTCGGGCGAGAGCTCGAGCGCCTTCTTCATGTCGGCTTCGGCCTTGGGCCATTGCTTGGTTCGCTCGAGCACGATGCCGCGGCCGAAGAACACCGACCAGTGGCGCTCCTCGAGATTGCGGATGCGCATGATCGCCGTGTCGTAGGCCTGCACGGCGTCGCTGTACTTCTCCTTGCTGCGCAGAAGGTCGGCCAGGGTCAAGGCGGCGTCGATGCGATTGGGCTTCTCGGCAACCAGGATCTTGAGGCGGCTGACCGCCTGATCGAACTTCTCCTGCTGGGCGTCGAGCGCGGCGGCGCGCAGCCGGGCCTGCCAGTAGAGCGGCGAGTTCTGACGGATCTTGCCCAGCGCCTCGATGGCCTTGGGGACCATCTGGAACTGCTCATAGAGGCCGGCGATCATCAGCCAGGCGAAGTCGTGTTCCGGCTTCAGGCTGGCGGCGAGCTGATAGAAGATCAGCGCCAGGTCGGCGCGCGCATTGCGCGGATCGGACGACATTATGCCGCCGATATCGAACAGGATCTCGGAGATGCCTGAAGCCGGCGTCGGTCGCGGCGGGATCGGCGCATTGGGGGCGATCAGGCCGTCCATCACCACGGCGTCGCTGTACTCCTCGCCGTAGGTCTTCAGCAGCTCGCGCGCCTCTGCCATCGTGCCGAGCCGCATCAGGCCCTCGGCGACGGCGACCGTCGTGCGAAGACCGTTCTTGTCGAGCGTCATGGCGCGACGGTACTTCTCCTCGGCGGCGGCCTTGTCGCCGGCCATCTCGTCGATCTGCGCCTCGATCACCAGCGCCGGCGCTTCGGCACGCTCGCCTGCCTTCGGCTTCAGCTTGGCGAGGCTCGCGCGCGCTGCGGCATAGTCCTTCTCGCCGGCCTTCAACCACGCCATCACATACTCACGCAGCGGGCCGAGCTGGCTGTCGCCGCCAATGCGTCCCAGCCGCTGCTCGGCGGCGCGATAGTCACGCTTTTTGATGGACTGGATGGCCAACACGAGGTTGGGCAGGCCATCACCCGGCCGGGCCGCCAGGATGGCAGGCGCGAGCTGGGCGGCCTGATCGATGCGGCCGGCGTAGAGGCGAATGCGAAAGGCCGCGTAGACCAGCTCGGGGTCGTTCGGCGCCTGGCCGAGCGCCAGGTCGATCTGTTCGACGGCAGTGTCGTAATCGTGATCCTGCTCGGCAACGCGCGCGGCGAGATAGCGGCCGGTCAATGTGATGGCGGAAAGCTGGAGACCGCGCGGAGGCTGTGCCTGGCGCTGCGCCGGCGGCTTGGTCTGGGCTCCGCCGGAGCCGCCCTGCTGGGCATCGCCAGTCGCGGGGATCGAAAGAAGCAGCGCTGCCGACAGCAGCGCGAGATGTGTACGTCGCATGCAACTCACATGTTGGGATAGTTGGGACCGCCGCCACCTTCTGGCACGGCCCAGTCGATGTTCTGTGCCGGATCCTTGATGTCGCAGGTCTTGCAGTGCACGCAGTTCTGCGCGTTGATCTGGAAGCGCGGCTGGCCGTTGTCGGAGGTCACCACCTCGTAAACACCCGCCGGGCAGTAGCGTTGCGCGGGCTCTGCATAGAGCGGCAGGTTGACCGCGATCGGGATCGACGGGTCGCGCAGCCGGAGATGAACCGGCTGGTCCTCCTCATGGTTGGTGTTCGACAGGAACACCGACGACAGCTTGTCGAACGACAGCACGCCGTCCGGCTTGGGATACTGGATGGGCTGGAATTCGGCGGCCGGCCGCAGGCATTCGTGGTCGGCCTTCTTGTGGTGCATCGTCCACGGCACGCGGATGCCGAGATCGTGCAGCCACATGTCCATGCCGCCATAGAGCGTGCCCAGCGTGGTGCCCCACCGCAGCGCCGGCTTCACGTTGCGTACCTTGTCGAGATCTTTCCAGATCCACGACGCCTTCAATTTCACGGGATAGGCGATGAGCTCGTCGCCGCCGGTCTTGCCGGCCGCCAGCGCTTCGAAGGCCGCCTCGGCCGCCAGCATGCCGCTCTTGATGGCGTTATGGCTGCCCTTGATGCGCGGCAGGTTCACGAAGCCCGCCGAACAGCCGATCAGCGCGCCGCCCGGGAAGGTGAGCTTGGGGATCGACTGAACACCACCTTCATTGATGGCGCGCGAGCCATAGGCCAAGCGCTTGCCGCCTTGCAGGTACTTGGCGACCTCAGGGTGTGTCTTGAAGCGCTGGAACTCGTCGAATGGCGACAGATAGGGGTTCTCGTACCCGAGATGGACCACGAAGCCGATAGAAACGAGGTTGTCGCCGAAAAGGTACATGAAGGAGCCGCCGTGGCTGCCGGTCTCGCTGAGCGGCCAACCCTGCGAGTGCACGACCAGGCCCTTCTTGAAGCGGGCTGGCTCGACCTGCCACAGCTCCTTCAACCCGATGCCGAACTTCTGCGGATCGGCGCCGTCACGCAGGTCGAACTTGGCCATGAGCTGCTTGGCGAGCGAGCCGCGCACGCCCTCGGCGATCAGGGTGTACTTGGCGTGCAGCTCCATGCCCGGCGTGTAGCTGTCCTTGTGCTTGCCATCCTTTGCGACGCCCATGTCGCCCGTGGCGACGCCCTTCACCGAGCCGTCCTCGTTGTAGAGCACCTCGGCGCCGGCGAAGCCCGCATAGATCTCGACGCCCAGCGCCTCGGCCTGCTGGCCGAGCCAGCGGCAGACGTCGCCCAGGCTGACGATGTAGTTGCCGTGGTTGTTCATCAGCCGCGGCATCAGGAAATTGGGGAAACGGTAGGAGCCGGCCTTGGTCAGGAACAGGAACTGATCGTCGCTCACCTGGGTGTCGATCGGCGCGCCCTGCTCCTTCCAGTCCGGGATCAGCTCGTTGAGGCCGATGGGGTCGACGACTGCACCCGACAGGATGTGGGCACCGATCTCCGAGCCCTTCTCGATCAGGCAGACGGAAACCTCGTGGTTGCGCTCGGCGGCAAGTTGCTTGAGGCGAATCGCCGCCGACAGCCCGGCCGGGCCGCCGCCAACGATCAGCACGTCATATTCCATCGACTCGCGCGCCATTCCCGTCTCGCTCTGCAGTGCCTTTTCAACATGGACGCGCCGCCGGGAGGCGACGATCCTTCAGTCGTAGATAGCCTGTTGGGGGGTAAATCGCCACCCAGCCAAAAGGGGAATTCCCGTGGCAGAGCTGACCGGAATCGAGAGCAAACTCTTCACCGCCCATGATTTTGGGCTGGAAAGCGGGCAATCGCTGCCCGTGCTGGAGCTCGCCTACGAAGCTTACGGTACCCTGTCACCAAAGCGCGACAATGCGATCCTGGTCGTGCATGGCTACACGTCGAGCCATCACGCCGCAGGCCGCAACGCACCCGGCAAGCAAGGACGCGGCGTCGCCGAGGGCGCGGCCGGCTGGTTCGACGGGCTGATCGGCCCTGGCAAGGCGGTCGACACCACCCGCTACTTCGTGGTGTCGGTGAATGCGCTGGGATCGGCGCACGGCAGCACTGGGCCCAATGCCAAGGATCCGCGCACCAGCAAGCCCTATGGGCCGACTTTCCCCGAGATCACGATGCGCGACATCGTGGCGGCTGAGAAGCTTTTGGTCGATTCGCTGGGTCTCACGAGCCTGGTTGCAGTGATCGGCCCGTCGATGGGCGGCTTCCAGTCGTTCCAGTGGGCCGCTTCCTATCCCGGCTTCATGAGGGCGATCGTGCCCTCGGTGACGGCGCCGCGCTCGCCAGGCGGCCTCGATCGGCTGGAGGCATTGCAGAAGCGCCTGGCCAGCGATCCCAACTGGAACGGCGGCTGGTATTACGACAATGGCGGCATCGCCCGCACGCTCGAGGAGATCCGCTTCGAGACCCTGATGAACTACGGCCAGAACGAAATCCTCGCCGAGACCATGCCCGATCCCAAGGCGCGCGAGGCAGCGATCCGCGCCAACGCCAAGGCGTGGTCGCAGATCTATGACGGGCATTCGATGGTGGTGCTGCGCCGCGCGATCGGCAGCTTCGACATCACGGCCGACTACGCCAAGCTCAAGAACACCAAGGTACTCTACGTGCAGTCGCCGTCCGACAAGCTGTTCGACATCGCGCTCAGCCCCGGTTACGTGAGCGACATGCGCAAGGCCGGCATCGACGTCACCTACGTTGAACTGCCGACCAACAAGGGCCACATGGCAAGCCACGCCGATGCCGCCCTGTGGGCCCCCATCCTCGGCGCTTTCCTGAGCCGCCTGACATGAACCAGACGATCGCCCGCGAAGACCTCGAATCGCTGCTCCGATGGTACGTCGACCAGGGGGTCGACGAGACCATCGGCGAGGAGGCCATCGACCGCTTCGCTGCGCCCGCACCGCAGGCTGCACCTCTGCCGGTCCAGCAACAGGCACCGGCTGCACCAACGCCCATACGCCCCGCACCGGCGGCTCCCGCTCCGCTTCGCGGCCCGGTTCCCATCGAATCGCCTCAGCTCGTCGAGGACGCGCGGGCTCTGGCGCAACGCTGCAACAGCGTCGCAGAGCTCGAGGCGGCGGTGCGTGCCTTCGAGGGTTGCGCGCTCAAGCGCACAGCGAAGAACACCGTGTTCGCCGATGGCGTGGTCGGTTCGCCGGTCATGATCGTGGGTGAGGCGCCGGGCGCCGACGAAGACCGCCTGGGCAAGCCGTTCGTGGGCGTGAGCGGTCAGCTCATGGATCGCATGTTCGATGCCATCGGCATGAGCCGCGAGCGCGATCTCTACATCACCAACATCCTGTTCTGGCGGCCGCCCGGCAACCGCACCCCGACGCTGGCCGAGCAGGCGATCTGCATGGCCTTCACGCGGCGCCATATCGAGCTCGCCCGGCCCAGAGTGCTGGTGTTGGCCGGCGGCACGGCGGCCAAGTCGGTGCTCGACACGACCGAAGGCATCATGCGCCTGCGCGGCAAGTGGACGAGCCTTTCTCTGGACGACGGCAGCGCCGTCCCTACCCTGCCGACTTTCCATCCGGCCTATCTGCTGCGCACGCCCGCCAGCAAGCGGCAAAGCTGGTCCGACCTCTTGTCGCTCGACAAGAAGCTGCGCGAGCTCGGCATCAGATGATGCAACACACCGGCGGATGCATGTGCGGCGCCGTGCGCTTCAAGACGACGGGCGAGCCGTCGCGCGTGACCATCTGTCATTGCACCTGGTGTCAGCGCCGCACCGGCACGGCCTTCGGCACGGAGGTCGTGTTCAACAGCGACCAAGTCGAAATGACGGGCACCGAGATCGCACGCCATCGGCACATCTCCGACGAATCAGGGCGATGGCTCGAGGTCGAGTTCTGCCGGCGTTGCGGCACGAGCCTCGGTTTCACGCTGGAGGCAGTTCCCGGCGTGCGCACCTTGCCGGCTGGTGCGTTCGACGATCCGACTTGGATCAAGGCGGAACGCTACAAGTTCCGTCACGTCTTCCTGCGATCAAGGCGAGAGTGGTCGGACCTCTCGCCTCACGTCGAGCAATACGAACGGCACTTCCGCTCGTAGCTCGACGGGTTCGTCAGTCGGCGGCCTTGGCCAGCGGCTCGGGTTCCAGCGCCTCCAGCACCTTCGGCGGCGACATCGGCAGGCTGTAAAGCCGCAGTCCCAGGGCACCGTGGATGGCGTTGGCGACGGCGGCCATCACTGGCACAAGCGGCACCTCGCCGACGCCACGCACGCCCTGCGGATGCTTCGGGTTGGGAACCTCGATCATGACGGCATCGAGCATCGGCAGGTCCGACATGACGGGCATGCGATAGTCGAGGAAGCCCGCGTTATCGAGCTTGCCGTGCTTGTCGTAGATGTACTCCTCGCTCAACGCCCAGCCGATGCCCTGGGCGACGCCGCCCTGGATCTGGCCCTCGACGTAGTCGGGATGGATCGCCCGCCCGACATCCTGGAAGGCGGTGTAGCGCGTGACCCAGGCGCGGCCGGTCGCGGGGTCGACCTCGACGTCGCAGATATGCGTGCTGAAGCCGCCCTCGGCGCCGGCGGTGTTGCTCGACGCGCCGGCCCCGATCGGCCCGCCGGTCTCGCTCGCCTTGGCGGCGATCTGGGCGAGCGACAGCGGCTCGAACTTGCCGGCATTGTCGCCGGCCGGACGGGCATAGCCGTTGTCCCAGCTGACCGCCTCGGGCTCGATCTTCCAGATCTTGGCGGCACGCTCGCACAGGGTCTTGATGACCTTCTCCGCCGACTGCGTGACCACCATCGCGGAGGCGAAGGTGACACGGCTGCCGCCGGTCAGGTTGGAGAAGCCGATGCTGCTGGTGTCGCCGATCAACACCTGGATCTTGCTGTGGTCGATGCCCAGAAGCTCGGCGGCGATGTTGGCCGTCGAGGCGCGCGAGCCGCCGATATCGGGATGGCCGGTCATCACGACGACCGAGCCGTCCTCGTTGATGCGCATTTCCGCGCTCGATTCGCCACCGGCATTGAACCAGTAGCCGCTCGCCACGCCGCGGCCCTGGTTGGGACCGAGCGGCGCCTTGTAGTGCGGATGGGCCAACGCCTGCTTCACGGTCTCCTGGTAGCCCATGACGGGATAGACCGGACCGTGCACCGCCTTGGTGCCCTGCTTGGCGGAGTTCTTGAGGCGGAGCTCGAGGGGATCCATGCCGAGCTTCTCGGCGAGCTCATCGAGCACGCACTCGACCGCATAGGCGCCGATCGGCGCGCCGGGCGCGCGATAGGCCGCGACCTTCGAGCGGTTGGAAACGACGTCGTAGCCCAGCGTGTGGGCATTCGCGATGTCGTAGGGTCCGAAGGCGCAGCCGGCGGCACCGCGGATCGGCGAGCCGGGGAAGGCGCCGGCCTGCAGCCAGTAGGTGCCCTGGCCGGCGACGATCGTGCCGTCCTTCTTGGCGCCGATCTTGACCTTGCTCATCGAACCCGAGGTCGGGCCGGAGGCGCGGAACACCTCCTCGCGCGACATCACCATCTTGACCGGCCTGCCCGACTTCTTGGCCAGCACCAGCGCCAGCGGCTCGAGGTAAATGATGGTCTTTCCGCCGAAACCACCGCCGATCTCCGCCGGAATGGCGCGGATGTCGCTCTGCTGCATGCCCGTGAGCAGCGCGGACATGGCGCGGACCATGAATTGGCCCTGGCTGGAACTCCAGATCGTGGCCTTGCCGTCGACGACGCTGACCAGGCAGGCGTGCGGCTCGATGTAGCCCTGGTGCACCGCCTCGGTCTCGAAGCTGCGCTCGACGATCACGTCGGCTTCCTTGAAGCCCGCCTCGATATCACCCTTCTTGTGCTCGAGGGTGCCCGCGATGTTGGAGGGCTTGCCGTCGAACTTGACGTGCTCGTGCAGGATGGCAGCGCTTGGTTTCATCGCATCCTTGACGTTGATCGCCCAGGGCAGCACTTCGTAGTCGACCTTGATCAGCTTGCAGGCGGCTGCCGCGACCTCCTGTGTGATCGCGGCGACGGCGGCCACCGGATGGCCATGGAACAGCGCCTTGTCGCGCGCCATGACGTTGCGGCACATCCAGCGCATGTCCTGGATGCCCAGCATCACCGGTCCCTTGTCGATCGGGAAATCGACGATGTCCTTGGACGTCATGACGGCCATCACGCCCGGCAGCGCCTCGGCCTTGGAAGTGTCGATCGACTTGATGCGGGCATGCGGATGAGGGCTGCGCAGCACCTTGCCCCAGATCATGCCAGGCATTGTCGTGTCGGCGGCGTAGGCGGCCCGTCCGGTGACCTTGTCGGCGCCGTCAGGCCGGGGGGTACGCTTGCCAATCCACTTGTTGTCGGGGTTGTCGGTCATGGTCATGGCCGTTCGTCCTCAAATGTGCGGTAAACGAGGAAATTCGCCCCTCAATCAGACCGGGTCACGACCGCCAGATCAAGCGGGATATGGTTCTACAGTTTCTTCCTGAGAAAGAACTTCTTGTGACCTTTGGGGTAGTCGTCGAGGGTGGCGAACACCTCGTAGCCCCGTTGCTCGTAGAACGGCCGAGCCTGGAAGGAATGAGTGTCGAGCTCGACCGAATGGCAGCCACGCTCCCGAGCATAGGCCTCGGCCTGGTCCATCAGCCGTGTCCCCCAGTCCTTGCCGCGCACGGCTTCATCGACCCATAGGAAGGAGATGTACAGCCAGCCACCCCAAACCTGGCCTAAAAGGCCGCCCATCGTCTCGCCGCGGTCGTTTCTCAGGAACAGGTGCAGCGGATACCAGGCCGAGACGCCGGTCACGGCGATATTGAACGCATCGAGATGGTCGCGGACGAACTGGGCGCCCGTGCCTGTCTGGTCGAAAACGATCTTCAGGTCATCTGCCGGCTTCAAGAGGCGCCCCGCGTTTCGCCTCCTTTAGCCTCCCGATGGCTTCTCGAACAGGGCCATCCAGGCCCGCCCCGCCGGCCCGCCAATGGGCGACGATGCTGGCCTTCATGCGCGGATCCCAGAACTTCTCCAGATGGTCGGCAATGCCCGCGACCGGATCGCCATCGCGCTGCGGCGTGAAGAACTTGCCGATCTGGTTGGCCATCATCACCAGCTTGTCGAGCGTGCCGGACATCGCCTACTCCGCAGCCACCTTGGCGATGCGCCGGCTGTGCTCGGCCTGCTCGGCGTACTCGCGCTGCCAGTCGCTGGGCCCGTTGGACGGCGAGACCTGCACGGCGGTCACCTTGTACTCGGGGCAATTGGTCGCCCAGTCCGAGAACTCGGTGGTGACGACGTTGGCCTGCGTGTCGGGATGGTGGAAGGTCGTATAGACCACGCCCGGCGCCACGCGATCGGTGATCCTGGCGCGCAGCGCCGTGCCGCCCGCCCGGCTGTCGAGCTTCACCCAGTCGCCATCGCGCACGCCGCGTTCCTCGGCATCGTGCGGATGGATTTCCAGCACATCCTCCTCGTGCCAAATCACGTTGTCGGTGCGCCGTGTCTGGGCGCCGACATTGTACTGGCTGAGGATGCGGCCGGTGGTCAGCAGCAGCGGGAAACGCGGGCCGACCTTCTCATCTGTCGGCACGTACTCGGTGATCATGAAGTTGCCTTTGCCGCGGGCGAAGCCACCGATATGCATGACCGGCGTGCCAAGCGGCGCCTTTTCGTTGCACGGCCACTGGACGGAGCCGACCTTGTCGAGAAGCTCGAACGAGACGCCGGCGAAGGTCGGCGTCAGCCGGGCGATCTCGTCCATGATCTCGGAGGGATGGCTGTAGGGCATCTCGAAGCCCATCGCCTTGGCGATGGCGAGCGTGATCTCCCAGTCGGCCATGCCGTTCTTGGGCGTCATCACCTTGCGCACGCGGTTGATGCGGCGCTCGGCGTTGGTGAAGGTGCCGTCCTTCTCGAGGAAGGTCGAGCCCGGCAGGAAGACGTGGGCGTAGTTCGCGGTCTCGTTCAGGAACAGATCCTGCACGACGACGCATTCCATCGCCGCAAGGGCTGCCTGGACGTGCTTGGTGTTGGGATCGGACTGCAGGATGTCCTCGCCCTGCACGTAGATGCCCTTGAAAGTGCCGTCGATCGCCGCATCGAACATGTTGGGGATGCGGAGCCCTGGCTCGGCATCGAGCGGGCGGCCCCACAGCTTCTCGAACATGGCGCGCGTGGCGTCGTCGGAGATATGGCGGTAGCCCGAGAGCTCGTGCGGGAAGCTACCCATGTCGCACGAGCCCTGGACGTTGTTCTGGCCGCGCAGCGGGTTCACGCCGACGCCGGGACGGCCGAGATTGCCGGTTGCCATGGCGAGGTTGGCGAGCCCCATCACGGCCGTGGTGCCTTGGCTGTGCTCGGTGACGCCGAGGCCATAGTAGATCGCGCTGTTCTTGCCCGAGGCATAGAGCCGGGCGGCACCGCGGATTGCGTCTGCCGACACGCCGGCAATCAGGCCGACGGTTTCGGGACTGTTCTGCGGCCCCGACACGAAGGCGGCCCAATGCTCGAAAGCGCTGGGGTCACAGTACTCGCGGACGAACTTCTCGTTCGCCAGGCCCTCGGTGACGATGACATGAGCGATGGCGTTCAGGATGGCGGCATTGGTGCCCGGACGAAGCGGCAGGTGATGCTGGGCTTCGATGTGCGGGGTGCGCACGAGATCAATGCGTCGCGGATCGATGATGATCAGCTTGGCGCCTTGGCGCAGCCGCTTCTTCATGCGCGAGGCGAACACCGGATGGGCGTCGGTCGGGTTGGCGCCGATGATCAGGACGACGTCGGTATGCTCGACCGAGTCGAAGTCCTGCGTGCCCGCCGAGGTGCCGAAGGTGGTCTTGAGGCCATAGCCGGTGGGCGAATGGCAGACCCGGGCGCAGGTATCGACGTTGTTGTTGCCGAAGCCGCCGCGCACCAGCTTCTGCACCAGGTAAGTCTCCTCGTTGGTGCAGCGCGAGGAGGTGATGCCACCGATCGCCAGCCGGCCGTACCTGGCCTGCAGACGCTTGAACTCCGAGGCGACGCGCCCGATCGCCACTTCCCATGTCACTTCGCACCACGGCTGGTCGATGGTCTCGCGGATCATCGGCTTCAGGATGCGCTCGCGATGATTGGCATAGCCCCAGGCGAACCGGCCTTTCACGCACGAATGGCCGCGATTGGCCTTGCCGTCCTTGTAGGGGACCATGCGCACCAGCTCCTCGCCGCGCATCTCGGCCTTGAAGCTGCAGCCGACGCCGCAATAGGCGCAGGTCGTCACCACCGAATGCTCGGGCACGCCGATGTCGATGACACTCTTCTCCGACAGCGTTGCGGTCGGGCAGGCCTGCACGCAGGCGCCGCACGACACGCATTCCGAATCGACGAACGACTCGGCCATGCCAGCCGACACCTTGGAGTCGAAGCCGCGACCCTGGATGGTAAGCGCAAACGTGCCCTGCACTTCCTCGCAGGCGCGCACGCAGCGTGAGCAGACGATGCACTTCGACGGATCGAAGGTGAAATACGGGTTGGACTCGTCCTTGGCCTGCCTGGTGTGGTTCTCGCCGTCGTAGCCGTAGCGTACGTCGCGCAGGCCGACGGCGCCCGCCATGTCCTGCAATTCGCAGTCGCCGTTGGCCGCACAAGTCAGGCAGTCGAGCGGATGGTCGGAGATGTAGAGCTCCATCACGCCCTTGCGGATCTGCTTCAGTCGCTCGGTCTGGGTCGACACCACCATGCCGTTGCCGACGGGCGTGGTGCACGAAGCGGGCGTGCCGGGGCGACCCTGGATCTCAACCAGGCAGAGCCGGCACGATCCGAACGCGTCGACCGAGTCGGTGGCGCAGAGCTTGGGCACCTGGGTGCCGATATCCATCGCCGCGCGCATGATCGAGGTGCCGGCGGGCACCGTGACGGCCTGGCCGTCGATGGTGAGGGTCACCATCTCGGACGACTTGCTGGCTGGCGTGCCGTAATCGGTCTCGTGAACGAGAGACATGGCCTGCTCCTTATTCCGCCGCGGCCTTGAGGCCAGATTTGCTGGGGTCTTGGCGGTCGAAATCCTCGGGGAAATGCCGGATGGCGCTCATCACCGGATAGGGCGTGAAGCCGCCAAGGGCGCATAGCGAGCCGAACTTCAGCGTCTGACAGAGGTCGGTGATCAGCGCGAGATTGGCCTCGACGCGCTCGCCGCGGATGATCTTGTCCATGGTCTCCGTGCCGCGCACCGAGCCGATGCGGCAGGGCGTGCACTTGCCGCAGGATTCGATGGCGCAGAATTCCAGCGCGAAGCGTGCCTGATGGGCCATGTCGACCGTGTCGTCGAACACCACGACGCCGCCATGGCCGATCAGCCCATCGAGGGCAGCAAAGGCCTCGTAGTCGAAGGGCGTGTCGAACAGCTTGCGTGGGAAGTAGGCGCCCAATGGACCGCCGACCTGGACGGCGCGCGCCGGCCGGCCGGTGCAGGTGCCGCCGCCGATATCCTCGACGATCTCGCCCAGGGTCAGGCCAAAGGCCGCCTCGAACAGGCCGCCATGCTTGGCGTTTCCGGCGAGCTGGATCGGCATGGTGCCGCGCGAGCGGCCCATGCCCAGGGCGGCATAGTGCTCCGCGCCGTCCGCCAGGATGGCGGGCACTGTCGCGAGCGAGATCAAGTTATTGATGACCGTGGGCTTGCCGAACAAGCCCTTGTGCGCCGGCAAGGGCGGCTTGGCTCGCACCTGGCCGCGCTTGCCTTCGAGGCTTTCCAGCAGCGAGGTCTCCTCGCCGCAGACATAGGCGCCGGCGCCGACGCGCACTTCCAGGTCAAACTTGGCTTCGGCGCCTAAGAGGCCCTCGCGCTCGGCCAACACGATGGCGTGCTCCATGACGCGGATGGCGTCGGGATACTCGGAGCGGACGTAGATGTAGCCCTTGGTCGCGCCGACCGCGAAGCCCGCGATCGCCATGCCCTCGATCAGCAGGAAGGGATCGCCCTCCATGATCATGCGGTCGGCATAGGTGCCCGAATCGCCTTCGTCGGCATTGCAGACGATGTATTTCCGGTCGGCCGCGGTGTCGGCGACGGTCTTCCACTTGATGCCAGTCGGGAAGCCCGCGCCGCCGCGGCCGCGCAGGCCCGACTTGGTGACGGCCTCGACTGTCGCCGCAGGACCAATGCTGCGGGCCCGCTCGAGGCCGCGCCATCCACCATGAGCGCGATAGTCCGCCAAGGACAGCGGATCGACGATGCCGCAGCGGGCGAAGGTGATTCGCGTCTGGCGCTTGAGGAAGGGAATGTCCTCCGGCCTGCCGACGCAAAGCGGATGCGAAGCTGCCGGCATGCCGTCAACGAACAAGCCCGGCACGTCCTTGGCCGTCACAGGCCCGAAGCCAACGCGAACACCACCGATCTCGACTTCGATCAGAGGTTCCAGCCAGAACAGGCCACGCGAGCCGGTGCGCACCACCTCGACGGCGAGTCCCTGGCGCTTGGCCTCGTCGGCGATCGCGGCCGCAACCTTGTCGGCGCCGACGGCGCGGGCCGCGGCGTCGCGGGGAACGAAGATGCGCGTGGCCATCAGCCGACCTCGCGCGCGATGTCGTCGATCGAGGCCGACGTCAGCCGCCCCATCGGTTCACCGTCGAGCATTGCCGAAGGTCCCGAGGCACAGAGGCCCAGGCAATAGGTGGCTTCGACGGTGAGACGTCCGTCGGGTGTCGTGCCGCCCCACTCCAGGCCGAAGCGATCCAGGATCTGTTGTGCAAGCTTCTCGCCATTGACCGACTGGCAGGCTTCGGCGCGACACAGCTTCAGCACATGCCGACCGGCCGGCGCCTCCCGGAAGTCGTGATAGAAGGAGACGACGCCATGCACCTCGGCGCGCGTCAGGTTGAGGGCATGGGCGATGAACGGCACGGCCGGCGCCGGCACATGGCCAAACGCGGCCTGCATGTCGTGCAGGATGGGCAGCAACGCACCTTCGCGACCCGTGTGGCGACGGATGATGTCGTTGGCCTGCGCTTCGCTCCACGCCGCCATGTTGAACTCCAATGGCTACCGGCCGAACATCCGGCCATCGCTGCCTAGCTATTGAGCCCTGGTCAGCCAGCACACAATAAAGCTGATGCGTGCTGCGATAGAACAAATCTATCGATTTTGAAGGCTATCGCCAACTTTACCTATCATGGTGCTCTATATCTGGCGCCGTTTAGATGGTGCAATACTATATATTGATTTTCAGCCCATGGTCTTCGCCAGATGGCTCGCCTCGGCCACCAAAGCCGAGGCCAGAGGCGTCATAGGTTCACGCGGCGGCACCACCAGCCCGATCTGGTGGACGGCCTCCGGCTCGATGATCGGGATAGACCGCAGGCGTTCGGTCAGGCCGAGCGTATCGGCCAGCTTCTCCGGCATCACGCTCGCCCAGCGCCCGGTGCGGACGTGCGAGAACAGCACGATCATGGAGTTGGATTCGAGTGTCGGCTCGGGCCGGCTGCCGGCAGCGTGCAGGAGGCTGTCGATGATGCGCCGGTTCTGCATGTCCGGGGTCAGCAGGCATAGCGGGATGCGCCCGACCTCGGCCCAGGTGACCTTGTCGCGTTCGCCCAACGGGCTGTCGGCCGAGGTCAGGAGCCGGTACTGCTCGAGATAGAGCGGCACGGCGCGCATGCGGCCCAGCGGTTCATTGTCGATGTAGGTCAGGCCGGCATCGACCTCGAGATTTTCAAGCATCGACAGGACATCGGCCGAAGTCCTCGACAGGATCGTGAACTTCACATTGGGATGCTTGGCCCGATAGGGCGTAGTCAGGGCCGATACCATGGCCAGTGCCGTGGGTACGGCCGCGATCTTCAGGTGACCACTCAACCCCTGCTTGAGAGTGCGTACCTCCTCGCGCATGGCCCGCGCGTCGGCGACGATGGTGCGCGCCCAGTCCAGCACGCGCTCGCCCTCGGCGGTGAAGCCCAGGAAGCGCGACGTGCGCTGCACAAGCATGACACCCAGCGTGTCTTCGAGCTGCTTGATCCCTGCGGAAAAGGTCGGCTGGGTCACGCCGCACTGCTCGGCGGCCTTGCCGAAGTTCTTTTCCCGCGCCAAGGCGATGAGGAACTCGAGCTTGTCGATCATTGGTTCGTCGGCGCTCGACCCGTCACCGGGATCATTGTAGAGTTTTTCCAGAACTAGCACAAAAAAGTGCTTCGGGAGGAACCATCGTCATGACCCATACGCTTCGTTCGCGAGTGGTCGCTGTCGCCATGACTGCACTCGCCGCTGGCCTCTACGTCACACCGGCATCCGCCTGGGAACCTACGCGTAACGTCGAATTCATCGTGCCCGCCGGCACCGGCGGCGGCGCCGACCAGATGGCGCGCATGATCCAGGGGATCGTCACCAAGCACAACCTGATGAAGCAGAGCGTGGTGGTGATCAACAAGGCCGGCGGCGCCGGCGGCGAAGGCTTCCTGGACATCAAGAATTCCAAGGGCAATCCCAACAAGCTGGTGATCACGCTCTCGAACCTGTTCACCACGCCGCTTGCCACCGGCATTCCCTTCTCGTGGAAGGAGATGACGCCGGTCGCCATGCTGGCGCTCGACGAGTTCGTGCTGTGGGTCAATGCCGATTCGCCTTACAAGACGGTCGCCGAGCTGGTGGCCGCCATCAAGGCGGCCCCTCCGGGCAAATTCAAGATGGGTGGCACGGGTTCCAAGCAGGAGGACCAGATCATCACCGTCGCGCTCGAGAAGGCGACCGGCACCAAGTTCACCTACGTGCCCTACAAGGGCGGCGGCGAGGTCGCGGTCCAGCTCGTCGGCAAGCATGTCGACATGACCGTCAACAACCCGATCGAAGGGGTGGCCCAGTGGCGCGCCGGCAAGGTCCGCCCGCTCTGCGTGTTCGACAGCAAGCCGCTCGCCGGCAAGGCCAAGATCGCTGGCGACCTGTCGTGGTCGAGCATCCCAACCTGCAAGTCGCAGGGTCTCGACATCGAATACCTGATGCTGCGCGGCGTGTTCATGCCCGCGAACGTGCCGAAGGACGCGGTCGACTACTATGTCGAGCTGTTCAAGAAGGTGCGCGCGACGCCGGAATGGGCGCAGCTCATGGCCGACGGCGCCTTCAATCAATCGTTCATGACCGGTGCCGACTACACCAAGTGGGTCGAGGGCGAGGAGAAACGCCATCGCAACCTGATGAAGGAAGCGGGCTTCCTCGCAACGAATTGATCACAAATTCCAGACCAACCTTGCCGGGAGCGACGCCATCCTCCCGGCATTGTTTTGCCGAGCACTGAAGGGCAAGGGTTCATGTCGGATTCCCCTGACGGTCAATCCTCCGGGCCGCGTCAGCATCTCGTCGAAGTCGGCGTTGCCGCCTTCATGGTCCTGTTGGGCATCATCGCCATCATCGGCAGCCTGCGTGTCGGCACCGGCTGGGGGGCGGAAGGTCCCAAGTCGGGCTTCTTCCCCTTCTGGATCGGCCTGATCGTCGTCGGCACCAGCCTCTACAACATGGTGCGCGCCTACACCCACGGCAGCCGCAAACTGTTCGCGAGCTGGATGCAGATCGCACAGGTCCTCAAGGTAGTGCTGCCGCTCACGATCTATGTCGGCGTCATCCCGTGGATCGGCATCTATCTCGCGTCGGCATTGCTGATCGCCGGCTTCATGCGTTGGATCGGCCGCTACGGCTGGCTGCTGACCTTGGCCATCAGCATCGGCCTGCCGGTGGTGACGTACTTCACGTTCGAGATGTGGTTCCTCGTGCCCCTGCCCAAGGGGCCGATCGAGGACATGCTCGGCCTCTAGACCGACAAGAATAAAGGGATCGAAGGGGATGGAAGCTATTGGCGATCTGATGTCGGGCTTCGCCGTCGTGTTGAGCTGGCAGAACTTCGTCTACATGGTGATCGGCATCGTGCTGGGGGTGATCATCGGGGTGTTGCCGGGCCTGGGCGGCGCCAATGGCGTAGCGATCCTGCTGCCGCTCACCTTCAGCATGCCACCGACATCGGCCATCATCCTGCTGTCCTGCATCTACTGGGGAGCGCTGTTCGGCGGCGCCATCACCTCCATTCTGTTCAACATACCGGGCGAGCCGTGGTCGGTGGCCACGACCTTCGACGGCCATCCCATGGCGCAGAAGGGCCAGGCGGGCGAGGCGCTGACGGCGGCGTTCACCTCGTCCTTCGTCGGTGCGCTGTTCGCCGTCATCGTCATCACTCTTGCGGCGCCGCTGGTCGCGAGCTTTGCGCTGCAGTTCGGTCCGGCCGAGAAGTTCTCGGTGTTCTTCCTCGCCTTCTGCAGCTTCGTCGGCATGGGCAAGGAGCCGCCGACCAAGACCATTGCCGCCATGATGCTGGGCTTCGCGTTGGCCGCCGTCGGCACCGATACGGTGACCGGCCAGCTTCGTCTCACCTTCGGCTCGACCGAGCTTTTGAGCGGCTTCGACTTCCTGGTGGCCGTGATCGGCCTGTTCGGCATCGGCGAGATCCTGCTCACCATGGAGGAAGGGCTCTCCTTCAAGGGCAAGGCCGCCAGGATCAATGCCGCCGTCGTCTGGCAGACGTGGAAGGAGCTGCCGCGCTACTGGATGACCTCGCTGCGCTCCTGCCTGATCGGCTGCTGGATGGGCATCACGCCCGCTGGTGCAACGCCAGCGTCGTTCATGAGCTACGGCATCGCCAAGCGCGCCTCGCGCAGGGGCGACAAGTTCGGCACCGGCGAGATCGAAGGCGTGGTGGCGCCGGAGACCGCAGCGCACGCCGCGGGCACGTCGGCGCTGCTGCCCATGCTGTCGCTGGGTGTGCCGGGCTCGCCGACCGCCGCCGTGCTGCTGGGCGGCCTGCTGATCTGGGGCCTGCAGCCCGGGCCATTGCTGTTCGTCGAGCAGAAGGAATTCGTCTGGGGCCTGATCGCCAGCATGTATCTCGGCAACATCGTCGGCCTGATCGTCGTGCTCACGATGGTGCCGTTCTTCGCCGCCATCCTGCGCGTGCCGTTCGGCATCATCGCGCCCATCATCCTGGTGATCTGCGCCATCGGCGCCTACACCGTGCACAACAACACCTTCGACATCATCATGATGCTGGTGTTCGGCGTCGCCGGCTACTTCCTGAAGAAGTGCAACTACCCGCTGGCGCCGCTGGTCCTGGCCATCGTGCTGGGCGACAAGGCCGAGGAATCCTTCAGGCAGTCTTTGCTGATCTCGCAAGGTGGCCTGGGAATCTTCTTCTCGAACGGCCTGGTCAGCACCATCATGGCGCTGGGTCTGGTCGCCCTGTTCTGGCCCGTCCTGTCGAACCTGTACGGCCGCCTGCTGACGCCCGCTCGCCCGACATGAGCGAGCGCTGTGGCGTCGGTGCCACAGTGCGACGGCGTCGATCGAGAGATCGTCGAGCCACGCTTGATTCCCGGCGCATCCGCTCTTAGGGTGCGCGCCCTCGATGCAACCTCAGCCAGGGAGACGTTGATGATTTCCATCATGTTCAGCGCCACCGCTCCCGTCGGCTGCGTATCGGACCTCGAGCGCTTCAAGCACTAGGTCCGGCCGCGGCCGCCGATTGGGCCGCCTGCATCCGTTTTTCTGACCAATCACGTCGTCGGACGTTGTCGCGCCTCATCCCGGCGCGCGGTCTCACGATCCCTTGAGGAGCCATCGCCCGTTGCGGGCGAGGCATAGAGCAATGACTTCTCGCAGAACTGAGCGGGGGAAAGACCCGTTCCTGCGGACCATACGGTTCGTTGCCGGCCAATGGCGCCGGCAGTTGCGCCTGGCGCTGGTCATGGCGGCGGGCCTCGTGCTGATCGCGGCGGCCGAGCTCGCCCTGCCGCTGTTTGCCGGGCAGATGGTCGACGCCCTGGCCGACGGGGCGCGGTCGCGCGATGCCGCCGTTCGGGATGCGCTCAATGCGTTCGCGGCGATCCTCGGCCTTGGCGGGGCGCTGGTCGTGCTGCGCTACGGCCTGTTCAAGGGCATCGTGCGCTTCACCCTGCGCATGATGAGCGAGGTGGCGCACGAGACCTTCTGGCGTGTGCAGCGCTTCTCCACGGACTGGCACGCCAACAGCTTCGCCGGCGCCACGGTGCGCAAGCTGAGCCGCGGCATGTGGGCCTTCGACCTGCTGAACGACACGGTGCTCGTGGCGCTGTGGCCGTCGCTCGTCGTGCTGCTTGGCGCGACGCTCCTGTTTGGTTGGCATTGGCCGCTGATGGGGCTCGCCGTCGGCGTCGGCAGTGTCCTCTATGTGCTGGTGACGGTGAAGCTGTCGCTCGACTACGTCACGCCCGCCACTCGGCGCTCCAATGCCTGGGACAGCCGCCTGGGCGGCGCGCTGGCCGACGCCGTGAGCTGCAACCCTGTGGTCAAGGCGTTCGGCGCCGAGGCCCGCGAGGACGTGCGCTTCAGCCGCGTCCTGGCACGCTGGCGGACGCGCACCTGGGTGACCTGGAACCGGGCCACGCTCACCGGCATCGTGCAGCAGGCCATCCTGATGGTCCTGCGCATCGTCGTGATCGGGCTCGCCCTGCTGTTCTGGTGGCAGGGCACCGCGACGTTGGGCGACGTCACCTTCGTGCTCACGGCCTATGGCGTGATCAACGGCTACCTGCGCGACATCGGCCACCATGTGCACAACGTCCAGCGGTCAACCAGCGACCTGGAGGAACTCGTCGCCTTTCACGACGAGGCGCTCGGTGTCGAAAACCGACCCGACGCCGGCGAACTCGTGATCGCGCGCGGCGATATCCAGTTCGAGCAGGTGCGCTTTCGCTATCCCGCACTCGATCGACAAGTCTATGACGGGTTGTCGATCCGCATTCCCGCGGGCCAGCGCGTCGGCCTTGTCGGACGGTCGGGCTCGGGCAAGACGACCTTCGTCAAGCTCGTGCAGCGACTGTACGACCTCGATGGCGGTCGCATCACGATCGACGGTCAGGATATCGCCGGCGTCACGCAGGAAAGCCTGCGGCGGCAGCTGGCGATCGTGCAGCAGGAGCCTCTGCTGTTCCATCGCTCGCTCGCCGACAACATCGCCTATGGCCGGCCCGATGCCACCGTGGCGGAGATCGAGGAGGCGGCGCGGCTTGCCCATGCCGACGCCTTCATCGACCGGCTGCCGCAGCGCTACGCCACGCTGGTCGGCGAGCGCGGCGTCAAGCTCTCGGGCGGTGAACGCCAGCGCGTGGCGCTCGCGCGCACCTTCCTGGCCAATTCGCCGATCCTGATCCTGGACGAGGCCACCTCGAGCCTCGACAGCGAGTCCGAGGCCCTGATCCAGGATGCCATGCACAGCCTGATGCGTGGCCGCACGACGCTGGTCATCGCCCATCGCCTGTCGACGGTGCGCGAGCTCGACCGCATCCTGGTCTTCGACCACGGCCGGATCGTCGAGGACGGCAACCATGCTGCCCTCCTGCGCCTCAAGGGCGGCATCTATCGTCGCCTGGTCGAGCGTCAAGCCGAGGGCATGGGCGATGATTTGGCGGCATAACGCCGGCGACGCGCAATAATATGTCACGGCAGACCATTGGACGATGGTCCGTCGTGGTATTATGAATAATGTATCCAGCCGGTGTGGCCGGCGACAGCGAGGGACAGCCCGTTTCCCATGAGCGAAGCGCGTCTGGTGGTCGCCCCGATCGATAATCGGGAGACGTTCAAGGACAAGGCCTACACGGCCTTGCGCAACGTCATCATGTCCTCGGACATCTACCGCTCCCGCACCGACCTCCGGCTCGACGAGCGGCAGCTCGCACAGGACTTCGGCATCTCGCGCACGCCGGTGCGCGAAGCGATGGCCCAGCTCGAACGCGAAGGCTTCGTGCGTTCGGTGCCGCGACGTGGCGTCTATGTCGTGCGCAAGACCAAGCGCGAAGTAATCGAGCTGATCCAGGCGTGGGCGGCGCTCGAGAGCATGGCGGCGCGGTTGATCACCGAAAGCGCGAGCGATCAGGACATCGCCGGCCTCAGGCGCATGTTCGCGACCTTCGAGGACGACGAGCTGCACGCCAAGCTCGACGAGTATTCCGAGGTCAACATCCACTTCCACCAGACCCTGATCGAGCTCAGCGGCAACCAGGCGCTGATCCGGCTGGCGGAGAATTTGTTCACCCACATGCGCATGATCCGTGGCAGCACGATCGGCGAGGATGACCGCGTCGAGCGCTCGATCCGCGATCACATGAACATCATCCAGGCGCTCGAGGTGCGCGACACCGAGCGCGCCGAGGATCTGGTGCGCCAGCATGCGCTTGGCCTTGCCGAGCATGTGGCCAAGCACGCCGACTATCTGGACTGACGAAGGGAATTCGGGAGGAAACCATGGCCGAGGCAGCACTCAAGGCAGCAACAGAAGAGACCCAGGACCTGACAGACGGCTTCAGCCTCGTCATCGATTCGATGAAACTGAACGGCATCGACACGATCTACGGTGTGCCGGGCATTCCCATCACCGACCTCGGTCGCCTAGCCCAGGCCGCCGGCATCCGCGTGCTCTCGTTCCGCCACGAACAGAATGCGGGATATGCGGCGGCGATCGCGGGCTTCCTGACCAAGAAGCCCGGCGTATGCCTGACCGTTTCGGCGCCCGGCTTCCTGAACGGCCTGACCGCGCTCGCCCACGCCACGACGAACTGCTTCCCGATGATCCTGGTCTCGGGCTCGTCCGAGCGCGAGATCGTCGACCTGCAGCAGGGCGACTACGAGGAGATGGACCAGCTCGCCATCGCCAAGCCGCTCTGCAAGGCGGCCTACCGCGTCCTGCACGCTCAGGACATCGGCATCGGCTTCGCGCGCGCCGTCCGCGCGGCTGTTTCCGGCCGTCCCGGCGGTGTCTACCTCGACCTGCCGGCGAAGCTGTTTGCCCAGGTCATGAACGCCGATGCCGGCGCCAAGTCGCTGGTGAAGGTGATCGATCCGGCGCCGGCGCAGTTTCCCGCGCCGGCCGCGATCAAGCGTGCGCTCGATGTCCTGAAGGCCGCCAAGCGTCCGCTGATCATCCTCGGCAAGGGCGCCGCCTATGCCCAGGCCGACGACGCGATCCGCGCTCTGGTCGAGAAGAGCGGCGTTCCCTTCCTGCCGATGAGCATGGCCAAGGGCCTGCTGCCCGACACCCATCCGCAATGCGCCGGCGCCGCGCGCTCGACGGTGCTGAAGGACTCCGACGTCGTCATGCTGATCGGCGCGCGGCTCAACTGGCTGCTGTCGCACGGCAAGGGCAAGACCTGGGGTGACGCGCCGAAGAAGTTCATCCATGTCGACATCGAGCCCAGGGAGATGGACAGCAACGTCGAGATTGCCGCACCGGTGGTGGGCGACATCGGCTCCTGCGTGTCGGCGATGCTCGAAGCGATGGGCGGCAGCTGGCCGGCGGCGCCCGCCGACTGGATCGGCGCGGTCACGGCCAAGCGCGACGAGAACGTCGCCAAGATGGCGCCGCGCCTGATGAACAACAAGTCGCCAATGGACTATCACGGCGCCCTGGGCGCCCTGCGCACGATCATCAAGGAGCGGCCGGACGCCATCCTCGTCAACGAAGGCGCCAACACGCTCGACCTCGCGCGCGGCGTGATCGACATGTACAAGCCGCGCAAGCGGCTGGACGTCGGCACCTGGGGCGTGATGGGCGTCGGCATGGGTTCGGCCATCGCTGCCGCGGTGGAGACCGGCAATCCCGTGCTCGCGGTCGAGGGCGACAGCGCCTTCGGCTTCTCGGGCATGGAGGTCGAGACGATCTGCCGCTATCAGCTGCCGATCTGCGTCGTGATCTTCAACAACGACGGCATCTATCGCGGCACCGACCAGAACGCCAATGGTGGGGCGGATCCCGCGCCGACGGTCTTCGTGAAGGGGTCGCGCTACGACAAGATGATGGAAGCCTTCGGCGGCGTCGGCGTCAACGCAACCACGCCGGACGAGCTCAAGCGCGCGGTGAATGCGGCGATGGATTCACGCAAGCCCACGCTGATCAACGCGGTGATCGATCCCGCGGCCGGCAGCGAGAGCGGCCGCATCGGCAACCTCAATCCACAAAGTAAGCTGCGCAAGAAGTAGGTCCTCGCGGCATCAACGACATTCAAGCGACCGGAGAAGAACATGGCTAAGAAGAAGAAAGACAAGAAGGCGAAGAGCAAGGACAAGGCTTCCAAGAAAGCCAAGGCGGCGAAGAAGCTGGTGCTCAAGGTCGTCGCCAAGAAGGCCAACGGCAACGGCAATGGCCTGCCCAAGGTCTCGTCCAAGCCCTGGGGCAAGGACGGCAAGGCGCTGGACGGCGTGAAGATCCTCGACTTCACGCATGTCCAGTCGGGCCCGACCTGCACGCAGCTTCTCGCCTGGTTCGGCGCCGACGTGATCAAGATCGAGCGGCCGGGCACAGGCGACATCACGCGCGGCCAGCTCCAGGATGTGCCGGGCGTCGACAGCCTCTATTTCACCATGCTCAACCACAACAAGCGCTCGATCACGCTCGATTCCAAGAGCAAGGAGGGCATGAAGGTACTGGAGCGCCTGGTGAAGACCTGCGATGTGCTGGTCGAGAACTTCGCGCCGGGCGCGCTCGACCGCATGGGGCTCACCTGGGAGCACATCCACGCGCTCAACCCGCGCATGATCGTGGCCTCCGTGAAGGGCTTCGGCCCCGGCCCTTACGAGGACTGCAAGGTCTACGAGAACGTGGCGCAATGTGCCGGCGGTTCGGCCTCGACCACCGGCTTCCATGACGGCCTGCCGCTGGTGACCGGCGCGCAGATCGGCGATTCCGGCACCGGCCTGCACCTGGCGCTGGGCATCGTGAGCGCCCTATACCAGCGCAAGCGCACGGGTCGCGGCCAGCGCGTGCTGACGGCCATGCAGGACGGCGTACTGAACCTCTGCCGCGTCAAGCTGCGCGACCAGCAGCGCCTCGCCCATGGCCCGCTGACGGAATACACGCAGTATGGCCAGGGCATCCCGTTCGGCGAAGCGGTGCCGCGCGCCGGCAACGATTCCGGCGGCGGCCAGCCCGGCGTCATCCTGAAGTGCAAGGGCTGGGAGACCGATCCCAACGCCTACATCTACTTCATCACCCAGGCGCCGGTGTGGGAGAAGATCTGCGACCTGATCGGCGAGCCCGACTGGAAGACCCATCCCGACTACGCCAAGCCGCCGGCCCGCCTGCCGCGGCTCAAGGAGATCTTCGAGCGGATCGAGCAGTGGACCATGACCAAGACCAAGTTCGAGGTCATGAACGAGTGCAACGCGTTCGACATCCCGGTCGGCCCGATCCTGTCGATGAAGGAGCTGGCCGAGGAGCCGTCGCTGCGCCACACCGGCACCGTCGTCGAGGTCGATCACCCGACGCGCGGCAAGTACCTGTCGGTCGGCAACCCGATCAAGCTTTCCGACAGTGTTACCGAGGTCGAGCGTTCGCCTCTCCTGGGCGAGCACACCGACGAGATCCTGACCAAGGTGCTGAAGTTCACGCCGCGCGAGATCGCCGAGATCAAGGCGTCCGGTGCGACGGGACAAGCGCCCAAAGCCCAAGCCGCGGAGTAGCAAGATGCGCATCGTGGTCCATGGCCAGCAGGCCTTCGGCAAGTCCGTGCTGGAGGCGCTGCTGAAGCGCGGCGAGAACGTCGTCGGCGTCTATGTCGCGCCCGAAAAGCCCGGCCAGAAGGCAGATCCTCTGAAGGAAGCGGCGCTGGCGGCCAAGCTGCCGGTGTTCCAGCCCGCCTCCTACCGCAAGCCCGAAGTGTGGGAAGAGTTCAAGGCGCTGAAGCCCGATCTGCAGGTCATGGCTTTCGTCACGCTGTTCGTGCCCGAAGAGTTCCTGAACATCCCGACGCACGGCACGATCCAGTATCATCCCTCGCTGCTGCCCGCCTATCGCGGCGCCAGCGCGATCAACTGGCCGATCATCCTGGGCGAAAAGGAAACCGGCCTCTCGATCTTCTGGCCCGACAACGGTCTCGATACCGGCGACGTTCTGCTGCAGAAGAAGACGCCGATCGGCCCCAAGGACACGTTGGGAACGGTGTACTTCGACCGCCTGTTCCCGATGGGCGTCGACGCCATGCTGGAAGCGGTTGAGCTGGTGAAGGCCGGCACGGCGCCGCGCATCAAGCAGGACGACTCGAAGGCCACCTATGAAGGCCGTGCCACGGCCGACATCGCCCGCATCGACTGGGGCAAGTCGTGGCGCCAGATCGATCCGCTGGTGCGCGGCTGCAATCCCGCGCCCGGCGCCTGGACGACGCTCGACGGCAAGACCCTGCAGATCTTCGACATCCAGCCAATCCCGGCACGCGATCCCAAGGGCATCGGCGGCAAGTACGGCGAGGTGGTTGAGGTCTCAGCCGACGGCTTCACCGTCGTCGTGCCCGATGGCCGCATCAAGGTCCTGCGCGTGAAACCGGCGGACGGTCCGAAGGTCGGCGCCAGCGAATGGGCGGCTGCGAGCAAGCTAGCCGTGGGTGCCCGGCTCGTCTGATCACACGGCACGCCTCTTTCGCCCTTTCGTCTTTCTTCCTCCTCTCCCCCTTGGGGGAGAGGTTGGGTGAGGGGGTGATGCAGAAGACGATCTTCGAGTTGCCCCCTCACCTAACCTCTCCCCCCAAGGGGGAGAGGAACATGAGGAGAGGCCGAGGAACAGAAACGTAGTTGGGGAAGGAACCCGTCGATGCCCGCGTCACAGCACACCAATCCCAAGTCCGACATCCAGATCGCCCAGGAAGCCACCAAGCGGCCGATCATGGAGCTGGCACGCGAGAAGCTCGGCATCGCGCCGGAGAACCTGGAACCTTACGGCCACTACAAGGCCAAGGTCTCGATGGACTACATCAAGTCGCTGAAGGACAAGCCCGACGGGAAGCTGATCCTGGTGTCGGCGATCTCGCCGACACCAGCCGGCGAAGGCAAGACCACGACCACGGTGGGCCTGACCGACGCACTCAATCACATTGGCAAGAAGGCCATGCTCTGCCTGCGCGAACCCTCGCTCGGGCCGTCCTTCGGCATGAAGGGTGGCGCGGCCGGCGGCGGCTATGCCCAGGTCGTGCCGATGGAGGACATCAACCTCCACTTCACCGGCGACTTCCACGCCATCGGCGCGGCGCACAACCTCCTGTCGGCGCTGATCGACAACCATATCTACTGGGGCAATGGGCTCGGTATCGACGGCCGCCGCGTCGCCTGGCGCCGCGCCATCGACATGAACGATCGCAGCCTGCGCCAGATGGTGTCGTCGCTGGGCGGCGTCGCCAACGGCTTCCCGCGCGAGGACGGCTTCGACATCACCGTCGCCTCGGAAGTCATGGCGATCTTCTGCCTCGCCAAGGATCTCGAAGACCTCAAGGCTAGGTTGGGCAACATCATCGTCGCCTACACGCGCGACCGTAAGCCGGTGCGCGCGGCCGACCTCAAGGCGCATGGGCCGATGGCGGTTCTGTTGAAAGATGCGCTTTCACCAAACCTGGTGCAGACGCTCGAAGGCACGCCCGCCTTCATCCATGGCGGGCCGTTCGCCAACATCGCTCACGGCTGCAACTCGGTGCTGGCCACGACGACGGCGCTGAAGCTTGCCGACTACGTCGTCACCGAAGCAGGCTTCGGCGCCGACCTGGGCGGCGAGAAGTTCATGGACATCAAGTGCCGCAAGACCGGTCTCAAGCCCGACGCGGTGGTGCTGGTGGCGACCATCCGCGCGCTCAAGATGCATGGCGGCGTGAAGAAGGAAGACCTCAAGACCGAGAACCTGAAGGCGCTCGAAGCGGGCATGTCCAATCTGCAGCGCCATGTCGAGAACGTGCAGAAGTTCGGCCTGGTGCCGGTGGTCTCGATCAACCGCTTCAGTGCCGACAGCGACGCCGAGATCGCCCTGGTGAAATCGGCCTGTACCAAGCTCGGTGTCGAGGCGGTGATGGCCGACCACTGGGCCGAGGGCGGCAAGGGCGCGGCCGACGTCGCGCGCGCCGTGGTCAAGGCGGTCGACAGCGGCAAGAGCAACATGAAGCTGCTCTATGCCGACGACCTGCCGTTGGTCGAAAAAATCCGCACCATCGCCCGCGAGATCTACCGCGCCAAGGACATCGACGTGGCCAAGCCCGTGCGGGATCAGCTCGCACAGTTCGAGGCAATGGGCTACGGCAAGGTGCCGGTGTGCATCGCCAAGACGCAATTCAGCTTCACGACGAATCCCGACGCTAAGGGCGCGCCCGACAATCACATCGTGACGGTGCGCGAGGTCAGGCTGTCGGCGGGTGCGGAATTCGTGGTGGCCATCTGCGGCGACATCATGACCATGCCCGGCCTGCCCAAGGTGCCGGCCGCCAACAGCATCGATATCGGTCCAGACGGCAAGATTGTCGGGCTGTTTTAGTCTATAGGGTCTCCTCAGAAAGAACCGAGGAGACCCCGATGAACGTGATGGCCAAGCGGGACGCGCCGGTGCGTCCCGACCTCAACAACCCCGAGCTCAACAACCTCGCCATGTCGAAGGAGGCGCAGCCCCTGTTGGACGCGGTGATGAAGCACATCGAGGAGAACGTCGCGCCGATGGCCGACGAGTTCTTCCGCTTGGGAGAAGGCCGCAAGGACCCCTGGAGCTGGGCGCCCGGTCAGCTCGAGCTGCTCGAGGTCGCCAAGAACAAGGCCAAGAAGTCCGGCCTGTGGAACTTCTTCCTGCCCGGCTCGGAGATCGGCCGCGGGCTCACCAATCTCGACTACGCCTACATCGCCGCCGAGCTTGGCAAGCAGCCGCTCGCGTCGGAGTCGCTCAACTGCTCGGCGCCGGATACCGGCAACATGGAAGTGCTCGAGAAGGTCGGCACGCCCGAGCAGAAAGAGACGTGGCTGAAGCCGCTACTCAACGGCGAGATCCGCTCGGCCTATGCGATGACCGAGCCTAACGTCGCCTCGTCAGATGCCAAGAACGTCGCCACGCGCGCCGAGCTCGACGGCGACGAGTGGGTCATCAACGGCGAGAAGTACTATATCTCCGGCGCCGGCGATCCGCGCTGCAAGATCATGATCACCATGGTCAAGACCAGCCCGGACGCCTCACCGCAGTTCCAGCAGTCGCAGATCCTGGTGCCCATCGACACCCCGGGCGTGAAGATTCTGGGACCGATGCATGTCTTCGGCCACGACCACGCGCCGCGCGGCCACATGCACATCAAGTTCGAGAATGCCCGGGTGCCGAAGGAGAACATCCTGTTGGGCGAAGGTCGCGGCTTCGAGATCTCGCAGGTCCGCCTCGGCCCGGGCCGCATTCACCATTGCATGCGCTCGATCGGCGCCGCCGAGAAAGCGCTCGACCTGATGGTCAAGCGCGGCTCGACGCGCCAGGCGTTCGGCAAGAACCTGATCGCGCTCGGCAAAAATCTCGAGACCGTGTCGCGCGCGCGCATCGAGATCGAGGCCATGCGGCTGATGGTTCTGAAGGCCGCCAGGGCAATGGATGTGCTGGGCAACCGCGAAGCCCGCGTCTGGGTCAGCATGGTGAAGGCCATGGTGCCGGAGCGGGTGTGCCAGATCATCGACCAGGCGATCCAGATTCATGGCGCCACCGGCATCTCGCAATGGACGCCGCTTGCGGAGATGTACGCCCAGCAGCGCACCCTGCGCCTGGCCGACGGTCCGGACGAGGTCCATCACATGGTGGTGGGCCGCGCCGAGCTCAGCCGCCACTGATTTCCTCCCCAGCGAAGCTGGGGAGGTGTCGCCGTCATACGGCGACGGAGGGGTCATGAGCATCGTCACTGGTGCTCATAACCCCTCCGCCCGCTACGCGGGCACCTCCCCTTCGCGGATTCCGCGAAGGGGAGGAACTTTCTACGTCGCCGCCTTCTCGTCGGCCAGGACGCGCTCGTAGGCCGGCAGAGTCAGGAACTCCTCGAACGTCGGTTGTTCGACCAGCTCGATCATGAGCTGGGCAGCATCCTCGTAGCGCGCCTGGGCGTAAGCGTCTTCGCCCATCGCGGCCTTCACCTTGTCGTTCTCCTCGCGCACGATCCCGCGCACGAATTCTTTTGTGACCGGCTGGCCGTCCTGCAGGGTCTGGCCATGGCGCACCCACTGCCAGACCTGGGCGCGGCTGATCTCGGCCGTGGCGGCATCCTCCATCAGGTTGAACAGCGGCACGCAGCCGATACCGCGCAGCCACGCCTCGACATAGCCGATACCCACGGCCACGTTCTGGCGCAGCCCGGCCTCGGTCTTGGTGCCGGCCGGCGCCGCGATCAGGTCGGCGGCGCAGACGTGAACGTCCTGGCGCTTGCGGGCGATCTGGTTAGCGCCCTTCATCACCGCGTCGAACTCCGCCTTGGTGATCGCCACCAGCCCGGGATGGGCGACCCAGGTACCGTCATGGCCGTCGCCCGCCTCGCGCTTCTTGTCGGCACGCACGCGGTCCATCGCCGCTTCATTGGCGACGGCATCGTTCTTGATCGGGATCTGCGCCGCCATGCCGCCCATGGCATGGACCTCGCGGCGATGGCAGGTCTTGATCAGGAGCTGGCTGTAGCTGCGCAGGAAATGCGCCGTCATGGTGACCTGTGCGCGGTCGGGCAAAACCGACCACTCCTGCTCGCGGAACTTCTTGATGAAGCTGAAGATGTAGTCCCAGCGGCCGCAGTTGAGGCCGGCGGAGTGGTCGCGCAGCTCCCACAAAATCTCATCCATCTCGAAAGTGGCGAGGATGGTCTCGATCAGCACGGTGGCCTTGATCGACTTCTGCGGGATGCCGCGCGCGTCCTGGGCATGAACGAACACGTCGTTCCACAGTCGCGCCTCGAGATGGCTCTCGATCTTGGGTAGGTAGAAATATGGGCCGCTGCCACGCGCCAGCAGCTCGCGGGCATTGTGGAAGAAGTAGAGCCCGAAATCGAACAGCGAGCCCGACATCGGCACGCCATCGACCGTCATGTGCTTCTCCGGCAAATGCCAGCCGCGCGGCCGCACGAACAAGACGGCCGTGTTGTCGTTCAACTTGTACTCACGACCCGACTGCGGATCGGTGTAGTCGATCTCGCGGTGCACCGCGCTCGCCAGGTTGAATTGCCCGTCGACCATGTTGGTCCATGAGGGCGTGCTCGCATCCTCGAAGTCGGCCATGAAGACGGTGGCGCCGCAATTCAGGGCGTTGATGATCATCTTGCGGTCGACCGGGCCTGTGATCTCGACGCGGCGGTCGAGGATGTCCTGCGGCAGCGGCGCCACAGTCCAGTCGCTCTCCCGGATCTGCGCGGTCTCGGGCAGGAAATCGGGCCTCTCCCCGGCGTCCAGCCGCTTCTGGCGCTCGACCCGGGCTGCCAGCAGCTCCTCCCGGCGCGAATTGAAACGGCGCTGCAGGTCGGCGACGAAAGCCACTGCCTCCTTGGTGAGCACTTTCTCGAAGTCGGGATTGATGACGCCGTCGATTGAAACGCCCTCGGGAAGATCCAACGTCACGCTATGCACTCCCTCAAAATCCGTTAGTTTGCTTGCAGGGGAGCGCGATATAGGGCCTTGAGAGCACTTGGGGCAAGGCGCTACGACAACGCATGGACGCCGTTTTCGTCGTTGAATGGCTCAATCTGGTGCTGCGCTGGGCCCACATGATCGTGGGCGTCGCCTGGATCGGCGCCTCCTTCTATTTCATCTGGCTGGACAACCACCTCCATCCGCCGCTCGATCCGGCCGATGCCGCCAAGGGCATCGGCGGCGAGGTCTGGGCGGTGCATGGTGGCGGCTTCTACACCGCCAAGAAGTTCACCCTCGCCCCCGAGAAGCTTCCGCCCGAGCTGCACTGGTTCAAGTGGGAGGCTTACACCACCCTGATCACCGGCTTCTTCCTGCTGTGCCTGGTCTTCTACTACGGCGCGGAAGTGGCGTTGATCGACCCGTCGGTGATGCCCCTCACCAAGGCCGAAGCGATCGCCATCGGGCTCGGCTTCCTGGTGCTGGGCTGGCTGGTCTATGACGGGCTATGCCGCTCGGCCTTCGGCGAGGACGACGCCATCCTGGGCGGCCTGCTGATGGTCTATTGCGCCGTGTCGGCCTGGGCGCTCTGCCACCTGTTCTCGGGACGCGGCGCCTACATCCATTTCGGCGCCATGCTGGGCACCATCATGGTGCTGAACGTCTACTACGTGATCATCCCCGGCCAGCGCGAGCTGGTGAAGGCCAAGGAGGAAGGCCGCACCCCTGATCCCAAGTACGGGCTGATGGGCCGCCAGCGCTCGGTCCACAACACCTATTTCACCCTGCCCGTGCTGTTCACCATGATCAGCGGCCACTATGCCGGCCTCTACGGGCACGAGTGGAACTGGGTCCTGCTGTTGCTGATCTCCGCAGGCGGCGCCCTGGTGCGGATATGGTTCGTGCAGCGCCACAAGGGCAACCAGAACCCCCTGGTCCTGGCAACCGGCCTGGTCGTGCTGGCGATCACCGCCCTCGTCTCCCTGCCCCGGCCCGAGGCCGATATCGGCCCGCCCGCCTCCTTCGCCGAGGTCCAGCCGATCTTCAAGGAGCGCTGCCAGTCCTGCCATGCCGCCAAGCCCATGCAGGCAGGCTTTGCCGCCCCGCCCAAGGGGGTGATCCTGGAGACATCTGAGGAAATCCGGGCCCGGGCCGCGATGATCAACCAGCAAGTGTGGGTCACCCGGGTCATGCCGCCCGGCAACCTCACCCACATGACCGACGCCGAGCGACGCATGATTGCGCGCTGGTTCAAGGGCGGCGCAGAATAGAGGCCATGATGGCTCGCTCGGGACGGATGCCGTGGCGGCGCCTGCTGACGGCGGTATTGGCGGCAGTCGCGATCTTTCTCTACTGGACGCACGTCGCCGAGCGCGGACAGCGCGACCTCGTGCGCAGCCCGGCCGCTACCGACACCAGCATGTCGACGCAATCTCGCGGCTGGGGCGCCAGTGCCGGCTTTGCCGACCAGCGCCGCCTCGACGAGCATTTCGAGAAGCATGGCGCGGAGTTCGGTCGCATCACCAAGCAGGACTACCTGCGCCAGGCCCAGCTTCTACGCGATGCCAGGGTCGGCGGTCCCGTGCTCGAAGCCGTTCGACGCGATGGCGTCGTCACGCGCTACGACCAGCAGACGGGAGCTTTCATCGCCTTCAATGCCAACGGCGTCATCCGCACCTTCTTCAAGCCCAACGACGGCGAGCGCTACTGGCGCCGCCAGGCGGAGCGCCGGGAATGAAACCACCGCCGCCGCCCGGCCCACCCGACGTCGCCGACCTCCGAGAGTTGATCGACCAGTGGGCCGAATTCACCAACGACCTGGTCAAGGGCTATAGCTTCGACCTCGACAACTGGCTGAACGACGTCGACGTGCGCGAACTGATCCTCGAGGCGCTGCCGATGTTCAGCAGCGAGGAGCTGGGCGAGCACGCGCTGAAGCTCGATCAGGCCGACAAGGCCTTCATGTCGGCGACCCGCGACTTCAAGAAGTGCGTATGGGGCAAGGGTACGTCCCGGAAGGAGAGATGGACGCCACAGAAGAACTGGTGGTACTTCCGCACGCCGCTCAGCTCCAACGGCCAGCTCGAGGACGAGCTGGCGACAATTCGCTGAGAGCCGATGAGCCAGCCGAAAATCCTGGTCGAGACCGCGCCGCCGGTCACCACGATCATCATCAATCGTCCGCAGGTGAAGAACGCCCTCGACAACGAGGCGGCCCACGCCTTGGCCGCGGCGCTGAAAGCTTTCGAGGCGGACACCGAGGCCCGCGTCGCCGTGCTGACCGGTGTGGGCGGCGCCTTCTGCGCCGGTGCCGATCTCAAGGAGCTGGGATCGGGCACCGACTACTTTCCGTGGGCCGGCAGCGACGACGGCCCTCTGCGCGCACCGCTTGCCAAGCCGGTGATCGCCGCCATCGAGGGCCATGCCTGCGCCGGCGGGCTGGGTGTGGCGCTGTTCTGCGACATCCGCATCGTCGACGAAACGGCGACTTTCGGCGTGTTCTCGCGCCGCTGGGGCGTGCCGATGAGTGACGGCACGACCGTGCGCCTGCCGCGCATCGTCGGCCAAGGTCGCGCGTTGGACATGCTGCTGACAGGCCGCGCCGTCGGCGCCGACGAGGCGATCACCATTGGGTTGGCCACCCGCAAGGTGGCGCGTGCCACGACGCGGATGGAGGCCGAAGCGCTTGCCCGCCAGATCGCGGGCTTCCCGCCGATCGCCATGATATCCGACAGGCAGTCGGCCTACGAAAGCTTCGACCGCGACCAGGCTTCCGCCGTGCGGCGGGAAATGGAATTGTCGCTGGCGGCGCGGCGGCGGGAATCGCAGAAAGGCGCGGCGCGTTTCGCCAAGGGCGACGGTCGGCACGGCAAGTTCGAGAGGCAGTGAATGCGGGCATTGGTTTGCGAGGCTTACGGGCCGATCGAAGGTCTCAAGATTGCCGATGTGCCAGTGCCTGAGCCCGAGGCGGGCGAAGTGCTGTTGCGGGTCGGCGCGGCTGGCGTGAGCTTCGCCGCCCTGTTGGGCGTGCAGGGCAAGCACCAGAACAAGCCGCCCCTGCCTTATGTGCCAGGCAATGAGATGGCCGGACACATCGTCAAGCTGGGTGCAGGCGTCACCAATCTCTCGGTCGGCCAGCGGATCGCCACCGGTGTCAGTCAGGGCGCCTTTGCCGAATACGCGGTGGCGACGGCGGCGAACGTCCTGCCGATCCCCGAGACCATGCCGTATGCGCAGGCGACCAACTTTCCGACCCTCTATCCGACGGCTTACGGCGCGCTGAAGTGGAAGGCCAACATGCAGCCGGGCGAGGTGCTGCTGGTGCACGGCGCGGGCGGCGGCTCAGGCCTGACGGCGATCGAGGTCGGCAAGGCGATGGGCGCCGTCGTCATTGCCTCCGCCGGCGGCGCCGACAAGCTCGCGGCTGCGCGGGAAGCCGGCGCGGATCACCTTATCGACTACCGCTCGGAAGACCTGCGCGGCCGGGTGCTGGAGCTGACCGGTGGCCACGGCGCCGACGTCATCTACGATCCGGTCGGCGGATCAGCCTTCGACATCTCACTGCGTTGCGTGGCGCCGGAAGGAAGGCTGATCCCGATGGGCTTTGCCAGCGGCACCATCCCGCAGATTCCGGCCAACATCCTGTTGGTCAAGAACGTGACAGTGATCGGCTTCTACTACGGCTACTACACGGGCTGGGGTGGTCGCGGCGAGCCGACGGAGAAGGACGCAGCTTCGTTGGCGAAGCGCCGGGCCATGGTGGCGGCTGCGCAGGCCGAGCTGATGCGCTGGTTCACCGAGGACAAGCTCAGGGCCACGATTGCCGGCACCTTCGATCTCGCCGACTGGGTCCAGGGCTTCAAGCTGGTCGAGGAGCGCACCGTGGTCGGCAAGGCCGTCCTTGTCCCCTGAGGGAGGCTTGTTTGCGGGTGACTTTCCGGCATAGTTCCCACGCATGCCGGTGCAGTGGACCGTATCCCATCCGACCCGCCTGGTGATCGCAGTCGCCAGGGGCGATCTCCGCCTTCTGGATATTGAGCACTATCTCGACGGCGTCGTCACGGCGAATGTCCTGGCATACCGCAAGATCTTCGACATGACGCAGGCGACGCCCAACCTCAGCGATGACGACTTGATGGCGCTGGGAGCGCGCATCCGTGCCTACATCGCGCTGGGCCGCATCGGCGCTTTGGCCATCGTCGCAACCACCGAGAAGAGCCACCGGCAGGCCCGCATGTTCGCCGCTCTCGCCGAGGCTGATCGGCCGATCAAGATCTTCCGTGAACTCCATCTGGCGCGGCAATGGCTGGACGCCCAACCCGATCCGCAGCCCGGGTCCTGAGGTTCAAAGGACTTTCGGAAACATCGCGCATTCGAGCTTGTCGCCGGGCTTGAGCCCGTGCCCTTCGAGGGGCGGCGAGATCTGGCCGATACGCGCGGCGTAGCGCGCATCGTCGCCACACCAGCGCGTCGCCCAGGCCCGGCGCCGGCGCGCGGTCGACAGGTTGCCCGACGCGCCGTGCAGCGTGAGCGCATGGAAGGCGATGACATCACCCGGCTCGATGTCCCAGGCGAGGAATTCGTGACGCTCGCGTTCGGCATCGAGATCGGGCAGCGGCTCGAAGCGTGGATCGGCGACCGCCAGGTCGACGCCACCCTGCCGGAAGAATTTCGGCTGGAACCACCGGCCCCAGCGATGCGAGCCCTTCACGTACTCCACGCACGTCGCGTGATCGACCGGATCGAGCGGCAGCCACAGCGAGACGATCTGCTCGCCGTCGATCGGATAGTAGGGCTGGTCGTGATGCCAGGGAGTGCGTTCGCGCGTGCCCGGCTCCTTCACCAGGAGATGGTCGTGATAGTAGACGACCTCGCGTGAGCCCATGATCCGGGCGGCAATCTCGCGCGCCGGCGAGCGATAGACGAAGTCGCGGGCCGCCGCATGGCGTTGCCAGAGCTGGAAATCGACGAAGAACAGGCCGGGCGCCCCCTGCGGCGTGTTGAGCCGCACCATGGGACCAGGACTTGCCATGTCGGCATCGACCGCCTCTCGCAGGCGCTCGATCCAGTCGAGGGCGAAGGTGCCGCGCAGGCAGATCGCGCCGTCGGCGCGATAGCGCGCGACCTCCTCGTCGGTCGGGAGGCGCGTCACCAGATGTTGCCGAAGTTGCCGCCGCGGCCCTTGCCTTCGGCGAAGCGCGCGGCGCCTGAGCGCGCCTCGGCCTGCAGCGCCGGCAGGCCGCGTTCCGCTTCATTGACCAGCGCCTCGGCGACATCGAGGCCCCACTGTTCATAGGACGACCGGCGGTCCGAGCGCAGGCAGGTTTGCGGAAACCGCGTGAGTTGCTGGGCGAGCGCGATCGCCTCGGTCAGCGCCTGGCCCTGCGGCACCAGGCGATTGGCCAACCCCCACTCAAGCGCTTCGCGCGCACCGACCTCTCGTCCGGTCAGGATCATGTCCAGCGCGCGGCTGTGGCCGATCAGGCGCGGCAGACGCACCGTGCCGCCATCGACCAGGGGCACGCCCCAGCGTCGGCAGAACACGCCGAACTTGGCGCTCTCGGACGCCACGCGCATGTCGCACCACAACGCCAGCTCGAGGCCGCCAGCGACGGCATAGCCTTCGACAGCCGCGATCACCGGCTTGGACAGCAGATGGCGCGTCGGTCCCATCGGACCCGGGGCTTTGGCGTCATACAGCGGCGCGTCCGCCGATCTCGGCCTGGCGGCGACCTTGAGGTCGTAGCCGGCACAGAACGTGCCGCCACGCCCGGTCAGGATCGCCACCGATTGGCTGGCGTCAGCGTCGAAGGCGAGGAAGGCGTCGCGCAACAGCACCGCCGTCTCCGGATCGACGGCATTGCGCGCCTCAGCGAAGCGGTCGATCGCCACGACCGTGATCGGCCCTTCCTTTTCAACCACGACCTTCGCCATGTTCGCCTCTTGTCGCTAGCGTCCTTGCATCATGCGCAACGGCGTGTAGACCAGCACCGTCTCGCCCTTCTGGTTCTTGACGTTGTTGGTGGTGCGCACCAGCGCCCGCATCGGATCCTTGGAGGTCGGCCGGATCTCGGTGAGCTCGATCTCGACGTGGATGGTGTCGCCGACATAGGTCGGTCCCTTGATGTCGAAACCCATCGACAGGAAGGCGAGCCCGGTGCCCTGCAGCGTGGTCGGGATCACCAACCCCTCGGCCATGGAATAGACCAAGGCACCCGGCACCGGATGGCCGCCACGCATCGGCGCGTGCTCTTTCACGTATTCCTTGTTGGTGAACAATTCCTCGGAAAAACCGCAAAGAGTGACGAAATTCAGCAGATCAGCCTCGAATAAGGTCCGACCATAGGTGACGAAGCGGTCGCCGATCTTGAGCTCGCGCCAGTTCCAGCCCTCGCCGAGTTGCTTCATGGTCGCGGCCGTCAATGGGCGTGGGCGCCGGATTGGACGCCTTCGGCCAGCACGTAGAGCCGGCTGCAATAGGGGCATTCCACCCGCCCCTCTTCGCCCAGGTTGAGATAGACTTTAGGATGGCCCAGGGCGCCGCCGCCGCCATCGCAGGCAACGCGGTCAGTATCGACAGTGATGACTTCAAACGGCTCGGTCACAATCTCACTCCTTTGGCGGCTGGCGATGATAGCGGTCACCGCGGCCCTGGTCATGCTTTCCGCCTGCGCCCCGACCGTTCGGCCCACGGTTTCGGGGAACGGATCGGCGGCGAACGGATCGGCGCATACGCCGACCCTCACGTCCGACCGTTATGTCGCAGCCGACGGCACATCGCTACCGGTTGCCGTCTGGCCGGCCGCGACGGCCGCGCCCAAGGCGGTGATCCTGGGCCTGCACGGCTTCGGCGACTATCGCAAGGCGTGGGACGAACCGGCGCAGATCTGGGCCAAGGACGGCATCACGACCTATTCCTACGACCAGCGCGGCTTCGGCAGCAGTCCGACGCGCGGCCGCTGGCCCGGCACCGAGGCCCTGGTCGGCGATGCCAAGGCGATGGTTTCGCTGCTGCGCGCCCGGTACCCCGGCGTGCCGCTCTATCTGGCCGGCGAGAGCATGGGCGGCGCGGTTGCGCTGGTCGCGGAGGACCAGGGTGCGCAAGTCGACGGGCTGATCCTGCTCGCCACGGCGCTGCGCTCGCGCGATACGTTCGGGCCGGTGGCAACCGCCGGCCTGTGGTTCTTCGCCCACACCATCCCGTGGTTCCCCTCCGGTCCGACCTCGATCGACTACAAGCCGACCGACAACCCCAAGACGCTGGAGAAGCTGCGCAACGACCCGCAGATCCTGCGTCAGGCCCGGCTCGACATGGGGTACGGGCTGGTCGACCTGATGGATGCGGCACGCGAGTCGGCGTCGCGCGTGCACGTGCCCTACCTGATGCTGCACGGCCTTGGCGATCGCATCATACCGCAGCAGCCGGTGAAGGCCGCCATAGAGATCATGCCGCCGCGGCCTGATTCGAAGCTCGCCTTCTACGAGGAAGGCTATCACCTGCTGCTGCGCGACAAGGAAGGCAAGACGGTGGCGGCCGACATCGCGGTCTGGATCGCCAACCACGAGGCGCCACTGCCTTCAGGCGCCGAGGCGGCGCGCTCGCACCCCGATCTTGCGGCGCTATGGGGCTCCAAACGGAGCCGCTAAATCTCTAGGCCGCGCAACGAACGACGACCGTGCCGGTGCCGCGCACGACGCTGGCGTCGCCGCGCGTCGGCATGTTCTCCATGTTGAGCGTGGTGTAGTTGCCCTTGCACATCGCCAAGGCGCGATTCTGGCAACCGCCCGCCATGCCACAGGTGATCTGGATAGCCTGCTTGCCGTCGGTCCAGGTGATCATCGTGGCGGTGGTGTCCGAGCGGGGATCAGGCCCGGGCACCGTGCTGGGATTGGTGCAGGCGGCGACAAGAGCAGTCATGCCGAGGACAAGAATCCACCGAACCGACGCGCGCGAGACCATGTTCTCTCCCCCTTATTGCCGGTGGCCGACCGGGCATATGACAGTACCGCGCAGCAACGGGCTCGTATAGTGTCGTCACCCACGGCACTTTGGGGAACTCGATGCGATTGGCCTGGGCCACCTTGCCGATCGTGCTGTTCGCGACGTCCACCGTTCAGGCGCAGCCGACCAATGAGCAGCTGGCGGCACGCTGTAGCGAGCTCGGCGCCATCTTCGACAAATACGGCACGCGCCGCAGCGAGGGTTCCGGCGGTCCCGACAGGATCCGGCTGGGTGCCGGCATCGACTGCCAGAAGGGCCGCTACGCCCAGGGCATCAAGGCGCTCGAGGACCTGCTCAGCCGCAATCGCATTCCTTATCCGCCGGCGCCGTACTGATCACTTGAACGCGATGACCATGGCGTCGGCGCCGAGCGACACGGCGAGGCCTTTGCGCCGGGCCTTCAGGCTCATGATCACGCCCTGGGGATTTTCGAGCCAAAGCTCGCCGCCGCCCTTGTCACCGAACGCCGCGCCATAGCGTGCCGCTCCATAGGCGCCGGGAAACTGGCTGAGCTCGTGGAGATTGTAGACATCGCCGGTCGCTTCCATCTTCGAGATGCCGAACCCGCCAACGCCCAGGCCACCGACGGAGAAGCGATGGCTCCGGCCCTGGAAATGCAGCGTTCCCTCGCCCACCCCGCCGCTGCCGATGAAGGCCACTTGGAGCTGCTCGATGGTCACCGTGCCGCTTTTCACCCGCTGCTGCGCCAGGGCCGGCAAGCCCCCCAAGGTAAGGACAGCGCCTGCCAGCAGCCGGCGCCTCGATCGATCAACCATCGCCTCAGCTCCCGACCACGCCCATGCTTTCGATCTCGACCACCAGGCCGGGCACGGCGAGCGCGCTCACGGCCACCAGGGTCGACGTCACGACCGAACCCTTGAGGGCCTTGCCCAACGCCTTCGACACTGCGCCCATGTCGCGGATGTCGGTGACGAAGATCGTCATCTGCGTCAGGTCGCTGAGCTTGCAGCCCGCCTTCTTCAGTGCCGCCTCGATCTTCCGCATGGTGATCGTGGTCTGCTCGCCGGCATCCTTGCCCTGCACCCGGCCCTTCGAATCGAGCGACGTCGTGCCCGATACGAAGACCAGCGGACCGCTGCGGATCGCGCGGACATAGAAAGGAACGACTTCGGTTCCGTCGGGAAAGAGTTTCTTCGCCATGGATTGCTCCCCTACTGTGGGCGCGCAATCTAGAGCGGTTCCCGATATGATGGAACCGTATGCGGTTCCATCATATGGGGAACGCGCGCATTGGCGATGTTGGTTACAAAGAGCACATCCCGGCCGGCTGGTGCCGCGTAAAGGAGACCCATGTCGCTCGATCGCTACCGCACCGCCATCGTGACCGGCGCCAGCCGCGGCATCGGTGCCGCGATCGTCCGGCAATTGCGCATCGGCGGCTTGCAGGTGTGGGCCGTCGCGCGCTCGGCCGACGATCTCAGCGCGCTGGCGCGCGAGACCGGTTGCCGGCCGCTGGCGCTCGACATCACCCATCGCGATGCGGTGCTGGGCGCTCTCGGCGGTCTCGACGCCGACATCCTGGTCAACAACGCCTCGGCCCTGGTGCGCGGCGGCGTTTCCTGGGAGACCGCACCCGACGCCATCGACGCCCTGACGGCCGTCAACATCAAGGGCACGCTGAACTGCCTCGCCGCCACCGTGCCCGGCATGAAGGCGCGAGGCCGCGGCCATATCGTCAACCTGGGTTCCATCGCGGCGGTCTCGCCGATCCCCGGCATGCCGGTCTATGCCATGACCAAGGCCGCGATCCGCAGCCTCGGCCAGACGCTCAGGCTCGACCTGCACGGCACGGGCGTTCGGGTGAGCGAGATCTCGCCGGGCCGGGTCGAGACCGGCGCGCATCTTGCCCTGGTGGAGGACCGCGAGGAGGGCCGCCGCCGCTTCTATGACGCCTTCGACTGCCTGCAGCCCGACGACATCGCCGAGGCCGTCATGTTCGTGCTGGGCGCGCCGCAGCGCATGGACGTGAGCTACATGGAGATCGTGCCCACCGACCAGTCCTACGGCGGCTCGCAGTTCCACCAGAGAGCGCCGTAAGCCTGAAGACCCTGGCCGCCCTTCGGTCTAGGAGTCGGCCGTGAAGTCGATCTTCTTCACGATCGGACCCCAGCGGTCGTAGCTCTCCTTCAACTGCGTCGCGAGCTCCGGCGGCGTGGACGACTTCACCTCGAGGCCCATCACGGCGAGGCCGTCGATCACGTCTTTCTGGGCGAGCGCGGTGCGTAAGGGGTGTTCGCCCGCTGGACCACCGGCGCCGGCGTCCCGCCCGGCGCAGTGCCGGCGCTGGAGGCACCGACGAAGCGGCGACGGTTGAAGCTCATGGTTGCTCCCCCGATGATCTGCGTTGAGCGCGGCCTGTCGCCGATTCGGCAAGCAGCGGCAAGACGCGAAGGTCAGGGCTGTTGTCAGGCGATGCTGCGCAGCCGTGCCGTTCCTTAGTCGATGTGATGTGGAATTGGCTTGCCGGCCATTTAAGACGCAATCTCCCCGATCTCGGGCCCAGGCGTTCCTTTCCACGAAAGACGAATCACCTTGCCCTGCGCCACTGACTGCACAGCATGGGGAACGAGGGCGACGAAACATGTCCCACCGGATGATCGAACCGAAGGATACACTATGCCATAGTGACCTGCCGCTCGCACGGCATTGGCAAGCCGATTACCGGCCGGGTACCCCTTGGCCGGGTTGGGGTCCAGATAATCCGGCCGCGGAGTGACATCACGAACGTCCACGAAGTCCCCGACAAAACTCGCAAACATCTCGGCATATTCAACAACGGCATTGAACTCGACGACGTTGGCGAGTTCGCGTTCGATATGGAACGTCACTTCGGCGATGCACGTCTCAACGGTGAGTGCAGCATACCAAGCGCCCCGGCCAGGACCATTGAAGCGGCTCAAGCTTCGGGGCAGCCAATACGCGAAAGCAGCGTTGATGAAGTGCGCGTGAGGGATTCCGAACACGAGTTCCCGACGGTCAAGATGATCTGCTCCGACCACTTGCGTCCGTACCCGGCTGCTGGTCGCGCCCTCAATTTCCGCGAGTGCATCCAGTTCGTCTTCAGCGACCAATTTCAGAAGCACTGGATCGCGCAATCTCGCGCTCGAAACGAGGCGCACTGTGCGATCCTGTGCGATATGCCTGACGAGTGACGCGAGCTCCACCGAGCTATAGCCCGCCCCGGAGCGCATCAACGTGCCGTCGCACGTCCAGCATCATCGGTATCCCACCCTCGATCATCACTTCGATCGGCGAATGGTTCTCAAAGAGCGGTCCCCTGTTACGCAGGCGTACCCATCTGTCTGCCATGCCGTCAGCAAACAACAGATGGAGTCCTTTGAAGACACCTACGATGGCGGAGACACGCGTAAGCTGATCCTGGGATAGCGAGCTTTCCCATTTCCCGGCACTCATCCGATCCCACGTGCTAGGTGATACGCCCAGGAGAGAAGAGGCCTCGTGCCCCTTCAAGTTCCAATGATCCGCCACCCTCTTCATGGCACGGATCGCAGTCGGGGTTAGTCTCTCGCGATCGCGCTCAGCCGAGAACGTCTGCGGGAACGTCGGAACGCCCGGAGGCGATGAGGCAGCGGCTTTTGGCATCTCCAGCTCCAGCGTCAATTGATGTTAAATATCACACCATTTGACGAAAATGCAAGTGCCCCAAGAGGCAATGTCAATGCATCTTGCTATCGATCTGCCGGCACGGCGAAGGTCAGGGCTGTTGCCAGGCGATGCTGCCGAAAAGCTTGCGGCTGATGGCGTAGTGCCAGAACGGGCCGGGATGGCCGTCGAAGCCGATGATGTCGTCCTGGACGACGGAGTCGAATTCGCTGCGCACGGCGGCGATGACCTCGACGTTCCGGCTGACCTTGCCGCGCACCGGGTTGTCGGGCGAGCCGGCGAAGTGCAGCAGGTAGACCCGGGCCGGCGAGCGGGCGGCGATCTGGTTGACGAGGGCTGCCGTGACGTCGGTCATCTCCTGGTGGGACGGATCGGGACGGCGGCAATAGTCGCCGAGCGTGGCACAGCGCTGGTCGATGGTGTCGATGGTCACGCGGCCGTCGGGGGCCAGCGTCGCCTTGGGCAGCTGGAACGGCGGGATCGGCTGGTTGATGCGCTTGAGCCAGCTCTCGATCTCGAGCAGGCGCGAGGGCGCCACGACGTGGCGCACGTCGAAGTAATCGGCATAGCCAAGGATGACGATGTCGTCGGGGCCGATCTCCCTCAGGCGTTCGAAGGTGAGCCAGGCCTGCGTCAGCGAATAGCCGCCCAGGGCCAGCAGGCGAACGTTCCAGTCGGGTAGCGCCTCGTGGAGACGGCCGGCAAAGGTGAGCTCGTCGGGCACGCCGTTACCGAACACCCAGCTGTCGCCGAAGATGTAGACGGTGGGCTTGCCCGGTCGCGCCGCGCCGGTGAAGCGGCCGCCATCGGGATTGATCGTCACCTTGTTGCGGAAGTATTCCCACTGGCCGGTGACGCCGTTCCGGCGCGCATAGGAATGGGTGTAGACGCCGGGCGCGGCGCTGTAGCCCAGCAGCGGATCGGCGCGGAAGAAGGGCGACGGCTGGGTCTCCTCCAGCACCATCGCGGGCTCAGCTAGCCCGACCAGCCGGCCGAACCGGCGCGCCAGGTTGACGACGGACAGGTAGCTGGTGTCGTAGGTCTCGAAGTTCTGCTGATGGGTGGCGCGATAGTAGACCAGCATCAGCCACGACGCGCCCGCTTCGAGGACCACCAGCGCGACCAGCACGGTGGCTGCGGAATAGAGGACAGACCGGAGCCGCGAGCGCTGCTTCATCGATCGCCGGGGTCTGCTGTGGCCATGCGAAACTCTACGGAACCGGCGGTTGGCGGTCCACGGCGCCGGACGGCCGCGGATTGCGCCGCCGGAGACCCTCCGGTATGTTCCGCGCGCCGGACCCGTAGCTCAGCTGGATAGAGCGCTGCCCTCCGAAGGCAGAGGTCGTGAGTTCGAATCTCGCCGGGTCCGCCATTTATCAATGACTTAGCGACGCATCCCGGGAAGGACAATCGCCGCGGAAGCACCACGGAAGCACGTGGCGGCTCGAAGTCGGAGTGTGTGCGCTGGTTCGTCGCGCGGTTGGTCGAACATGGTCCTGGAAGTGGCGGGTCCGGCCAACACCGTCGGGCGGTCGCCTGTTGCCGTGTGACGTGTTGGACGCTTGACAGCGAACCGAACGCCCAAGCGCCGTCGGTTGCGCCAGATCAAAGCGTGGCCGCAATAGCTCTGATCTCGTGCATTAGCAGATGGGAGTCGTGGCTGATGCTGCCGTTCACGCGCGAGCAATTCCTTGGCGTCTTCGTCACGTACAATGATGCGATCTGGCCACTGCAGATCGTGACCTATCTGTCCGGCATCATCGTCGTCGCCTTGTTATTTCGACCTAGCCGTTCCTCCAACCGGATTATCGCGGGCGTTCTCGCCGCGATGTGGGTTTGGACCGGGATTGCGTATCACGGGCTGTTCTTCGCGCCGATCAACACGGTGGCTTATCTCTTCGCTGCGTTGTTCCTGCTTCAAGGAGGATTCCTGGCCTACGCTGGGGTCCAGCATGACCGGCTCCACTTCGGCTTTCAGTCAGGACCGGTCGCGTGGATGGGCGCAGCTTTCCTGGTCTACGCAGCAATCCTCTACCCGTTGATCGGGATGTCGACGGGTCACGCCTATCCGGAGGTGCCGATGTTCGGCGTGACACCGTGTCCGGTGACGATGTTCACCTTCGGCATGCTCCTGCTAACGACGCAGCCCCTGCCCCGCTGGCTGCTGGTTATCCCCTTCGTCTGGTCGCTTATTGGCGGAAGCGCGGCCATCGTGCTCGGCGTAACACAGGATTGGCTGGTTCTCGTAAGCGGCTTTATAGCTGTCCCGCTGATTGTCTTTCGCGACGGCGGCACGGCGCAATTGCGCACGACGGCCTAGATCGCTTGCGTCGCGAAGAGGGTGCTGGGCAAAAACTTCCTTCGGAAACGAACGCGGGAGTAGCCCGTCTTCGGTAGCCATTCCCAACCTCCAAAGCTGAACACGGGAGATGACCATGAGCTTTCGAAGAGTCCTTGTTGCAGTCGATAGTGAGCCGATCGCCGCGCACGCCGCCGACGTGGGTGTCGAGCTTGCACGTTCGCTTGGCGCTGACGTAGCGCTTGTCCACGCCATCGACACGTCTACCAACTATGGCGCCGATACCGGAATTTCGCCAAACGAATTGATCGATCGGGCCAAGCAAGACGGAAAGCGGCTGTTGGAAGGCTTCCGTCAGCGCCTGTCGCTGCAACCGTCGGCGCTCGAGTTCGTCGTTGCAGGAACGCCCGCCGACGAGATCGTGAAGGCTGCCGGAGAATGGCCCGCGGATCTCATCGTGATCGGCAGCCACGGCCGCGGGGGCGTGCAACGCGCCTTGCTGGGCAGCGTCGCCGAGGGGGTCATGCGTCGCGCTTCCTGCCCCGTTCTCGTCATACGAGCGAAGGAGTGAACAGACCGCGAGACATAGCCGGACACAGGCAGGGTAACCCTATCCTGCCAAACGCTGCCGCCACGCTTTCCGCTTTTGGCTCCAGCCGCGAGAGCGGGCTGCGAAGCGAGGATGCAACCGCTCGATTCGCCCGGGAAGGAGCCAACGACATCCCGGAAGAAAAGCCCCGTCCGTTCGCTCGTCTCGCGCGCAAGTTCTGGGGCCTGTCGGCCTGGATGATCGAGCTGATCGTCCTTCTATCCTTCACCCTGCACAAATGGGCCGACCTGTGGGTCGCTCTGTCGCTTCTCGTCATCAACGCCATTCTCAGCTTTCTTCAGGAGCAGCGCGCCTCGGCCGCCGTATCGGCGCTGCGCCACCGCCTGCAGGTGGCGGCACGCGTGCTCCGCGACGGAGCCTGGCAAACGATCCCGGCACCGAACCTCGTTCGGGGCGACGTTGTCCGGGTCCGGTCCGGCGACTTCGTTCCGGCCGATGTGCAGATCGTCGAGGGGGCCTTGCAGGTCGACCAGTCCGTGCTCACCGGCGAGTCACAGGAGCTCACCAGGACGAACGACGACGCTCTCTATTCGGGATCGATCGTGCGACAGGGCGAGGCGACCGCCGTGGTCGTCGCGACCGGCGAGCGGACCTATTTCGGCCGCACCACGCGTCTCGTCGAAAGCGCGCACCCGAAGCTGCACGTCGAAGAGGTCATTACGCGGGTCGTCAAATGGCTGTTCCTCATCGTCGGCATCCTCGTCGCGGTGGCAATCATCGCCTCGCTGGTCGAGGGCTTGCCGCTTGTCGACATCCTGCCGCTCTCGCTGGTGCTGCTGATGAGCGCCGTGCCTGTGGCCCTGCCGGTAATGTTCACCGTGAGCATGGCCGTCGGGTCCATGGAGCTTGCGCGCCGCGGCGTGCTCGTCACGCGGCTCAGCGCGGCCGAGGATGCAGCGAACATGGATGTCGTCTGCGCCGACAAGACCGGGACGCTCACGATGAACCGGCTGTCACTCACCGGGGCGCTCCCTCAGCCGGGACTCGCCGAGGACGACGTGGTACGCGACGGCGCCCTGGCGTCGACCGAGGCGAACCAAGACCCGATCGATCTCGCCTTCCTGCGCGCGGCCCGAGAGCGCCAGCTCCTCCAGGGCACGGAAAGGACGCACTCGTTCACGCCCTTTTCGCCCCAGACCCGCCGGACCGAAGCGCTCGTCGAGAGCGGCGGGCGCAAGATCCGCGTGATGAAGGGGGCCCTGCGCACCGTGGCAGAGGCAGTGGGCCTCGACGCTTCGGCGATTGAGGCCCTCGAGGCGCGCGCCACGGAAGAGGCGCAGAAAGGCGTCCGCGTTCTCGCTGTTGCGCGTGCGGACGGCGACGAGCCGTTGCAGCTCGTCGGCCTCGCGCTTCTCTATGATGCGCCTCGTCCCGACTCGCGCCAGCTCATCGACGAGCTGCGCTCGCTGGGTGTCACCGTGAAGATGCTGACCGGCGATGCCCTCCCCGTTGCACGCGAGGTTGCGCGCGAGCTCGGCCTTGGCGAAGTCATTCGGGGGCCCGAGTTGCGCGCCGCGCGGGGTGCGCCGACGGCGCATGCGGCTGAACTCGTCCAAGGGTCGAGTGGCTTCGCAGAAGTGTTTCCGGAAGACAAGTTCCTCGTCGTCGAGAGCCTGCAGGCAGCCGGCCATGTCGTCGGCATGACCGGCGACGGCGTCAACGATGCACCGGCCCTGCGCCAGGCCGAAGTCGGCATCGCCGTCAGCGGCGCGACCGATGTCGCCAAGGGAGCGGCCAGCGTGGTGCTGACGACGGAGGGTCTCGGGGGCATCATTGACCTGGTCAAGAATGGACGTGCGATCTATCAGCGCGTCCTCACCTGGATCGTCAACAAGGTGAGCCGGACCATCCTGAAGGCCGGCTTCGTGGTGATCGCGTTTCTCGTCACTGATAAGTTCGTCATTTCCGCCCTGGGGATGATCGTCCTCGTGTTCATGACGGACTTCGTCAAGATCGCGCTGTCGACGGACAACGTGCGTCCCTCGCAGAGGCCGGAAACCTGGAACATCGGCCCGCTGGTGACGCTTGCCGTTCTCCTCGGGTTGGTCATGCTGATCGAGGCGCTGAGCCTGCTCGCCATCGGGTGGCAGCGCTTCGACCTCGGCAACGACCCCGGCCGGTTGCAGACATTCACGTTTCAGACACTGTTGTTCTTCGCGCTATTCTCCATCGTGTCGATTCGCGAGCGTCGGGCATTCTGGGCCTCGCGACCGAGCACGGTACTCGCCGCGGCGCTCCTCGCCGATGCATTCCTAGGGATACTGATTGGCATCTACGGTCTGGCTGAATTGCGACCGCTGCCACTGGCTCAAACGGCGTTGATCGTCGGCTTTGCACTCGTCTGCACGCTAGGTGTCAACGACTTCATCAAATCAGCCTTCATCGCGCGTTATCCGAAAAGGGCACCGCTTCAAGGTTAAGGCCATGCCATCTGCTGGAAGCGCGAGTTGAGCGATCAAGCCGGACCTCGTCGCGACCCCGACTGATACCAGGCGGCGATGTCCGGGATCGGCGCGCGGCCGTCCGGGCAGCACGCACCATCTTTCGCATTTCTCCGGAATCACCCTTAAGGGTGTTCCAATCCTGGTCAGGCAAGGGCAGCCATCAGAGGAAGTAATCGAAGGACCCTCGACGAGCAGTGAGTCACTCGCTACTGTTTGCGAACAAGTCGCATTTGCGATACCAAGGGCCGCCAATGATCTCCCGTGCAATAGCGTTCTGCTTCCTGCTCCTCGCCAATTTCTCCGTCGTGGTCGCAGTCCGCGCCGACACCGCCTCAGTCCTTACGATCTGGCGCCTGCTCGACTACATGGCCGTGGATTATCGCGAGGCCGTTCGCGACGGAGCCGTCATCAGCGCAGACGAATACGCGGAAATGGTCGAGTTCGTCGGCTCGGTGAAGGAACGGCTCGCGACCCTGCCGCCGTCCGGCGACAAGGCGAATCTCGAGAAGCGGGCAGCCGACCTTCAAGTTGCAATCGACCGGAAAGAGGCGCCCGAGCTCGTCGCCAACCAGGCGCGATCCCTCGCAGCGGACCTGATCAAAGCCTATCCGGTGCCCCTGACGCCGACCGCCGTTCCCGACGTCGAGCGGGGGCGAGCGCTCTACGCCGAGAGTTGCGCGAGCTGTCACGGCGCTGACGGCAACGGCAAGGGTGTTGCCGCAGCCGGATTGAACCCGCCGCCCATCGCCTTCACGGACAAGAAGCGCGCCGGCGAGCGCAGCATTTTTGCGCTCTATCAGGTGATCGAGCAGGGCATCGACGGCACCAGCATGGCCAGCTTCGCTCATGTGGCTCCGCAGGACCGATGGGCCCTCGCCTTTTACACCGGTGCACTGGCGTATCCGGCGGCAGATGCCGGCAAGAGCGAGCAGGCGTGGAAGGCCGATGCCGATTTGCGCCGTCTCACCACCTTGACCAGCCTGATCCAGGACAGGCCGGCGGCACTCGTGGCCAGATTGGGCGAGGCCAAGGCCGACGAGATCACCGCATACCTGCGCCGCAACCCCGGGGCCGTCGTCCAGCAGACCAGTGCGCCGCTCGTGCTGGCCCGCACGCGACTCGGCGGGGCCGTCGCCGCCTACGAAAAGTACGATCGCCGCGCCGCGACCGATCTTGCCCTGTCGGCCTACCTCGACGGCGTCGAGCCCATCGAGCCGCTGCTGGCGGTCCACGACAATGCGCTGAAGGCCCGGATCGAGGGCGCGATGGGTGAATTGCGCGCCGCCATCAAGGGCGGCGCAGCGGTCGAAGACGTGCGCGCGCAGGTCAAGGCTCTGGACGATTTGTTGAGCGATGCCGAAGCCGCGCTCGATCCCCGACGGGCGACGGCGTCCGCAAGCTTCTTCGGCGCGTTCACGGTTCTGCTGCGCGAGGCGCTGGAAGCGCTGCTGATCGTGGTCGTGATGCTCACGATTCTGCGCAAGGCGGAGCGACGAGACGTCGAAGCCTACGTCCATGGCGGCTGGATCGCGGCGCTGGTCGCGGGGGCGCTGACCTGGGCGGTGGCGACCTATCTGATTTCCATCAGCGGCGCCGACCGCGAGCTCACCGAGGGCTTCGGATCGCTGCTGGCGGCGGTCGTCCTGCTGTGGGTCGGTATCTGGATGCACGGCAAGAGCCAGGCCGATGCGTGGCAGCGCTACATCCGGGACAAGCTCGGCCATGCGCTGTCACGAAAGTCCGCCTGGGGTCTGTTCGGACTGGCGTTCGTCGTCGTCTATCGCGAAGCATTCGAAACGATCCTGTTCTACGTCGCCATCTGGAACGAGGAGAACGCCGGCGCGGTCGTCGCCGGCGCCGGTGCGGCCGTCGTCGTCCTGGCGGCCGTCGCCTGGGCCTTGATGCGCTACGGTCGCGCGCTGCCCATCGGAAAATTTCTTGCCTATAGTTCGATCCTGATCGCGGTGCTGTGCGTCGTGCTGATGGGCAAAGGCGTGTCGGCGTTGCAGGAAGCCGGTTGGCTGCCGGTCGACCCGCTTGCCGGCTTCCTCCGTGTGGAGGTCCTCGGCCTCTACCCGACCGTCCAGGGAATCGCCGCGCAAGCCGTCATGGCGGCGTTGTTGCTGATCGGCTTCTGGTACAACCGGCGCTCTACTCGCGGCCACCTTGGCTAGGCGCGTTCGGCCAAGATGAATGAAGGCGCGCTCCTGAAGCAATCCCATGAATTTTCGGCCAGGCTTCTCAGTGCTAGAGATTTCCGCCTGGATGGAACTTCTCTGACACGAGTTGGCCGGTTCTTGGATTGACCAAGTGGACCTGCCCGCATGCAAGACAAGTCTGAGGAACAACCGCCTCGATCTCCGTGTCTCCATCGTTGGCCGAGCCCTGCACATTCAGGTTGGTCACGGGGCAGCAAGTAAAGCTGGTTGAGGAGGTCCGCAACCACATACGCTCAATGGCGTCCGACTACGAGCAGATGCCCTCAGATGCGCCCCAATACACCGGTCCAGAACGTCGCGCGTCCATCAAGTCAGCCGCAGCCGATTATCGCTGGGCGCCCGCCTCGACCGGCAGCCCGGCGGCGCGCCATTCCGGTAGTCCGTCTTCCAGACGGCGGACCTTGAAGCCGCGGGCCCTGAGCATCGCCACGGCCTCATAGGACAGCACGCAGTACGGGCCGCGGCAGTACGCCACGATCTCCCGATCGGGATCGAGATCGACCAGCCGCTTTTCGAGCTCGCTCAGTGGAAGGTTGATAGCGCCCGGCAGATGGCCAAGCGCGAACTCGTCCTCCGGCCTGACGTCGAGCACCGTCACGATCCCTGCCTTGAGCCGATCCATGAGTTCCGGGCGGGAGACGGCTTCCAGGCTGTCGCGGTCATTGAAGTAGCTGCGTACGACGCGCTCGACCTCGGCCGACTGGAGCTCGGCGATGCGCCGGAGGGACGTCAGCAGACCCAGAACGGCATCGTCCGCCAACCGATAAAAGACGAACTTGCCGTCCCGCCGGGCAGCGACCAGCCCGGTGCGGCGCAGGTGCTGGAGATGCTGCGACGCATTGGCGACAGAGACCCGCGTCCGATCTGCCAGCACCTCGACGCTGCGCTCACCCTGGGCAAGCTGCTCCAGGAGTTCCAGGCGATGCGGGTGAGCCACCGCTTTCGCCACGGCCGCGAATAGGGCGAACAGGGCTTGCTTGGGGCTCTCGCTTGACATCCTCGGACAATCGTCATTACATCATTCAAGAAAGTTATTGAATGATGACGTAGTCGCAGCGGCCCGTCAAGGCCGCTGTATGCGAGATATGAACTTGGCTGAAATCCTGCTCACCTACGAGCCCGCGATCCGCGTCGGCGCCTTCGCCGCCATCTTCATGGCGATGGCGCTTTGGGAGTTGCTGGCGCCCCGGCGACGCCAGGCCATCTGGCGTCTTCGGCGCTGGCCGAGCAATCTCGGCATCGTCGTGCTCAACACGCTACTCGTCCGCCTCGCCTTCCCGACCGCGGCCGTCGGCGTGGCGCTGCTGGCCGAATCCCGTGGCTGGGGACTGTTCCCTGCGCTGAATGCGCCGCCTTGGCTCGCCGTCGTCGCTGCGGTGATGCTCCTCGACCTCGCCATCTACCTGCAGCACGTTCTTTTCCATGCCGTGCCGGTGCTGTGGCGGTTGCATCGGATGCACCATGCCGACCTCGAATTCGACGTAAGGACAGGTGCGCGCTTTCATCCGATCGAAATCCTGCTCTCCATGGCGATCAAGCTCGGCGTCGTTGCCGCGCTCGGCGCGCCGGCGGTGGCGGTACTGATCTTCGAGGTCCTGCTCAACGCCACCTCGATGTTCAATCACGGCAACGTCCGCCTTCCGCAGCGCCTCGACCGCGTGCTGCGCTGGCTCGTCGTCACGCCTGACATGCACCGTGTCCACCATTCGGTGGTGCCGCGCGAGACCAACAGCAATTTCGGCTTCAACCTGCCCTGGTGGGACCACCTGTTCGGCACCTACCGGGCACAGCCGCAAGCGGGCCACCAGGCAATGACCATCGGCATCGAGCAGTTCCGCGACCCGCGTGACCTACGGCTCGACCTCATGCTGTTGCAGCCATTCCGCGACGACGACCGCAGCTACCCGCTCGGCCGGCGAGAGCCCGCCGCATGACGCCGCGGGCCATCCTCCCCCGCCTCGTGCTCGGGGTCGTGATCGCGGGCTTGACGATCTGGCTGGCGCTCAATCGGGACAGCCTTGATCCGGCGCTGATCGAGAGCTCGATCCACGATCTCGGCCTCTGGACGCCGCTGGCACATGTCGGGCTCTTCGCGCTGGCGACGGTCTTCTTTGTTCCGGGAGCGATCTTCGGCCTTGCCGGCGGCGCCCTGTTCGGCCCGCTGTGGGGAACGGTCCTGAACCTCGCCGGTGCAATTTTGGGTGCGTCCGCGTCGTTTCTGATCGCACGCTATCTCGCGGCGGATTGGGTCAGGCGCAAGGCTGGCGGACGGCTTGAGCGGCTGATCGCGGGCGTCGAGGCGGAAGGCTGGCGCTTCGTCGCGTTTACGCGCTTGGTGCCGCTGTTCCCGTTCAACCTCCTCAATTACGCGCTCGGCCTGACGCGCATCCCCCTGACGCACTATGTCCTCGCCTCGCTCGTCTGCATGGCACCGGGCACGCTCGCTTACACTTGGCTGGGCCACGCCGGCCGCGAAGCGCTCGTCGGCGACGACAGTGCCATCCGCTATGGCCTCGTCGCGCTCGCACTTCTCGCCGCAGTCGCCTTCCTGGCTCGGCTTGTTCGCCGGATACGCGCCGCAGGACTGGGTGAGCCGCCGGCGAAACGCAGATCGGGGGCTGAGTCATGAGTGACCGCAGCAGCAAGGCATCTTGGCTTCCCAGCGCTGCGACGGCCTTGGCGATCCTCTCCTGCTATGGCACCACGGCGCTGATCGGATTGTTGTCGCTGCTTGGCGTCACGCTCGTAATCGACGAAGGTGTCTGGGTCGGTGCGATCGCCATCTTCGCGGCGCTGGCCACCGTTGCCGTCGCCATGTCTTATCGGCGGCACCGTATCATTGGACCAACGGTGGTTGCCGCGCTGGGGCTCGGGCTCATTCTCTGGGCGATGTTCGGCTCGTACAGTCGCGTCATCGAGCTTGTTGGATTTGTCCTGCTGATAGCCGCTGCGCTATGGGATTGGCGCGCTGGTGTGAGCCGTGGCGGCGCGGCGGATGGAATCTCGTGGATCGAGGCACGCACTCTTGCGGACCACCTCAAGCGTGAGCCGGGGCCGGTCATCGTCGATGTGCGCGGGCCGGACGAGTTTCACGGTCCGCTCGGCCATGTCGCTAACGCGTTGAACTTTCCGGTCGGCGAGCTTCCGAATCGCTTGATGGAGATCAATCCGCTCAAGGACAAGCCGGTCATTCTGGTGTGCCGTACCGACAAGCGATCGGCCAACGCCGCAGCGTTGCTCCGCCATTCTGGATTCTGTGATGTCCACGTGCTGCGCGGTGGTATGGAGCAGTGGAAAGAGACCGGCCTGCCGGTTGAGCGCCGGACCGGCCTCGGACAGACGTGAAGGCGGGCCGGATGTCACCGGCGCATCTAGGCAGAGCGTCGTCGCCGATGCCGGCGCCGCGCCACAGGGCCAACGCCGCTCAATGATGGAGCAAGCCAATGATGAGACCTTTGATTCCAATCGCTGCCGCAGGCGCAGCCGTTGCCCTTGTGCCAAGCTGGGTGTGGGCGCAGGGGCCGTCCGATCCCGAGAGGTATGGCTACGGCCCGCACATGATGGGATGGGGCGGAGGGTGGTACGGGATGGTACTCGGTCCGGTGTTCATGATCCTCGTACTGGCCGTGGTGATCGCGGTCGCGGTCCTTCTCGTCCGCTGGCTCGGCGGTCCCTGGCAGGGGACGGCGCCCCACCAATTGCCCCCCGGGCGCACACCGCTCGACATGCTCAAGGAGCGCTTCGCTCGCGGTGAGATTGACAAGGAGGAGTTCGAGGAGCGCCGCCGCGTGCTCGGCAACTGAACCCGTCCTGCCTGAACCGGAGATGAGATGCCAATGAAGACCCTGTTCATCCTCAACGACCCGCCCTATGGCAGCGAGCGCTGCTACAACGTCCTGCGTCTAGCGAGCGCCCTGCTCAAGAAGGACCCGGAGGCCGGGATCACGGTTTTCCTGATGGCGGACGCTGTCGTCGCGGCGAAGGCCGGCCAGAAGACGCCGGATGGCTACTACAACGTCGAGCGCATGCTGAAGCGCGTGCTCGTCGGCAAGGGCCAGGTCTTGCTGTGCGGCACCTGCATGGATGCGCGCGGCCTGGCCGACTCCGAGATGATGGCGGGCGTGCGGCGCAGCACCATGGACGAGCTCGCCGCCGCCACGGTCGAGGCCGACAAGGTGCTGGTGTTCTAGGATGAGCAAGCCGGCGAGCCAGATACGAGGTCGCGCCGCGGACAGGTAATGAGCAAGCGCGAGCAACACGGATCGGGGGCAAACGCGGAGGCCGACGGCAGGGTGCTCGATGATGCGCTGTTGTCGCGTGGGTCCCAGCAGCGAACCACGGTTGGAATAAATCGCCCGAAGATTCTTATTGGGGTCGCGGTCGTCGCCGCGCTATTGGGTGCCTATGGGATTTTGTCATGGACCGGCGCGCTAACGACGATCACGGACGGACCGACTCTCGAGCGATATGTGGCCCAACTGGGAATCCTTGGACCGCTGGCGATCATTGGCCTCTTGGCCACGGCGATTGTCCTGAACCCGATCCCCAGCGCACCGATCGCCCTGGCTGCGGGCGCCGCCTATGGCCATCTCTGGGGAACAGTGTATGTAGTGATCGGAGCGGAGGTTGGAGCGCTCATCGCCTTCGCCATTGCCAGGTTGGTCGGCTACGAGGTGATGCATAGGTGGCTTGGCAAGCGCTTGTCGCTCCGGTCCTTGGCATCGCAGAGTGCACTGATGGCGGCCGTATTCGCAAGTCGGCTTCTGCCGTTCATCTCGTTCGATCTCGTAAGTTACGCGGCCGGCCTCACGCCTTTGGCCCCCTGGCGCTTCGCTGTGGCGACGCTGGCCGGGATCATACCGGCAAGCTTCCTGCTGGCGCATTTTGGCGGCGAGATGGCGTCGGCGGACGCCCATCGGATAACTCTGGCCGTCCTGGCGCTTGGCGCCGTCACCCTCCTGCCGATTGCCGGCAAGGTACTCCTGGACCGATACCGTAAGAAACCAGCCGATCGGAGCTCCGAATCTTGAGCCGAGCGAAGCATTCAATTATTCGAAGGACCATTGGGATCGGCGAGGCAGCAACCATGGCGCCAATTTACCTCGACTACAATGCCAGCACGCCGATCGATCCGGCGGTGGCAGCAGCCATGCGCCCGCTTCTGGACGAGGCTTTCGGCAATCCCTCAAGCGGCCATTGGGCGAGCGCGCCCGCGAAGGCCGCACTCGAGAAGGCTCGCAGTCAGGTCGCGGCGTTGCTCGGGGCGGCCGCGGACGAGATCGTCTTCACGAGCGGCGGCAGTGAGGCCAACAACCTCGCGCTCAAGGGCACGTTCTGCTCTCAGAAGGACAGGGGCGAGCACATCATCACCACTGCGGTCGAGCACCCGGCCGTTCTTGGTCCTTGCCGCTTTCTCGAGCGGCTGGGCGCGACCGTGACCTATCTGCCGGTCGATCGCACTGGCCGGGTCAATGCCGACGCAGTGCGCCGGGCGATCACGCCGCGCACCATCCTGATTAGTGTCATGCACGCCAACAACGAGGTCGGCACGATCCAGCCGATCGAGGAGATCGGGGCAATCGCGCGCGAGCATGGGATTCGGTTCCACACCGACGCGGCGCAGTCGGTCGGCAAGATCCCGACCAATGTCGATGCGCTGGGGGTCGACCTGCTCACGATCGCCGGCCACAAGCTCTACGCGCCGAAGGGAGTCGGTGCGCTGTATGTCCGCCGCGGTGTCACGCTCGAGCCGCTGATCCACGGCGCGGGTCACGAGAGCGGCCGGCGCGCCGGCACCGAGAGCGCGCTGCTCGCCGTCGGTCTCGGCACGGCCTGCGCATTGGCGCAGGATTTGGAACCGATGGCGCGTGTCCGCGCCCTGCGCGAACGCTTCTGGCAGGCGCTGCAGCGCCGCCTCGGCGATCGCGTCGCGCTCAACGGCCATCCGCAGCACCGCCTTCCTAATACGCTCAACATTTCCTTCGTTGGCCAGGTTGGCGCCGAAATCCTCCAACGGCACGATGGCGTTGCCGCCTCCACCGGCTCCGCCTGCCACGCGGGGCATGTCGAGCTGTCACCCGTCCTGAAGGCCATGAAGGTGGCGCCGGAGGTCGGCATGGGCGCCATCCGCTTCAGCCTCGGCCGCCACACGACGGACGCGGAGATCGATGCCGTCACGGAGCAGCTCACCAGCGCGCTTCCTCTCCCGGCGTGACCCTCAGAATCGGTAAACTCGGTCTGAAACTGGATGTGACCGCAGCCTTGGCATTTGATGATCCGGTGTTTCGTCAGGCAGGAGTAGTTGTCGTCGCTGTAGGGCTCGTCGACCGCCGCGACGATCTCGGAGCGCTTATCACCGTTGCACTTGGGGCAAAAGGCGAGAAATGGCTCGGTCGTGCTCACAAGCGGCCTTCTACTACATTTGCGCCTCGGATGCTCTTCTTGGGACCGGATCCGGACGGTAAGGTGTGCCGCGACACAATGCCAAGATCAACGATGTGCAGTGAACTTGGACAGGATGGCCCTCCAATGCTCGATCGGGAATGAAGGTCGCTTGGCAATCAGGCCGTCTCGCTGCCAACCGATGAGTATGCACGACTGGGCCGACGCCCATCGTGCCAACCGGAACCCTTGCTTCGTGGTTGGCAGCACTCCCTCCAGCGCGTCCGGCTAGTATGGCGCGACGCCGCTAGTGACGCCGATGACCGTGACGCGGTCCGGGTCGCGTGGCTGCAGACCAGTTCATGAGGACCACCGCCGGATATCCCGGCGATGGTGAAGCGCGTCCAGCCTAGCTCGCGAGCCAACGCGGAAACATCCATGGGCGGATTGCAGCGCAACACTGCCCAAATTGTACAGCGCGATGCCGAAGGAAGGGTGCATGAAGGGACATCTGGAGGTTGATGGCAAGGAGAACCGCCAACCAGACCATGTCGACGCTCATGCTTTGAGCGACCGGCGCAATGAGTGGCAGGACAATGAACGCGATCTCGAGAAATCGAGGAAGAGTACGAGCGTGAAGACGGCAAGGTTGACGATTATGAGGAATTCGGTCCCACGCCGCCGGTTGCTGCAGGCTGACCACACCAAGGATCGCACCCTGATCGTCAGCACCAGAAAAATCCAGGAGGCGGCCGCAGGTGACTATAGAAGGCGAAACAGCCGCCGATTTCGACGAAGGCCGCGATGATGCAGAAGACGACAGTCGTCATCTATATGCTTTCGGCCAGGCCGGATGATGATCGTCGATGACGAAGGCGTGGACGTGTCGCACAGGCCTGTGGCGATGCGGATGCCGGTGGGGCTCGGGTCCTTCCCAGCCTTCATGATCATGCCGATGGTGCTCGTCGTGGACGTGCAGATGCTCATGGTCGCTCGGACCGTGCTCATGTGCGACCTCCACTGGATCCGCCTTCGGCCACAACGTCAGGGCGAGCCTGCCGGCGACGAGGACCACGGCGACCATGACGGCGAATGCCGCGGTGAGGCCGAACGTCGCTCCAATCCACCCCGCCGCCGGATAGGTAATCAGCCAACAGGCATGGGAGAGCGCGAACTGCGCCGCAAACAGCGCCGGTCTGTCCTCGGCATGAGACGAGCGTCGCAACAACCGTCCGCCCGGTGTCTGCACCAGCGAGGAACCGACGCCGAGCACGAGCCAGAGACCAGCGGCGATCGCGAAGCCCGGCAGGGTCGTGGCCGCCGCCAGTCCAACCGCCAGCAGAACGGCGCCGCCGGCCATCACTGTCCGTTCCGGCATCCGGTCCAGAACCCGCGGCAGCAGCAGCGCAGCCGCCATGGACCCGGCACCGGCCGCCGCAGACAGCCAAGCCACGGCGCTGTCGCTGCCACCGAGAATGCTGCGGACGTAGACGACGGTGTTGACGATCACCGTCGCACCCGACGCGGCCACTGCCAGATTGAGGGCAAGGAGACCGCGCAGACGCGGCGTCGCGAGATAGAGGCGGAGGCCATACGTCGTTTTCGACCAGACACCGCCGCTGCGTTCGACACGTTTCGCCTGCGGCAACACGACCGAAAGGACAAGGGCCGCCGAGGCGAGGAAGGTGATGGCATCGCCGAGGAACAGTGTGCGGAAGCTCGTGCTCGTCAGCAGCGCCGCCGCAATCGAGGGGCTGAGAAGCGCCTCGAGGTCGTAAGCAAGGCGCGAGAGGGAGAGCGCCTCAGTGTAGCGCTTTTCGTCGGGGAGCACGTCCGGAATGGTCGCCTGGAAGGTCGGGGTAAAGGCAGCTGAACAGGATTGCAGCACGAAGATCAGCACGTAGACTTGCCAGACCTCGGTCACGAAGGGCAGGAAGAGGACGATGCCGGCCCGGATGAGATCGAGCGCGACGAGGAAAGCGCGGCGCGGCAACCGGTGAGCGATGGCCCCGACGATCGGGGCGATGCCGACATAGGCGATCATCTTGAACGCCAGCGCCGTTCCGAGCACGGCACCCGCATTCTCGCCGGCGAGATCATAGGCGAGCAGTGCCAGTGCGACGGTCGTCAGTCCCGTGCCGACGAGAGATAACGCCTGTGCGGCGAAAAGGCGGCGGTAGATCCGATCCGTCAGCGGCGCGAGAAGTCCTGTCTGCATTGGGTCTCATCCAATCTGCGGCGGCGCGGTGCTGCAACGACGCCCTCTTGGCACAAACTGCGGCCCGTGACGACAGGAAGGGTGGCCGCGCTACCTTTGATCCCAGGTCGCAGCCAGCGTCGGCAGAATCAGCGCTCGAAACAAATCGTTGACTTCCTTTGCGGGAAGCGGGCTTCGACTCTCCACCCACCAATTCAGTACGAGAATGAATGTCGAGGCCACGTATTGGACAAGAAGATTCGGTGACATCTGGCTCGCTGATTTTCGACGGCCTTGAAAATCTCGTTTGACGTCGTCAGCAATCAGCTCGACGAGCACCTTTCGAAGGTGTTCGTGAATGACAACCCAGCCCCTGGTTCCCATCCGGGCCGCGCCCGAGCGCCGGTGCTGATGAACGTGCTCGAAGACAGGAAGGCTGAACCAAATGATCCTTTCGTGCCGTCTTGCCGAAGGTGGCGGCCCCCTCGATTGAAGCGGGCGAAGCATGTCATGGATGCTGCTGACAAGCAGCTCGTCCTTGTTGCGGAAGTGCAAATAAAAGGTCGACCTGCCGACATTGGCGCGATCCAGAATCTCTTTCACAGAGATGGAGTCGTAAGCCTTTTCGCGAATCAAGGAGGCGAGAGCCTCATGCAAGAAGCGTTGCGTCTTTTGAATCCTCCGATCCTTAGCCCGTTTTCCCGGCACCATCACATTTCCCCATGCAACCACCCGAGGAGATGACGAACAAAATCGTCTGTTTGTCCGATATGGCACACGGTCACGCCGGCTGTTCTTCAACCCGTCGCTTTCAAGCCTATAGTAGAAGATGAACGAATGTCCATTTTCATACTGATATCCAAGCGACCTGCCCAAACGCCAACGCGGCAAGGCCGCGCCGACGGTGCCGGCGGCCAAGGAGGATGAAGTGACGAACATGGCGGATGGCAATGTGGCGCCCGGCACGACCGGCTTGGTCCTGCACGCGGCCGCTCGCTATGATTTTCTGGTCTGGCTTGTGACGCTCGGTCGGGAGCGGGCCTTTCGGGAGAAGATTCTCCGCTTGGCGCGCCTGGAGCCGGGCGAGTCGGTCCTGGATGTGGGCTGCGGCACAGGAAGCCTTGCAATCGTGGCCAAGCGGCAGGTCGGGCCGACGGGTGCTGTGCATGGGATCGATGCGTCACCGGAAATGATTGCGCGGGCCCATATGAAGGCGAGAAAGGCTGGCGTCGAGGTTGCCTTCAAGAACGGGGCTGCCCAGGCACTGCCGTTTCCCGATGCCCAATTCGACGCCGTGCTGAGCACGCTCATGTTTCATCATTTGCCCCGCAAAGCACGACAACAATGCGCCGGCGAGATACGAAGGGTTCTGAAGCCGGGCGGACGCGTGCTGGCCGTTGACTTCGGAGGCTCCGCCCCGGCGAGAAGGGGCTTTTTCGCCCGCTTTCACCGCCATGGTCATGTCAGCTTGCGCGACATAGCCGCCCTGTTGAGCGAAGCCGGTTTGACCACAGTCGAGAGCGGCGCGGTGGGAATGAGGGACTTGCAGTTTGTTCTCGCGACGGCCCCATTCCATGCGTGATCATGACCGTTGCGATCAGCGGATCGAATCCAGGGCAAAACATCGTCACCTGCGCACATTGATTCTGGCGACAGGAGCAATCGTGCTCATCGCCGGTCACGGAGCCATTCTTTACTTCGCTTCGTCGCATATGGCTCTATCGGCCGCAGCAGTATCGGGCGTAGTTGTTCTGATGGTGCTCAAGCATCTGGGATTGCTCGACTCCCTTTACGCTCTGTTCCGAAGGCGATCGCGTGGCAACGTGCGGTAAATCCGTCTGTATCAGCTGCTTGCCGAAAAGCGATCGGGTGAGAGGAGCGACGGCTATAGCGCAAGCAGGCGCACGCCGGCCAGCCCGAGGATTCCAGCCAGGATCAGGCGTGTGGCCTTTTGCGACAGCCACGTCAGGCCGATCTTCGTGCCGACCATCGCTCCGATCACCACGGCGGGTGCATAGAGCAAGAATGCCGAGGGCATCGGTTGGCCGGCGTAGAGGATACCCGCAAGGCCGAATACCGAGTTCGCGAGGATGAACGGCGCCGACAAGGCGGCGGCACTTCTTGGTGCAAGCCATCCGAAGGCAATCAGAAGCGGCGCGAGGAATACGCCACCCCCTACGCCCGTGAGGCCCGACAGGAATCCGACGACCGCTCCGGCGACCAACAATGTCACCATCGGGACATGACGACCTCCGACCTGGTCAGCACCCTTGCGGACGATCATCAACATGGCGGCTTCCAGCAGCAACACTGCAACCCTGATGACATATGCGCGCTCCGGCAGAACGATCGCGCCGCCCGCGAACGCGGCCGGCAGCGAGGGCAGACATGATCGATCGGAGCTGCTTCCAGTTGATGTGTCGGCCACGATTCAGGCGCCAAGTGGCATAGGACGCTGCCACGATGTTCAGTGCCAGGGATATGGGACGGATTTCATCGGCCGGCGAAGCCGTCAGCGCCATCACCGCAACGAAGGGTGTACCGCCGGCCTGGCCGACCGTTGCATAGAGGGCTGCAATCACTCCCATCAGAACGGTGGTCGCGAAATCTCCGGCCAGGCGGCCCATTGATTGAAAGGCTCCCTTCACGCCGACGACGGCATCATAGTACCAGACAAGGTCGGCCGGCCGGGCTTTTGACCGGACCTCACGGAAGCGGGTCCGCGCCGGACGGCAGCGCAAACCGAAGGACGAGGCAGTGCGGCTTTGCGCTTGAATCGCAAGCGGAGGGTGTGAAACGGTCAGGAATGAAAACTGCCTTTGTCTATATCGGAGCCGCTGTTGCCGAGATCGCGGGGTGCTTTGCGTTTTGGGCGTGGCTGCGGCTTGACAAGCCGGTCTGGTGGCTGATTCCAGGCCTGCTTTCGCTTGTCCTGTTCGCCTACTTGCTGACGCTGGTCGGGACCAATGCGGCAGGCAGGGCCTATGCTGCGTATGGCGGTATCTATATCGTCGCTTCGCTGTTCTGGCTCTGGGTTATTGAGCACGTGCGGCCGGATCGTTGGGACATATCGGGAGCAGCCTTCTGCCTGATCGGTGCAGCCGTCATCTTGCTGGGTCCGCGTCGATGGACCTGAATCGAGGCGTCTCCTCCCTACGTTGATCTGGCTTAGCCAGGTGGCGCGCCGGTATCGGTTCAAGGAGCTGCTTGGCGGCGGTGATGATGACACGGAGTGCATCGACCGTGCCGTCCGCCTCGCCTTTCTCGAAGTCCCCGTCGACCCGTCCCAGCTGGTTCGTGACGTGCGCAAAGCACAGCACCGGCCTGCCACGGGCTGTCGCGAAGCCGTAGAGCGCCGCGGCCTCCATCTCGACGGGTAGCAGCCCCTTCTCCTGCATCGTGCCGATTGCCTCGGCCGTCTCGCGAAACGGCGCATCGGTCGTCCACGTGGCGCCCTGCACAACAGGAACCGGGAGATCGTCGAATGCACCCCGCAGCACTGCAGGGAGGACGTCGCTGGACGCGCTGAACTCGGATGGCGCCAAATAGTGGTAGCTTGTGCCTTCGTCACGCAGGGCCCGGTCGATGAGGATGAAGTACGGCGGCGGCCTGAGCGGCTCGAGCTGGCCGGTCGAGGTCATGCTGATGAGAAGCCGGCAGCCGGAGGCGAACAGCTGCTCGGCAACCAATACGGCGAAAGAGGCGCCCACGGCACGGCCGACAATTCCCAACTCGAGGCCCGCCTCGGCGAAGCAGTGGAACTCGGTATGATAGCACGCCCAAGCGGGATCGCGCACGGCGCGGCCTTCCTTGGTCAGGCGGCGCACCGGATCGCCGTCGGGGTCGAGCACGCACACCGCTGGAACGACGGCATTCGCGAGCCCCTTCTGCCGGCGCGCCTCGCGCAGCAGGCTCTCGGGCTTGAACGCCGAGGGTGCATCGTAGTGCTTGTCCGCCAGAATCGGCGACGTTGTGCTGCGGCTTTCAGACATGAGCTAAAGCTAATGGCTTCCGCTTTCGGTGTACGAGACCGGTTTGGTCGCGGACAGGACGATGAACGCTGCGCCGAGCGTCGTTCGTCGACCAAACCAGGGATCGACGCGCGCCATGAGCATCGCGGCCAGACCAGAGGGCGGATAGTAGACCGATCCACGTGTTTCGTGGACGACCAGCCCATGCACTTCAAGAAGGTTTCGCAGCTCTTCGGCCGTGCGGAATCGCGCGGCTTTCCACGTCGACGCTCCGAGCCAGCCGCGGATGCGTCGGACGGCGGCCCAGATGTTCCATCGCCCGAGTTCGCCGATGACCAGCCGACCGCCGGGCCTGAGCACGCGCGCCAATTCGGCGATGGTGCGATCTGCCTGGTGGATGAAGCAAAGGACCCGGTGGCGACACAGATCCTCGGCGACATGGGCGCTGAGGTGGTGAAGGTAGAGCCGCCGCAGGGCGACACCATGCGCCAGGTCGGCCCGACGCGCGGGAGCGACATGGCGGTGATGTTCCTCAACATCAACCGCAACAAGCGCAGCGTCGTGCTCGACCTGAAGCGGGAACAGGCGCGTCGCGCGCTGCTGCGGCTTATCGACGGCGCCGACGTGCTCGTGCACAACATGCGGGTCGGCGCCGCCGAGCGGCTCGGCCTCTCCTATGCCGCGCTGGCGCCGCGCAACCCGCGGCTCATCCACGCCAGCGCCACCGGCTTCCGTAAGGATGGGCGGCATCGAGACCGCCCGGCCTTCGATGACGTGATCCAGGGTATGAGCGGCCTCGCCGCGCTGAACGCCATGCGCGACAATGGCGAGCCTCGCTACGTGCCGAGCGCCATCGCCGACAAGTTCTGCGGCCATGTCCTTGCCTCCGCCGTCGCCATGGCGCTCTACCGGCGCGAGCGCACCGGCCGGGGGCAGGAGGTGCATGTGCCGATGCTCGAGACCATGATCTCCTTCAACCTCGCCGAGCATCTCTGGGGCGGGGTGCTGGACGACCCCTCCCTCGGCCTCGGCTACGGGCGCATGTTCACACCCTATCGGCGGCCCTTCCCGACCAGCGACGGGCATTTGTGCCTGATGGCCAATTCCGACGACCAGTGGCAACGGCTGCTGGCCGCGCTCGCGCGGCCGGACCTCGCTGAGGATCCGCGTTTCGCCCGCCTCGCGCAGCGCGCGGTCAACATCGGCGCCCTCTATGCCATCGTCGAGGAGGTGATGCGCACCCGCAGTACCGCCGAGTGGCAGGCGCGCCTCGATGCCGCCGACGTGCCGAACGGGCCGGTTCATGGCCTCGCCGACCTGCTGGAGGACGACTACCTTGCCGAGACCGGCTTTTTCCGGCGCGTCGAGCACCCTTCAGAAGGGCGGATGCTGGTGACGGCAGTGCCCGTGGATTTCTCCGAGTCGCCCGGCGCGGTGCGCCTGCTGCCGCCGCGCCTCAGCGAGCACACGGGGGAGGTGCTGCGTGAGGCGGGGCTGTCGGAGGCAGAGATCTGCGGTCTCGTCGGACGGGAAACCACCGGCGGCCAATGACACGCGGCCGCCGCCGGCAGGCCGGGCACGCAACAGGGCGGGAAGTCACATGTATCGACGCCGAGCACGGCGTGACCGGCGCGATCGGGAAAGCCACGGGTCTTCATGCCCTATCCCGGCGGCATGGCATGGTACCGGAGCATTTGAGGGGACGTTGCAGCCGGGGAACTATGAGAGTTTCACCCTCGCGGCTTGACGCCCTGCGCGAGCCTGAAGTCGGAAACTGAGGCGGTAGTCCTCGGCTCCGTTCTCCCGACACACTTGTCCGCCGGTCGCATGGCGTCGCAACGGTGTGTCAGACGGCCTCATCCGGGACCAGGTAGGGCAGGGTCAAACCTTCCTTCACCGTCTCGAACGCGACGCGTACAGGCAGGCCGATGCGCAGATCCTCGGGCCGAGCCCCGCGCAGCTGCGCGTTCATGCGCACGCCTTCCGCCAGGTCCACGGTGGCGAGGGTGTAGGGCAAATCATCGCAGAAGCCGGGATGGAAAGGGTGGTGTGTGACCGTCCAGCTATGCACCGCGCCGCGACCGGACACTTCGCTCCACTCCACCTCCATGGAATGGCAGACAGGACACATCGGCTGCGGGTAGTGCCGGATCCTGCCGCAGCTGCGGCACTTCTGCAGCAGCAGCTTGCGCTCGTTCAGCCCTTCCCAGTACGGGGTGCTGTGCGGCGTGGGCTCAGGTACAAGCTTGTTGTATGTCTCGCTCGCGCTCATCATCCTCTCCGCATGATGGCGACGGAACCGTCGCCCATATCTCCATTGCCGGTGACGAGACCGACCTCGGCTCCGGCCACCTGTGCCTTCCCGGCCTCGCCGCGAAGCTGGCGCACCAGTTCCGTGATGTGGTTCATCCCGACCATATGCGCCTGTGAGAGCAGACCACCATGCGTGTTCACCGGGAGCTTGCCGCCGAGTCGTATGGCGCCGCTTTCGACGAAGGGACCGCCTTCCCCCTTCTTGCAGAACCCGAGATCCTCCAATTGGCAGAGCACGATGTAGGTAAAGCAATCGTAGATCTCCGCGACGTCGATGTCGTCGTGGGTCACTCCCGCCATGTCGAAAGCACGCGCCGCCGCCTTGGCGAGGCCGAGGCGCGTTATATCCGGACGTTGTGTGATCACGCTCGGCGAGTCGGGATGCCCTTCGGCGATGCCCATCACCATGACCGGCGTCCTGCGCAGACCGCAAGCGCGCTCGATGCCGCTGACGACGATGGCGCAGGCGCCGTCGCTCTCCAGGCTGCAATCCAGCAGCCGGAGCGGATCGGAGATCATGCGCGACGCTTGGTGATCTTCGATGGAAATTGGTTTCGTCATGATCGCGTTGCCATTGAGGATGGCGTTGGCGCGCGTCGACACGGCGATCTCGCCGAGTTGGCGGCTGGTCGTGCCGTAGAGCTCCATGTGCCGCCGCGCCATTGGCGCATAGAGCTGCGCCGGCGCGATGGCGCCGAGCGGCATCTCGAACTCCCCCACCAGCCGGAACTGCGGCATCTGCTGCACCCGGGTGCCGATGCGACCCTGAGAGGCGCCATTCCGACCCACCGGGATCAGCACATGATTGTAGACCCCGGCCGCGATAACGGCAGTGGCGCACTGGACCGCTGCCACACAGCTTGCGCCACCAAGCGGCGTGGTGGCGGAGAAGCGAAGATCGCCGATGCCGAAATTGGTGACGAACTCCTCGGCAACGACAGCACTTCCGTAAGGGATCACTCCGTCGATGTCGGAGGGACGGAGCCCCGCGTCCTCGATCGCCCGGAGCGACGCTTCGAGCTGCAACGATAGGACGCTGCGACCCGACTCGCGGGAATAGACGGTCTCGCCTATCCCGGTGATCGCCGCTTTCTCCCGCATTGACATGTGATCTTGCCCTCCTGTTCCTCCGTCGCGCTCAGGCTCCGATCCAGCCCTGCGCCACGGCCGCGTCGTGCCGGCACCGTTCGGAAGTGCCCAGCACCTGCCGGTCGAAAGTGATGCGCTTGAACTGGAAATGCAGGCCGAGCAGGTCGGTGAAGCCCATGCCGCCATGAACCTCGGTGGCCAGCCGGGCTACCTCACGCGTGACCTCGGCCAGGTGCGCCTTGGCATGGTTCGCCGCAATCGCGGCTTCCTCCAGGATCGCATCCTGCGCATAGGCCGCGTACCAAACCATGGCGCGGCACGGCTCAAGCATGGTCGCCATGTCCGCGCACATGTATTTCACTCCCTGAAAGCTGCCAATGACCCGGCCGAACTGTACGCGCTCCTTGGCATAGGCGACGGCGCGGTCGAGCATGGCCTGCGCCGCCCCCAGCATGTCGGCCGCCAGCATCACCCGGCCCGCGTCGCGGACGCGCGCCGCCACCTGGAGCGGAGCATTGGACGCCTCCAGCAACTCGACGGCCGGCGTCTCCGCAAGGTCGAGGTCCACAAGCGGCCGTGTGCGATCGACGCTGCGACGCACGGTGGCAGTGATGCCCGTTGCGTCAGCGTCGAGCAGCGCGGCGCGGCCATCCGCCAGGTAGACGAGGAAGTGGGTGGCGCCGCCGCCATCCAACAGCCCATCCACCGCGCCGGAAAGCCGTCCGCCCTGGAACCTGAGCGCAGCTCGACCGGTTTGCCCCGACATCCCGCCGAGGCCAACGCCAATCCGCATCTCGCCAGCGGCGATCCGGGGAATCCAGATCCGTCGCTGCACATCATCAGCGGCGGCCTGGAACGCCCGGAGTGCCATCACCTGGGAGGCCGCGAAGGGCGTCGGAGCGGCGTGGAAACCCAACGCCTCGGCAACCAGCGCCGCGTCGAGAAGGCCGAGCCCGGCACCGCCATATTCCTCTGGCACCAGCATCGCCTGCAGGCCGAGCTCGCCGAGCCCTTTCCACAGGCCCGCATCGAATCCGTTGCCAGGTTCGGCTAGCCGGCGCAGGACGTCGAGGGGCAGCCGCGCTGACAGGAAGCCCCTGAGAGAATGGTCGAAGAGCTTCTGATCTTCGGTCAGTCCGAAACGCATGCTCAGGCTCTCCCCACTTTCGGTTCGCGCGGCAAGCCAAGCCCACGCTCTCCGATGATGTTCTTCTGGATGTTCGAGGAGCCGCCACCGATGATCAATCCGATGTCGTACATGTAGTCGATGTGCCAAGTGGTGGCCGGATCGTCCTCCGCCGCCTCACCCTGAGGCTCATAGGCGAGCCCGGCGGAACCCAGCACGTCGACCGCCAAGGAGGTCAGGCGGTGCGCGAGCATCGTGCCGTGATACTTCACGATCAGGCGTCCGAGGCCTGAATCGACTCCCTCCGCCTGATCGGTCAACAGACGCAGATTGTGGTAGCGGGCCGCCATCACCTCGCCTTGCAGCCGCAGCAGCCTGTCGCGCCATTCCGCGCAATCCAGAAGGCGGGAGCCGTCCGGCCGTGGCTCCTGCATCATCCGGCGAATGGCTTCGAAACGGTTCTGCAGCTTGTTGGCATCACCGAGAAGCAGCCGTTCGTATTTCAAGGTGATGTTGGCAACCTGCCAACCATCGCCGCGCCCCATCACGATCTGGTCCACGGGCACGCGAACGTCGGTGAAGAAGGTATCGTTGAACTCCGCCCGTCCTGTCATGGTGCGCAGCGGACGAACCTCGATCCCCGGCGTATTCATAGGAACCAGAAGGTAGGACAGACCGGCGTGCTTCGGCTTGTCAGGCTCTGTCCGGCAGAGCAGGAACATCATGTCGGCATAGTGGGCCGAGCTTGTCCAGATTTTTTGGCCGTTGATAACGAAGAATCCGTCGTCCACCGCCGCGCGCGTATGCGCGGCGGCGAGATCCGAACCGGATCCGGGCTCCGAGTAGCCCTGGCACCAGATCGCCTCGCCCCGAATGGTAGGACCGACCCAACGTCGTTTTTGCTCTTCTGTGCCGACCTCCAGCAGCGTCGGCACCAGCATGCTGATGCCCTGGTTGTGGATGCCCGGCGAAACGCCACTCCGGCTGAACGCGTCGGCGATGATCGCCACCTCGATGACATCATGAGGGGCGCCGAAGCCGCCATACTCACGTGGTATGTTGCGGCCGAAATAACCGGACTCGAGCAGCAGCGCCTGCCACTCCAGAACCTTCCTGTCGGGCCGCTTGCGTCCGCCGCCAGGCCGGGGCGCGCGGTCGCGGTGCCGGGCGATGAAGGCATTTACTTCATCGCGTAGTGCCCGATGCATTTCAGTCAGTGTCAGATCCATGGACGTCCTCGCTGTGCGACCCTCTCGGCGGCCCGCCTTGAACGAATACTCGTCCGCGCTCTGTCGCGAGGGATCTGGTTCCGGAACCCCACCCTCCCCGGACCTGAGCCCCGAGCACGCGCAGGCCCGCCAGGGCGTTTTCGGCGCTACGAGCTTCGCGTGCCAGCATCGAGCTTGTGTATCCGCGCATTCTTGCCGGAGCCGCTCGACACGAGGAACTCTCCGGCGCCATACCCGCTTCGATGGGAATACGGAGGAGCCGCCCACCCTCCGCCGTGCTGGTTTCCGGCCGGACGGTGACGACCCGGGATGCCCGAGCGGCGCCGAGCGCTTCGGCCACGGTTCGGTGTTGTCCGACCTTTTCCAGGTTCAACCGGGTTGGAAACAGAACCGCGCGGCGGCCCGCATCGGCGTCCTCGCATGCCTGACGTGGGGTCACCCAGCCGGAGTCGACCGATTCCCTACCGTCGTGACGCAGTAGGTGATCGAGCGGTGCCTCGGCGAGGAAGAAGTGGGTATCGAACCGCTTGGGCATGTGCGGCGGCGTTATCCAGTGGGCGAAATGCACGAGCCGGTCGGAGGCCGCAACCAGATTTTCCAGCTCGATCATGTCGGCGAAGCTGAGACTGCCCGCTTCGATTGCCTGCCGGTAGGTGGCTCCCAACGCCTCCGTCCGGGCGCCCTCGAGGAGCGGACCACGGCTGGCCGTTCGGGCGAACAGCACGCCGCATTCCTCGAAGGCTTCCCGCGCCGCGGCCGCCATCACGTTCAGCATCTCGTCGCTGATTTGGTCAACACCGTCCGCCAAGCGGCGCCATCGGGGGTCGGCGTCTCCGGCGCTCGCGGAGCCGCCGGGGAACACCAAGGCTCCGGACGCGAACTCAATCTCATGATGGCGAACCACCATGAAAACTTCCAGCCCGTCCGCGCCGTCACGGGCAAGCATCAGCGTCGCCGCGATGCGCGGCGTCACAGGTTCGGTCACGAGCACACCTTAGCGCCGGAAGGATTGGGTCTGATCAGGTCAGCCATGGTGAGCCACGGCCCGGGCCTGATCGGCGAGGGTAGCGGATAGTCTTTCAACCGCCTCGGCGTAGTCTTTCATGAAGTCATACACGACCGACCTGACGGACTGTTCCGTGTTCATCAGGCCCACGCACTGCCCGACAAAGTAGGCAGCGATCTGCTTGGCGCCTTCGTGACCCGCCTCCGCGAGCTTGTCCACCTTGGCCATCGCCGGGCGCGTAAGAATGCCTTGCAAAGGCATCGAAAGGGGATCGGGCGCCCCCTTGGCGCCCCATGCGTCCGACCAAGCGGACTGCAACTGCCGGGTCGGCTTGCCGGTCCTGCTGCGGGAACGCACCGTGTTGGCGGAGGACGCTTCCAGCATCTTCTCCTTGACGGTGGGCGTCGTTTCGGCCTCCTTCGTCGTGAGCCACACCGACCCGCACCAAACGCCGGCTGCCCCCATCGCCATGCATGCGGCCATCTGGCGGCCCGTGGCGATCCCGCCCGCCGCCAACACGTCGATGTTGTCGTAGTCCTGCACCGCCTGGATCACTTCGGGGACCAGCACCATCGTCGAGATCTCGCCGCAATGGCCGCCCGCTTCACCGCCCGCGGCGACCAGGACATCGACGCCCGCCTGTGCATGCTTGACGGCATGGCGCCTGGATCCGGTCAAGGCGCCGACGAGGATGCCCCGCGAATGCGCCTCCGAAATGATGGACGCGGGGGGCACGCCAAGCGCATTGACGAACATCTTGATCGGATACTTGAACGCGACCTCCAGCATCCTGGCGGCGCCGCTCTCGCGCATGAAGGACGAGTCACGATCGTCGTATTTGCCGGTCCAGACGTCGGAACTATCGATGCCGTGCCGTTCAAGCAGGTCCGCAACGAATTTGCGATGCTCCTCCGGGACATTCCCCTGAAGCTCCGCGTCGTCCGAGTCCGAATCCTTGCCTACCATGTTCTGGGGGATGAGCAGGTCGATGCCGAACGGCTTTCCGTTGACGCGCTCGTTGATCCAGGTCAGCTCGACATCCAGCTTCTCCGGATTCAGGCCTACCGCGCCGAGCACGCCGAATCCCCCAGCATTCGTCACCTCGGCGACGACATCCCGACAATGCGAGAAGGCGAAAAGGGGAAATTCGATTCCAAGTTTGTGGCAAAGTCTCGAGTTCATCATTTTCCTCACCCCAGCTGATTTCGTGAAATTGGCGGGCGTCCGTCTCAGCACATCTCCAGTTCCCGGTATCCTTCCGTCGCCACGGCGTTGGCCTTCGCGCGAAACCCGGGCGCGCTTCCGCTGTAGCGTGCAATGATCCGCGTCTGCTTGCCTTCGACGTTCTGGTTGATCCCGGTCATCCAACTATCGACGTCGTTCGAAAGCAGGCCTTCCCCCGCCTTGAGCACGAAGCTGGTCCAGCCCTCGACCGCCTCGGGCCTCGGTACGACATACGTGTAGCCATGCTGGCGCATGTACTGGATCAGGTTGGTGATCCAGAGGACGTTGTACTCCGCCGATCGCGGTATGTTGCCGAGAGCCGTGTGCGGACCGATGCACATGAACATGTTCGGGAAGTCCGCGACCTGGATTCCCAGGAATGTTTCGAGCGCGGCCCGCCATTTCTCTTTGAGCTTTGCTCCGCTCGCGCCGCGGATGTCGATGCGATCGAAGCTTCCGGTGATGGCGTCGAAGCCGGTGGCGTAAACGATCATGTCGAAGGCGAAGCCGCGGTCCGCGAGCTCCAGGCCGGTCGGCGTGATGCGCCGGATCGGATTCTCGAGAATGCAGACTAGTCGCCCGATTCATTCAGATTGAGGGGTATAGGTGGTTGAGCTTGATGCGGGCATTAGGCGTTGTGAAGTGCCAGTTTGCGGTTGCGTGATCGGCATTGCGGTCGTGGACCCATGCGGCGACCTCGTCGATCAGCGTTTGTTTGTCGGGAATGCGCCGGTCGAGGCACTGTGACGACAGGACGCCGAGTTCGGATTCGGCGAGATCGAGCCAACTGCCGTGCTTTGGCGTGTAGTGCCATTCGAAGCGCTCGACCAGCCGCCTGGCCTCGGCGGGGGGAAAGGCCTGGTAGAGCGAGCCCTTGCAGTGGATGTTGAGATTGTCCTGAACCAGAACGATCGTTGTGGCATCTGCAAAGTGGAGATCGGCCAAATCCTTCAAGACGTGAGCGTACTCCACCGCGGTATGGCGATCGGCGACCTTGACGTGACGCCAGCCTTCGAGCGGAGCAAACAGCATGAACAGGTTGGCGGTGCCGTTGCGTTCGTACTCGTAATCGAAACGGGCTGGGCGCCCCGGTTTCATGGCGATCGGCAGGCGCGTCTCGGCGAGCAGCTGCTTTGAGGTCTCGTCCAGGCAAACCAGCGGACGATTGGCATCGCGCGGCCGCGTGTAGACGGCCAGCACGTCTTCCATGGCGGCTACGAACGCGCTGTTGGCCTTCGGCGGGATGACCCATTGCTGGCGGCGATGGGGCTTGAGAACGTTTTTTTTAGAACCCGCCCGATCGTGCTGTCGCTGGCGCGATCGACGATGGCCAGCTCCACGACTTTCTTCTCCAGCAGCCGCAGGGTCCAGCGCGCCCGTCCCTTGGGCGGCTTGGAGCAGGCCAAGGCTATCAGCTTGGCTTCCTTCTCGCCGTCAAAAATCCGCGCAACCCCCGGTGTCGCGCGAGGCTTGCGCCTCAAAACAGCCTCGAGCCCCTCTTCCACAAGCTGCTGGCGCACCCGAGAGACCATCGAGGCGCTGCAATCCAGGGCCCCTATGATCCGGCTGTCGCTCCAGCCCGGCCCGTCCGGCGACACATCGGACTTCAACAAGATCCGCGCTTTCAACTGCCGACGCGCCGGGCTCTTGCCCTTCCCAATCAGCGTCTCAAGCTGTTCGCGTTCCTCCCCGCTCAGCCGAACCACATACTTCTTTACCGAATTCTCTTTCATCGACATCGTGACAACCTCGCTGACGCTGCTGCCACCAAGACGAATCATACTATCAAGATCAATGCAAATTAATTGAAGCGGGCGACTAGTTCGACATTCGGCTGGTTGAACACCTCGTAGTAGCCGGATTCCTGGGGAACCCGCCGTGTGCCGAACCCGTGATCCTTCGGGATCAGCAGATCGGCGACCTTCGGATCATGCACCCGTTTGCGAATCTTGCGAGCGACGAATTTCGATACCTCGTCGTTGGCGGCATGATCGGTCATCATGTCCTTGAAGCCACCGACCCACATTGAGAAGCCGGGGGTCTGGTATTGTTTTTCCCAGAATGCCTCCCGCTCGTCCGGCGGTAGATCGAAGGTCCGGCGACCATCGGGGGTGTGCAGGAATCCAGCCGAGGTCTGTTCGCAGAGCTGGAACATCTCAGGATACCACGCGCGCAGCCGCTTCATTTCGTTCCTGGGAATTGGCCGGTTGTGCAACGGCTTGCACCAGTTCGGGCGGCGCTGGAACACCGTGAGGGATTTCGCCGTCTTGGCGATCTCCGTTATGACCTGGACGCCACTCGCTCCGGTACCGATCACGGCGACTCGCTTGTCCTCGAAAGTCACCGGATGTTTCGGCCACAAACCGGTATGATAAGCCTCGCCCGCGAAGTTTTCCCGTCCAGGGACTTTCGGAAAGGTCGGCGCGGAAAGCGGGCCGACCGCCGTTACGAGGAAGCGGCATGTGTGCCACGAACCGTCCTCCAACCGGACAGTCCAGGAGCGGGAGTCATCGTGGTAAAGGCACGCGGTCACCTTGCTCGCGAAGCTAATGCTGCGGCGGAGATCGAACTTATCGGCGACGTGGTTCAGATATCGCTCGGTTTCCGGCTGTCCCGCGAAGTGTTCGCTCCAATCCCAT
>WHTW01000090.1 GCA_009377525.1 Rhodospirillales bacterium
GATCGGGGCCGACTGGCCGCCGTCCGGATCGTGGCCGCGATGGTCGCCGGGCCCATCCTGACCATCTGGGGGGCCGTGGTCGGCACCCTGGTCGGCTGCCTGATCGCCAGCATGGTGCCCTTGTCGATCGTCGACGACGTGTTGCGCCACTGGGTGCTGTTTGCGGCGGGCGTGCTGCTGGTGGTTGCCGCGTCGAGCCTGCTCGGCTGGCTGATGACGCGCTGGCAGATGATGCCGGGCACGACGGCGCTGTGGGGCACCAGCGCGGGCGCCGCCTCGGTGATGACCATCATGGCCGAGCACTACGGCGCCGATCCGCGCCTGGTCGCCTTCATGCAGTATCTGCGGGTGGTCCTGGTGGCCGTCATCGCCGCGATCGTGGCCCGTCTGTTCGGCGTGGCGCCCGTCCAGGCGGCACACGGCATCGTCTGGTTCCCGGATGTCGCCTGGGTGCCGCTGGCCGAGACGCTGGCGCTGGCGATCATCGGTCCGCTCATCGCCCAACGCCTGCGCATTCCGGCCGGCGCCTTCCTGGTACCGCTGGTGCTGGGCATCGTGCTCACCCATTTCGGCTTGATCCGGATTGAGCTGCCGACCTGGCTCTTGGCGGCGAGCTACGCCTTCGTCGGCTGGAACGTCGGCCTGCGCTTCACCCGGCCGCTCCTGATCCATGCCCTGAAGGCGCTGCCGGTCATCTTCGGCGCCACCCTGATCCTGATCGCGCTGTGTGGCGGTATCGCCGTGTTGATGGTCTGGGGCGCGGGCGTCGATCCGCTGACCGCCTACCTCGCCACCAGCCCCGGCGGCTCCGATTCGATCGCCATCATCGCCGCCTCGACCAATGTCGACGTGTCGTTCGTCATGGCCATGCAGACGGTGCGCATGATCGCGGTTTTGTTCCTCGCACCCGTCTTGACCAAATTCATCGCTGAAAGGCTCGACATCACGCGACGAGAGTGAGGAGACGTCAGTGTGCCGAACCTGACGGGCGCCAATCGAGACGAGGCCGTCGACGAGCCGCTACGCAGTCGCGCAGGTAGAGGTTGATCAAGCTCTGGTAGGGGATGCCGACTTCAGGGGAAATCGCTTTGAAATAGGCAATCGCCTCCTGGTCGAGTCGGATCGTGACCTGTTTCTTCAGTCGTCCGGCGTACGGATTCTTGCGGCCGGACGCGAAATCGTACTCTTTGCGCATCGTCATCTGTTCCTTCGATAGGTTTGAGATTCGCGCGACGTCGCCTTGCGCGCGGAAATGATGCGAATCGCATCTGAACGAAATACGTGGCAGACCACGAGAAGGCGTAGAGCGTAGCTCAAGCCCAGCAAGATGAACCGCTCTTCGTCTTCCGAATGGTCGGGATCATCGATCACCAAACCGTTCGGATCGGCGAAGGCTGAACGGAACGTAACTCCGTGCTTTCGCGCATTGCTCGCTGATTTCCGAGGGTCCCATTCGAAACGCAGCTCAGGCATATGTGCAATGTAATGACAATGTAGTTACTTTTCAATTGCCGTGGTTGCCATGTGTCGCACTCCGGCGCGCGGACAAGACACATTGGAGTAGTTAGGGCCCTTGTGTAGGGTGCGCCATGACCGCCCTGCATGACATGACCGCCGGCGAGTTGCTCGCCAACTACAAAGCCAAGAAGCTTTCCCCTGTCGAAGCCGTCGACGCCGTCATCGCCCATATCGAGAAATGGGAGCCCAAGCTCAAGGCGCTCTACGCCCCCGACTTCGTGGGCGCGCGCATGGCGGCCAAGGCGTCGGAGAAGCGCTGGCAGGCGGGCCAGCCGCAGGGGTCGCTGGACGGCGTGCCCATCACCATCAAGGAGAACATCGCCACCAAGGGCGTGCCGGCGCCGCTCGGCACCGCGGCGACCGATCTGGTGCCGGCGGCGGATGACGCGCCGGCCGCCGCGCGGGTGCGCGAGGCGGGCGCTGTGATCCTCGCCAAGACCACCATGCCCGACTACGGCATGCTGTCGTCGGGTAGAAGCTCGTTCCATCCGCTCACCCGCAATCCCTGGAACCTCGACTGGAATCCGGGCGGCTCGAGCGCCGGCGCCGGCGCGGCCGCGGCGGCGGGCTATGGTCCCCTGCATCTCGGCACCGACATCGGCGGCTCGGTGCGCCTGCCGGCATGCTGGAACGGCATCTTCACCCTGAAGCCCAGCCTCGGCCGCGTGCCGGTCGATCCGCCGTACTTCGGCCGCGCCATCGGGCCGATGACGCGTACGGTGGCCTGCTCCGCGCTGCTGATGGCGGAACTGTCGAAACCCGACCTGCGCGACCACATGAGCCTGCCGCCGGCAACGATCGACTGGAGCGCGGGCCCGCTCGAACCCAAGGGTCTCAGGATCGGCCTCCATCTCGACGCCGGCTCGGGCTTGCCGGTCGATGCCGAGGTGAAGGCCGCCGTCGAGGCGGCCGCCAGGAAGTTCGCCGACGCCGGCGCCAAGGTCGAGCCGGTGGCGCCGTTCCTGTCGCCCGACATGCTGCATCTGCAGGATCTGTTCTGGCGCGTGCGCAGCTGGGTCGACTTTTCGGCGCTGAGCCACGCCAAGCAGGCGAGCGTCCTGCCCTTCATCGCCGACTGGTGCCGTGGCGGCGCCGACGTCTCGGGCACCACGGTGATCAAGGCGGTCGCCAACTACATGGCGATCCGTGCCGCCACCACGCGCGCCACCCAACCCTTCGACTACGTGCTGTCGCCGGTCTCGCCAGTGCCGACCTATCGTGCCGAATGGGAGACGCCGACCAACGACGTCCAGCGGCCGCTCGAGCACATCTCCTTCACCGTGCCCTACAACATGAGCGAGCAGCCGGCCGCGTCGATCAATTGCGGCTATACGAAAGAGGGCAAGCCGATCGGCCTGCAGATCGCCGGCCACCGCTTCGACGACCTCGGCGTGATGCGGATCTCGCGCTGGTTCGAGCAGGCGAGGGGGCCGCAGAAGGCGTGGCCGCAGCCGCAATGAAACCGATGAGCGGCGGTCCGCTCGGCATCCTGATGCTCGACACGCGCTTTCCGCGCATCGTCGGCGACATCGGCAATGCCCAGTCCTTCGACTTCCCGGTGATCTTCCGGCGCATGGAGGGCATCGGCTCGGCCGACGCGGTGACGGCCCATCCCGACCGGCCGCGTGTGCTGGCCGCCCTCGAGGCCAATGCACGGGCACTTGCCGCCGAGGGCGCGGTCGGCCTGTCGACGAGCTGCGGTTTCCTCGCGCTCTACCAGGACGATCTTTCAACCGTCTCGCCGGTGCCGGTCGCGACGTCGGCGCTGCTGCTGGTCCGCCAACTCCAGGGCAAGCGCGTCGGCGTGATCACGGCATCGGCGCGCAACCTCACACCGGCGCACTTCGCTGCCGTCGGAGCGCCGACCGACACGCCCTTCGTCGGCCTGCCCGAAGGCAGCTCGTTTGCCAGAACCTTCATCGGCAATGCCACGACGCTCGACCGCAACCAGGTCGAACGGGAGGTCGTGGCCGCCGCCCGAGATCTGCTGGCGCGCCATCCCGCCATCGACACGATCGTGTTCGAATGCACCAACCTGCCGCCGTACAAGAAGGCGGTCGAGGACACCGCGGGCCTGCCCGTATTCGATGTGCTCGACCTGCTGAAGGGCTTCTATGCCGGGCTCGCTGCGCCGCAAAACGTGAACGCCCGGCGCCGTTGATGCGCCTCTGGCGTGTGCTAGAGCACATTCCGTTCGGCTGGAATCAGCCGAACGGAATGTGCCTGTGTCATCAGCATCGCCATAGCGCGCTTTTCCGTCCAAATGGAACCGCGAGCGGTTCCATTTGAACGGAAAACGCTCTAGCCTGCGGCATGTTCCGGCGAGCCTTCATTGCTGCCTTGCTGGCGGCGACCCCCTCGCTCGCCCAGCCGTTGGCCCAGCCGTTGGCCCAGCCGGTTGCCGCGCCGGACTGCACCGTCGATGGCCGGCTGGCCGACAACGATGGGCTCCGGCTCGACATCAGCTATCGCTGCCGCGCGACGCCGCCTTTGTCCTTCCGGTCGGTCGAGCACCGCGCCTCGTCCTACATCCAGGATTTCGAGGTCGAGCAGCGCGATGGCGTGGCGGAGGCGCGCTACCGGTTCGATCTCTCGGGCTTCGCGCGCGCCGTCGATTCGACCCGGCTTGCCGTGCAGCGCGGCCACGGCGTGCTGGCCATCCTGGGAAGCTGGCTGCTGGAGCCGCAGGGCTACGATCGGACGCCGACCATCGACATCCGCATGACGACGGGCCCGGGCCTGGTGTTCGCGGCTGGCCTTCCCAAGGTCGGTGATGCCTGGCGGCTCAGCGGCGCGCCGGTCCTCGCCGCAGGCTACACGGCGCTGGGACGGCTCGCCTATCGCGAGCTCGCCGTTCCCGCGCCTGGATCGCTGCGGCCGGGCCAGCCCTCCAACCAACCCAGGGCCGACGCCGTGCTGCGCGTGGCCATCCTCGACGGCGTCGGCGAGAGCGCACGTGCCGATCTGTTCGACTGGGTCGAGCGCACTGCCCAGGCGCAATCCAACTACTGGCAAGGCTTCACGGCCAGGCAGGCGCTGCTCGGCCTCGTCCCGGTCACGCATCGCCGGGGCGTCGGCTATGGGCGCAGCCTGCCCGGCGGCGGCGTCACGGTGATGGTCGAGGTCGGCACCGACGTCGACCGCCGCCGCCTGTTCAGCGACTGGGTGCTGACGCACGAGCTGATCCATACCGGCATGCCCTTCATCCGGCGCGACGGCACCTGGTTCATGGAGGGTGCGGCCACCTATGTCGAACCGATCATTCGCGCCCGCGCCGGCTGGAAGACGGAGGAGGAGGTGTGGCGCGAGTGGGTCGACAACATGCCGAGGGGCGCGCGGGCCTTCTCGGGCAGCATGGCCAATGCCCGGGGCCAGGAGAACTACTGGGGCGGCGCCACCTTCATGCTGCTGGCCGACATCGGCCTGCGGCGCGCCACCAACGGCGCCAAGGGGCTGGAGGATTGCCTGGCCGGCGTGCTGTGGAGTGGGCTCGACGGCGCGCGGCGCGCCACCATCGCGGAGTATGCCGCCGCCTGTGACCGCGTCACCGGCACCGCCGTCATGAGCGGCCTGGTCCAGCGCTATTTCAACAATGCCGAACCCGTCGACCTTGCCGCGTTGTGGAAGGACCTCGGCATTTCGCTGGTCGCCGGCCGCATCGCGCTCGACGACAGCGCGCCGTCGGCGCGATGGCGCAAGCTGATCGTGCCCGGCACGCACCCGCCCAGGCGCGTCAAGCTGCCCTGGGAGAGCTGACGGTTGCAACCTCCGTCCGGCGGACGTCGTTGACGCAAGCATCGCGCCGTCGTGCGTCTGATGCGTCGGCTGATCTCGCCGAACCATGCGAGGAGATCACCGGCGCCTACGTCGTCCTCAAGGTGTGGGACTGGCGGCGCTTGGTCGTGCCACTGTCGTACTTCCTCGAAAAGCCCTTCCAGAACTGGACGCTGCAGGGCACTGACCTGATCGGATCGGTCTTCCTGTGGGTCGACTACACGGTGCCGGTCGCCGATGTCCGGTCCAAGCTCGAGGACATCGTGCGCACGACCAGGCTGTGGAGCGGCGACGTGGTCAACCTGCAGGTCGTCGAAACCAACGAGCAGGCTGTGCAGTTGCGTGCCCTGGTCAGCGCCCGCACGTCGGAGCAGGCATGGGACTTGCGCTGCGAGGTGCGCGAGAAGCTGATCGCCTTCCTGCAGCAGACCTATCCCACGGCCTTGCCCAAGCAGCGTGCCGAGCTGGTCGAGCTCGAACGTCCCGCCGGCCGGCCGCGAACCGCCGCCTGAGCGTCATCCCGTTGTTTGTTCACCGGGAATCGGCTGCACGACGTCCCAGCGCTCGACGATCTTGACGTCCTCCTCATGAGCTTCTCCTAGTTCGCCAGCCTACATGCTAGCGTCGCGCCATGACCTTCGACACCGGCGTCTGGCTGGAAGACCTCACCTGGCCCGAGGCCAAAGCGCGTTTCGAGGCGGGGGCGCTGGTCGTGGTTCCGATCGGCGCGGCGGCCAAGGCGCACGGCCCGCACCTGCCGCTCAAAACCGACGCGCTGACCGCCCGCGCCTTGGCCCAGCGGCTGATCGAGCGTCTGCCGGCGGTTGCCGCACCCGTCGTGGGCTTCGGCTTCTATCCGGCCTTCACGTCGTTCGCCGGCAGCCAGCATCTGTCGGCCGCTACCTTCAAGGCCTTGTTGGCCGAGCTGCTGGGCAATCTGCGCAGCCACGGTGTCCGGCGACTCGTCATCCTCAACACCGGCGTCTCGACCGAGAAGCCAATCGACGAGGTGGCCGGCGGCGCGCCCGATCTTCTGGTGCTGCATATGGGCGGCCTGGGCGCCGCGGCGGAAAAGTTGCTCGCCGTCGCCGAAGGCGGCCACGCCGACGAGCGCGAGACGTCGGTGATGCTGGCGCTGGAGCCGCGCAGCGTGCGCATGGACAAGCTCGCGCTCGACGGGCCGTTCGAGCGCACCGGCGCCACCGGCGATCCAACGCGGGCCACGGCCTTCAAGGGTGAGCGCATCCTCGCGGCCCGCACGGACGATGTCGTCGCGGCCATCGCCGGGCGTTGGCCGGATCTCGCGCCGCGACTCTAGATTGGCCTGTCGCGGCAACTCTTCGAAGCATCCCGGCGTTTGTCGCGCGACGCGGATTGGGCAGGGCACACATCAACGACCAAGAAGGAACCAGGCGATGGCCGACATCACGAAGATCACGCCCAATACGCTGATCAACGCCGAACGCGTCGAAGGCACCTCGGTCTACAATCTGGAGGGCGACAAGCTCGGCACGATCGACGACATCATGCTCGACAAGGTGAGCGGCAAGGCGATCTACGCGATCATGTCGTTCGGCGGCTTCCTTGGCATCGGCGAGAAATACCATCCGATTCCGTGGTCGGCCCTGAAGTACGACGAGAGCGAGGGCGGCTATGTCGTCAATCTCGATAAGAAGATGCTGGAGCGCGCGCCGACCTACGACATGGACGAAGATTTCCACTGGACGCCGGACTACGGCCGCCAGGTTGACCGCTACTACAACGCGCCGACCTATTGGTAGGTTCGACCGCTGGCCGGTGGCTGACGCCATCGGCCGGCAGTTGCACTCCCAAGTTTCTCAGAACGGAGAGCGTCGGCGCAGGCCGAGCCGGCGGCCACGCCGGTCACGCGGTGCGGATGCGTGCTGTACGTCCTGTGGCGTCTGCGGCGGCGCCTCGGCCGGCCCGGCGGCGATCGCACGCCCCCGCTCGGTCAGCCGGATGCCGTCGGCGCGATCCTCGATCAGCCCCAGCATTTCGAAGCGCAGGCGTTGGGTCGATGACAGCGGAACGGCCGGTGCCGCCGTCGTCGCCATCCGGGCAATGGCGCGCAGGATCTCGTGTTCCTGGGTTCCGAGCGGGATGTTCTTGCTGCTCATGGTCGACCTGCAGGGTCAACGTGGCCTGTGATCGGAGGTTGCGGCCGGTGCGCGCCCTCCCTACTGTGCGGCCGACGGAGAGTTGGCGAATCCTGCGTGCCCATCACTTGGACGATTGATCACGACCGGCGCATGCTGACCGCCGTCTGCCAAGGCGATGTCACCCTGCCTGACCTCGAGGAGTATCTCGACGCCGTGGTCGTGGCAGGGAGCATGCCCTATCGCAAGCTGTTCGACGGAACGCGCGGCGATTCCAAGTTGACCGACGAGGAGATGATGCTGCTGGGCGCGCGCATCCGCGCCTATCACACGGCGGGACCGATGGGCGCGCTGGCCATCGTCGTGGTCACCGAACACACGCATGGGCTGGCCCGCCTGTTCGGCGCACTGGCCGCCGCCGACCGTCCGATCAGGATCTTCCGCGACATACGGGCCGCCCAGCGTTGGCTGGAAGCGCAGCCGACATAAATGGCGCTCTACTGGACGATCGATTCACGCAAGCACGCCGTCGACGTCGTGGCGGACGGCGCCGTGTCGATGGCCGATGCCATGGCGTTCTTCGATGCCGTCGAGGGGGCAAACGCGCTGTCCTACAGCAAGCTTCTCGACGGCACTCATGCGCACGCGGCCATGACGCCCGACGATGTGCTGTCGATCATCGTGCGCATTCGCGGGCTGCATGCGCTGGGCACGATGGGCGCGCTGGCCGTCGTCGCCACGCCCGAGCAGGCCCGGCGTATCGCGCGCCTGCTGGGCGCGGCTGCCGTGGCCGACCGCCCGATGAAGGTGTTCGACGACGTCAAGCAGGCGCGTCGTTGGCTCGAGGCTCAGCCGCCCCGGCTTCCTTGACCAGCCGGGCCAGCGCAGCAATCACCTCGCCGGGATCATAGGGTTTGTCGAACAACGGCCGTTCGCGGTGCGTGTAGGGCATGAGGGCGCTCGACAGGCCGCTCACGAACACGAAGGGGATATTGAGCACCGCCAGCACGTCGGCCAGCGGAAATGACGTCTCATTGCGCAGGCGGATGTCCAGAAGCGCGCCATCCAGCCGGTTGTCCGCCATGGCCGCATGGGCGCCGGCCACGGAGGCGACGGGTCCGATCACGATGCCGCCGGCCTGCTGGACCGCTGCCGCGAGGTCGAGCGCGATGGGAGCCTCGTCCTCGACGATCAGGATCTTTCTACCGTTGAGCGGCGTTTCGGAAGGCGGATGCTCAGGCGACATTAGAACTGTAACGCCGAGCCCCACCTCGCGGTTCCTTGCAACCCTCGCCGGCGGCTGCCGTTGCCCGGGACCACAAGGAATGAGGAGCCTGCCGATGAGACGTCTTGCTATGGTTGCCGTCGCCGCCCTCGTCGCCGCGCTCGGCGCATGCAGCGTCAAGGAAGAGAAGACCGTGCAGCAACCGAGCGCTTCCGCACCTGTCTCGACTGCCCCGGCGGGTACGACCACGTCGAAGACCTACTCGCTCTTCTGATCTCGATCCTTCGGGGTCGCTCCGCTTCACGGTGACGTCGCGTCGGCTGCTGCCGGGAACGATCTTCGCCTCCCCCCGTTTCACGGAGACCTTCCAGGAACGGAAAGGAGATACCATGCCTGACTATGACCCCAAGACCGACATTCATGTGACTCCCGGGCCGCCCAGTGCTGGCGGCGGCCTGTACTTCATCGTCGGCGCGTTGGTGGTAGCCGTTCTGGTTGGCGCCTATTTCATGTTAGGAGCTCCGGGTCTGCACAGCAACGTTGCCCGCGCGCCCGACGCCAACGTCACCGTTGAGCAGCCGAGCGCTCCGGCCCAGCCGGCGCCGGCAACTCCGGCTCCAGCGCCGCAGCGCCAGCAGTAAGCAGCTGATTTGGATCGCACGGCGACAGTGCAGCGGCTACGCTGCGCTTCGCCCGACAGCAGGAGTGGTCCCAGTCGATGAAGCGTTCTGTCATTGCCGCAGCGATTGCGGCCACGTTGGTCACCGGCCCGACTTTCGGCCAGACAGCCATTCAAGCGGGTCTGTGGGAGGTCACCGACAAGACGACCCTCGAAGGGATGCAGACGATGCCGTCCACCTCCAAGCGCGTCTGCGTGAAAGGCGGCGAGGCGATCCTGGAGCGCCTGCTCTATCCGACGCCGGACGATTTCGCCAAGCATGGCTGCACCTTCAGCCCGGGCCCCAAGCAGCCCGGCATCTTCAAGGCGACCACGGTCTGCCCGCCGACCGGCGACACGCCCGGCGTCACCGCCGAGGCGGAGGTCAGCTACAAGCCGGACAGCTACGAGGGCCTGGGCCAGCTCACGGTCAAGGACAAGGCCGGCACGACGGTCAAGGGCAGCAGCGTGCTGACCGGCAAGCGCGTGGGCGACTGTTGAGTCACGAAATCGGGGACCAATGCCACCTCACCCTGAGGAGCATCGCGCAGCGATGCGTCTCGAAGGGTGGGCCTACGTGCTTGCTGTTGCCCACCCTTCGAGCCGCGCCCTTCGGGCGCTGCACGAGGTCGGCCATGTGCTGGCCGCCGGCCACGATCCGCACGGCCATCTGATGGCCGCGGTCTACGACCGCAACAATGGCCACTGCATCGATCGCGCCGCGGTGGCGATGGTCGCGTCAGTGCAGCGCCTGCCGCTCAACCAACTCAACTGGTGCGTCGGGCCGGGCCTCGACGGTGGTCGCGCCAGCTATCGCTGACATGTCCAGACTCATGTTCTTCCGGACCGCGCGCATCCTGCGCGCTCATGCGCATTCACATGCGCGCATGATCATGAGCGCGCAGGATGCGCGCGGTCCGGAAGAATCTGATGTGCGAATTGCGCTCTAATCACGAAACGCCGGCATCACCTGTTCGCCGAAGCGGCGCATCGAGGCAATGTTCTGCGCATGGTCCATGGCGCCGAAGCCGGTCTGGCAGAGCAGATGGCGGACGCCGACGTCGCGCAGTTCCGCCACCTGCTCGCGCACGCGCTTGGCGGAGCCATAAAGCGACCCGGTGTGCAAGGCAAAGGGAATGGCCACGGAGTCGGGCACCTTGGGATCCGTCCAGGCATTGAGCGTCGCCGGCTCGGGCTCGAAGTCGGCCGGATTGTATGCCTCGCGCACATGCATCATGTGGGCGCGCGTCTCGCTGAGCAGCCCGGCGAGCTCGTCCTCGGCCTGAGCGTCCGATTCGGCGACGTAGACGTTTCGCCACAGCGCGCTCTGCGACAGCAGCCGCGCCCGCGTGCGCTCGTCGTGGCCGCCCTCGGCGATGCCGGCCTCGTAGGTCGCCCACCGCTCCTTGATGCGCTCGATGGACAGGCGCGCCGTCAGGATCGGCACGCCGAGCCGCCCGCATTCCTTGAACGATCCGGGTGAGATCACCGAGCGCCACAGCGGCGGGCCGGGCTGCTGCACCGGCTTGGGCCGGATGGCCGGGATATGCACCTTGTGGAACCGGCCGTCATAGCTGAGCGGCGCCTCGCGCCAGGCGCGCTCGATGATGTCGACGGCCTCTTCCATGCGCTCGCGACTGTCGGTGCTGCGCAGGCCGTGGCCGACGAACTCGTATTCGTTGTAGACCGTGCCCTTGCCGATGCCGACGTCGATGCGGCCCTTGCTGAGATTGTCGAGCAGGGCGAGCTGAACGGCGAGCCGCACCGGATGGTGGAACGGCATCTGCACCACCGCGAAACCGATGCGGATGCGCTCGGTCTTCATGGCGAGCGCGGCGGCGAACATCAGCGAGTCCGAATAGACGCTCTCGCCGGTGAAATAGTGCTCCGTCAGCCAGACGTCGGAGAAGCCCAGGCGCTCGGCGCTGCAAGCCTGGTCGATCAGATCGTCGATGCGTTGGGCGTCCTCGTCGGGCGAGGGCGCCAGGGAAAGGGTGAGCCAGCCGAACTGCATGCGCCCAATTCACCCGCTTTGGGCGGACGAGGCAAGGCAGCTGTTTCTCGACGCGCAGTCAGACGGCGCGCAGGCCACGCCACCGTGTGCTGAGGCCGGTCGCGAACGACGCGGGATCGTAGCTCTCCTGATAGCTCGTCAACCAGGAACGCGCCGCGCCGATGCTGGTGAAGATGCGAAACGGACGATCGCCGGCCCGCTGCTTCAGCAACACCGCCATGTCGAGATTGAGCGCGGAGCCCACGACCATGGCGACAGGACCTGGTCGATCGCCCATGCCGTACTGCAAGAGGCGATCGGCCACCGTTTCCAGATCGTCAGCGTCGAGCGCCAGTGTGCAGGGCGTGATGTCGACCAGCTTGGCGTAGCCCTTGGTGCCCTCGGCGACAGTGCGGGCGAGATACGCGTCGATGTCGGAGCGGGTCACCGTTCCCTCGCCGCTGACGACGCAGAGCTGGGAATCGGGAAGGGTCGACCAACTGAGCGGCATTACCCGAAATCCTCGCGCGCTGACGGTGAGTGCAAAAAATCACCGCAAATAGGCAGTTAGCTTCTCTGCCAAACGCCGTGCCGGGGGTAATAGTTGCTGCAAATAGATCGGGATGACGGTGCAGGGCTGGCGATCGATGGTCCGCCTTTTTGCATTCGCTGGACCCAGGCGCGCAGTCGCGGCTCGATGACCTGACGACCCGGCTCGACGAATCGTGCAGGAGCGAGGTCGTGGGAAGGCTTTGGCTGAATGTTCTGTTGGTCGCGGTCTCGGTCGCACTGTGCACCGTCGCGGCCGAGCTTGCCGTGCGTCACCTCGATGCCGACTCCGACAGCGGGCCGGCCGCGCGCCATCTCGACGAGACCGGCCTTTCGCCCGGCGTCGATCGCGCCTGGTTCTTTGCCGATCCACCACCTCTGCCAAACCGCAGAGCGATACCGCAGGAATGGCTCGAACTGGTGCGTAAGGTCGAGCAGAGCGGCGTCACCGAAGGCACGCGACGAGCCGACATGTTCAAGGCGTGGAACGCTGCCTTCGTCGGCGATCCTTGCCGCGATGCCTATCTCTGCGGCGCGCCGGGGCACCTTTATCTGTACGACTCTCCGTCGGGCGAGGCGCGGCCTCCTTACCGTTATTTGCCCAACGCGACGACGCCGATTGGCCTGGTTACCAACGACTACGGCTTTCGCGGACCGCCCGTGCCGTTCGCGCGCCAGCCGCGGACGGTGCGCATTGCCTTCATCGGCGTCTCGACGACCGTCGGCAATCACTACTTTCCCTATTCGTATCCTGCGTTCATCGGCAACTGGCTGAACATGTGGGCCGCATCACGCAAGCTCGACGTGAGGTTCGAGATCCTCGACGCGGGTCGCGAAAGCACCACCTCCAGCGACAATGTCGCGGTCGTGCGCGGCGAGGTCTTGCTGCTGCAGCCGGACTTGCTCGTCTACTACGAGGGCGCCAATCAGTTCGATCTGCGCACCCTCGTTCCCGAGGTCCCTTACGGCGCCGGCATGGCACTGGCGGCCGGCGAGCATTGTCCGGCGCAGCCGGCTGGCGGCGGCATGGGCGAGGCCTCGGACGGCTGGCCGGCGAGCCTGGAAGGCGAGTCGGCCCTGGTACGGCGCGTGCAGGCATTGCTGGCGACGCGCAACCCGGCCGGCTGGCGGCGGCGAGTGGCCCAAGAAAGACTACACGCTGGTATGGCCCAAGGGAGTCGATGAGCGCGATCCTGACATCACGCGGTCCGACCTGCCGGTGCACTTGTCGACCATCGTGCACGACCTCGAGGCCATCCGCGCCGCTGGCAACGCGGCAGGCGCCGAGCTTGTGCTGGCGTCATTCATCTGGCCGGTGAAGGACGGCATGGTTCTCCATCCGATCCGGCATCGCTCGATCCTCGAATATCTCAATCAGGGCCATGCGCCGTTCCGTTACCGCGAACTCGAGCGGTTGGCGGCGTTCGAGAACCGTGTGTTCGCCAAGTATGCGCGCGCCTGACCTCGCCTTCATCGACGTGGCGCGTCTGATGCCGTTCGATCCCGACCTCTTCATCGACGCGATTCACAACAGCTATGCCGGCGAGCGTCTGCGGGCCTGGGTGTTCCTGCGGGGTTTGGTGCCGATCGTGGAGCGCCATCTGAAAAGCGGCGCATGGCCGAGGAAGGTCGAGGCGTCGAAAAAGGCCGCGCCGGCCTTCAAGCCGCGCTCCATCACCTTTGCCTGCACCGGCAAGTCTTAGGCTAGATCCAACGGCCTCACCCTGAGGAGCCGCGCAAAGCGCGGCGTCTCGAAGGGTGGGAACGCGCACCTTGTCCGTTGCCCATGCTTCGAGACGGACGCTGCGCGTCCTCCTCAGCATGAGGTCATTGTCGTTCAAACGATGCTTCGATCAGTGAAGAGAGGAGATGCCGGCGCGGCCCACCCCGGACGCGCCGGCACACTCCACACTTGTCGACGATCGAGGATGCCGAACCCCCAAGCACCTCGGCGTCCCGCGATCACTCGACGCCAGCTTTATGAATTAATTGCACCTGAGGCGCAATCAATTTATTGACAGATTTGGCCCTTGACCGGCTCACGCAGACGCCAGCACAGCACGTCGTTGTCGAGCGCCCGGCCGGAATTGCAGAAATACACCTCGCGGTCTTTTTGCACCCAGAGGCCGCCCGGGACCGCTCCCTTGATGTCGTAGCCCCGGGTGATCAGCGCGGCGGCTGAAACACCCGGCGCCTCGACATGCTGGGACATGCAAGTCTGCCCGGCTGGAGGTGGCGCTTGCTGCTGCGCCGTCGGCTGCTGCTGGGCATGTGCAGTCCCCACCAACACGATCACGAAGGCGATGGCGACAAGCGCTTTCATAGGGAAGCTCCTTGAGCGCAGTCTATTCTAATTTGCACCAAAGAGGCAAATACTTGCGATCTTACTGCAACGACACGGTAAGATTGTAGGGGCTTGGCGTCGCTGCCGCGGCAGGACGCATCGCGACCAGGATCAGGTAGTTGCCGTCGCGAGGGAGGGCGCCAATCCACGCGGTCGCGTTGTCGGTCGGTCCGGCATCCGGCAGCGTCCCGCCCGTGACGACAGGCAGGCCGTCGGCGCCCTTGGCCAGGCTCGCATCGGCCTTGAAGACCTGGAAGCTGGCGCCGGTGGCAACGGGCATCACCGACACCATGAGAGTCTGCCCCGCCTTGGCCTGCACGTAGTAGACATTGCGGCCGCCCGGCGCCAACTGGCCTGCGAGCGTCGATGTGTTGGAGCCTGGCGCGAAGGTGACGGTTGTCATCCCCGGCAGGGTGTTGACCGGCTGGGCAAAGGCGCGGGCCGAAGCGAGCGAGAGCGCGGGAAGCGCGAAGAGGACACGACGACGGATCATGCCGTCACAATCGCACCCTAAAGCACAATCCGTCCAGCTGGACTCAGCTGGACGGATTGTGCCTCCTGCAACACGTATCACCGGTGCGCGCGAATCCAATCAGATGGAACCGCGTTGCGGTTCCATCTGATTGGATTCCGCTCTAGCGGTCCTTCAGCAACGCCACCGCGTCGGCTGGATCGGAAATAACCTGCCAGCGCGCGCCAGCGGCTTCGACGAGCGTGCGCCAGCCGTCGATGCGGCGCGTGTAGCGCTGCGGGTCGCGATTGTCGTCGGGCAGGCGAACGACGTTCGTGGCGATGACGTCCAGTCCCTTGAGCGAGGGCGGCAAGGCCGCTTCGCGTGCGGAGTGCGCGCTTCCATGCCGCCGTGGCACGTTTGCTGGAGTTGCCCGGGCGACGCCTGTTCCAGTGCCGGGAGGCCGACGCGGTGCGGCCGGTACGGGCTGCCGAGGTCAACGCCTTCCTCCAGGAAGTTGCCGGCAGGCGCATCTCGCTCAAGGACTTCCGCACGCTGGTCGCCTCCGTGGCGGCCCTGAAGGCACTCGCCGCGACCGAGCCCGCCGACAGCGAACGCCAGCGCCGACGCCAGGTGCGCGAGGCGGTGATCGAGATCGCCGAGGAGCTGGCCAACACGCCCACGGTGTGCCGCACCTCGTATGTGCACGACGCGGTGATCGCTGCCTTCGAGGCCGGCGCCCTGAAGCGTCCACGGACCAGGAAGGCGAAGTCGCCGGCAACCCAGGCCGAGTTGCTGGCGCGCATCGTGGCCAGGCCTGGCGGCTGACGATGCGCAAGATGGTGAACATCGACACGGTGACGGTCGCGGCCCTTGAGCGGCTGGCGGCGGACAAGGGCTCGAGCCTGCAGGATCTCGTGGAAGAGGTGCTGGCCGATCTCCTGAAAAAGCACGACCGACCGATCACGACCAAGGAGATGTTTGCCGCCAGCCTCAAGGACGGCCGTCGTCGCAAGCACGCCTAAATAGCTGCGAGCGCAGACTGACGCTCAAGCAGGCTTGCAGCAGTCGACCGGGACAAGCCGCGGCGCCGCCGCGTTCAGTACCTGGAAGCGCACGTCGAGCGCGCGCGCCTTGGCCCATCGCTCGAGGAAATGCCCGACGAACTCCGGGAAGGAGTGCGGCATGTGGTGGCTGCTCACCACCGTCGAGGCGCCGACGAACACGATGCGGACGCTGCGCGGGCTGCGGACGAAGGTCACCGGTCCGCCGCGCCAGCCGAACTCGTTGGTCACCATCGTTTCGGGGTTGGTGGCGCTCGGCAGGAAACGGAAGGGCGGCAGCAGCTTGCCGTCGGGCGGATCGAAGACGAACGGCGCGCCGGGCGCGTCGCGCAGCATGATGTGAGCGCAGGGGTCGGGTGCCAGGGCGGTGTTCCAGCCCTTGAACATGTCGCCGCCACGGAACATCGATCGGGTCTCGGCGTGCCTGCGTTCGGATCGTCATACCAGCGCCGCCATTGTGCGGGCACGACGGCCGCCTCCGCCACGGCTAGTCTGGTGCTTCATTCCAAGGGAAGGCATCGGTGATCTGATGGGCGATCCACTCTGCCGTGGGGTTGGCCGTTACGTTCAGGGATATCAGCCGCCGCCGTTCGTGCCTGAGGATGACCAACACGAATAGCAACTTGAAGCCGACTGTCGGCACGATCAGGAAGTCCATTGCGCCGATTCCTGCCGCATGGTTATGCAGAAAGGTCTTCCAGGTCTGCGACCGCCCGCGCCCGCACTTCGCCATGTATTTGGCGACCGTCGACTGAGCGACTTCGATGCCGAGCTTCAGCAGTTCGCCATGGATGCGTGGTGCACCCCAAAGCCGGTTCGCCAGGCTCATGTCTCGGATCAGGCGGCGGATCTCCAGTGGAATCCTCGGCCGACCGCCCCGAGAGCGCGACTTCCAGCGCCAGTACAGTCGGAAGCCGGTCCGGTGCCACCGGATGATCGCCTCTGGCTGGACAATGGCTATGGCGGCCAACACCGACGGAAACAGGCGATACAGCCACACGAAGAGCAATCGGTCGGCCACCGTGAGCTTCGGCTTTGGGTCCAACCGTCGACGCAAAACGTTCACTTGATGCCGCAACACGATGATCTCGGCTTCCAGCCGCGCTCGAGTCTTGAACCGCGAGACCAGGATGTGGAGAAGCAGGCGCACTGGGCGATGATCGATCGCGAGAGCGATGGCCGGTAGGCAGGCTAACTCTGTGCAGTTCTACCCTAATCGCGTTCGTTCTCCATGGTTGAGCAGCGTAACGATTCGGCGGGCTAGGGCTTCCGCCTCCTCTGGATCGAGCACACGTCCATTCATGGGTATCAGTTCGAGTCGAACCAGCAGCACCCCATCACGAGCCAGCACTAGGCCCGGCTCCTTCGTCCAAACATGGCGAAGCATGTCTCACACCATAGCCCGATGGTCGTGGCCATCATCGAAACGCGTGATAGCCTCGACCAATTGCGTGCGGTCAATCGCCTTGGGCCATACGAATAGCGCACACTCCCCTCCCCTGAGCCTACGCGAAACGATTACCTTGCGGTAGTGGGAAGCTTCTGCGTGCAACTCGTCACGTTCCGATCCAACTACAATATGAGCCGCGCCTAACCGCCCATGCCGGGACCACTCGCGGCACACCTGAGCCTGCGCCTTGGGATCGTTCGCGAATGGATCACATCGGCCAGCGTCCGCCCTCAGGCAACCGTATGGTCTCTCGGACTACAGGGCCTGCCCGGCACCTAATCGACCGGTATAGGCGCGACCAGTACCCGCAATCAGTTCGCCGGCATCCGGGTCGACATCGGCGACGTAGCCGATATCGCCGTTATAGACCTCCTTGTCGTAGTCGCTCTCGATCTGCATGACCTTGTCGCCGGGCGCAAAGATCCAGCCGAAACGCTCAACCTTGCGTTCGCCTGCCGGGTTCAAGGCCTTCTGTAGTTCGATGTTGAGCGCAGCGGTCCCCTTGAATTTCTTTCGGGTCCAGAATTTCACCGCCGCCAATCCGAGCGGCAGTCCCTCGGTCGTGACCGCCAGGCTCGAATGCATCAGGATGCCGCAAATCGTGTGCGACCTCAGGCGACCCGCCTTGTCCCGTCCGCTGTTTATGGCCTTGGTGATGCCGATCGCTTCCGGCTTCTCCCTTTGATAGCTGAACTCGGTCGTATCGTGGAGCACGAGAACCGGCCCATCAGTGGCCGCCGTCCGATCACGCGTCGATCGAAAATGACCAGCTAGAATGTCGGCTTCGCTGACCCGATCGTTGGAGAAAAACCGATAGGCCGCCTTGGCGTTGGCCCAATCCTGGCAGACCAGCGGAATGCTTTGCCCCATGGCGCTCCCGAGCTGCGCCAGCAGTTTGCGCAGTCGCCTGTTCAGACGGTCGTCCGCAAGACTACAGCCAGCAAGCTCGACATCAAACCAAGCGTGATCCGTTCGTCCATTGGCACCGCTCCTTGGCGATTCGGTGCCAGACAAGGAATCACAACCGATTCCTTTCGCGCAACAGATTGTGCGCCGCTCAGTGACCGTCAATAAATGTGGGTAATTGAAAGCTTCCCCGGAGGGTTACGTTTGTCCGGCATCACGTTTCGGCCGAGGCGCGCTCTACTTCACGGTCTTCGCAACTCGATGGAGTCCTGCCTGCCGAAGCCATTCAACTCCTTCTTCAGTCAGGCTCTTAAGCTCAAACGGCGGTCGAAATCACGTGAGATTCCAAGTCACCGATCCTCTCGCTAGAAACCCGGAACCGAGTTCAATGAATCCTCGGCCGACACCAGTCATTTTTCCGTTGGGTGCGAAACCCCTGTGAGTCTGTAGGGCATGGGTCAGAACGGCTGCCTTCTTTATTTCCGGCGGGCCGCCGCCAGTCATTTGCCACAACTCGACAAACTCCAGATCGAACGATTTCATAGAATAGCGCCAGCCTCGTTCGTCGGGTGGCGCAATGCCTAGCGTCTTGCTGTCGTCAGGACCCACGGTCACGCTGTTTAGGCCTAGAGACCACAAGCCCCACATGTGATAGTAATCCGCTTGCGTAGTAGCGAGCCAACGATGCTGCGGGGGGTACGCAGTCGCAAACGGCGATACCGCTCTCGGCCCCGTCAGCTCGAGCTGGAGCCATCGCTCGTTCTGACTTTGCAGATTCTTTTGCAGCAGATGAAGCGTAAATTTCCGAGACATTCCGGCCTCCCTGATAACCTGAACCTGGCACACGTCGGCGCGTGAAGAAGCGAACCGCGCTGCATCTGCGCTCGCTGCAACGGGCGCCGGCGATCACGCGGGGGTTCATCGTGATCGCAGATTCAGCCGGTTTGCTGATCGTTCTTCGCCCCCGGCTCGAATGGCTATTTGGTGCGTCCTTCGGATCGACATACTTCACGTCGAACGGTCCCGTGCCGTTGATTTGCACAATGATCTCGCCATTGGCCCAGGCGTAGTGCGGCATTCCGGCGGGAAGGTGAACCAAGCGCCACGGCGGCCGCACGGCGTGTGTGTCCAATATGGGTAAGCATCCAAAATCGATGACGTGACCTCGCATCTCTCAAGAACTCAGCGTCGTCGCCCGGCTTTTATCAGTTCGTCAATCTTGCTCGAGCCTCCGATCTCGACGCCGTCGACAAGATCTCGTTGCTTGCAGCCTCGCACTTCACGCAGGGCGGCCCAGTCGTTAGACCCGCTCGACGGTGCCACCGCTTTCCACCCAGTCCTTGAAGGCACCGAGGTTGTGCACGTCGGTGTAACCGAGCTCCTTGAGGGCCGTGCCGGCTAGCGCCGAGCGACCGCCCGAAGCGCAGTAGAGGATGATGGTCTTGCCAGGCTCAAAGGCCGAATTGTGATAGGGAGACTTGGGATCGGCCCTGAACTCCAGCATGCCGCGTGACACATTCAGCGCGCCCTTGATCTTGCCACCCTCTTGCAGCTCGGGCGGGTCGCGCACGTCGACGACAAGCGCGCCCTTCTCCACGAGAGCTACCGCCTCTTTCGGCGAAATGCTCGGCACCACGGCCTTTGCCGCGGCGACCATCTCCATTATCGAACGTGCCATGTCTCGCTCCTTCGGCAACCGGTTACATCTGCACTGTCAACGAAGTTGGCCACCGGCTACTTCTTCTGGCGCGGATCGTCCTTGGGGTTGACATACGTGATGCCCCACGGCCCGTTGCTGTTGAGCTGGATGACCGTATCCTCGTCGGCGAACACGAAATGCGGCATGCCCGGCGAACACGCAAAGAGGCTGCCGGCGGCCAGCGGCTGAGCCTTCGCACGGTCGGCAGCCTCTCCCATCCCGAAGCGGAACGCCCCCGATACGACCGTGACCACCTCGGGCTTGGGGTGGGTGTGCGGCGGGATATGGTAGCCCTTCGGCAGCTTCAGTCGCAGGGCGAACAGGCCCTCCTTGCCGGGGTCGCCATAGAGCACCGCCACCTGGGCGCCGGGCGGGATCGAAGGAGGCGCAGGCCCCCACTTGATCTCCTCTACGGGGACAATCTTGGTCTCCTCCATCGTGTGCGCTGGAGGCGCTAGAGCAACGCTCGTCGCGGCGACCAAACCAATTGCCAAGGTTTGCAGCGCGGCCTTCATGACGACCTCTCAGTATGCGGTGAGGCCACAGTCTGAGGTCAAACACGACCTTGACACAATGATCGGTGCGCTCAGAGTCTTTGCCGAGACGCTACGTTTGGAGGGTGGCATCCCCCAAACATCATTCGGAGGGCATATGGACGTCCTGTCCGAGGTGCTGCGCGTCGTTCGGCTTTCCGGCACCATTCTTCTGCGCGGCGAGTTCACGCGACCGTGGGCATTCATTTCATCTTCGCCCGATATGCTCCCTACCCGCCTCATGCCGAGCGCAGAGTCCATCACGCTGTTCCATGTCGCAACCTGCGGCAACTCCTGGATCACGTGCGGTAAGCTTCCACCGACAACGATCGAAGCAGGTGACGTGATCGTTCTTGCACGCGGTGATCAGCACGTCATGGCAAGCGACCCCGGGCTGATGCCCGTGCCGATCAAGGACATCAACCCGCAACCCGTACGGGAGCAGATCCACGTCCTCAAGCACGGCGGAGGCGGTGAGGAATCCCGTTTTGTCTGCGGCTATCTGCATTCCGATCAGCGCTTCGATCCGCTTCTCAACGCCCTGCCGGCGCTCCTTTGCGTTCGTGTGCGCAAAGGGGTTCTTGTCTTGGAGGCGTTCGCCGACAACGGACGAATTGCAAGGCCGATCACGGTCGAGCATGAGGCTGGATGGTGGCAAGCGGCGGTCGGTCACTTGATCAGCGAAGCCACGAGGCCGGGCCCTGGAAATCGCGCTGTGCTTGCTCGGCTGACGGAGCTGCTTTTCATGGAGGTCGTGCGATGGCAGCTGAGCCACGCCAGTGAGGACCACGGCGGCTGGCTTGCGGGGCTGAAAGATCCGCACGTGGGCCGGGCGCTCACGTTACTCCATGCGGAGCCGGCACGGCCGTGGACGGTCGAGGAACTGGCCGAGCGGGTTGCGATATCGCGGGCGGCGCTCGCAAGGCGCTTCGTCGAGTTGGTCGGAGAGGCGCCTATGCAGTATCTCGCCAGCTGGCGAATGCATCTGGCGCGATGCTTGCTGCGCGAGAGCACTCTCAATCTGGCCGAGATCGCTGCGCGCGTCGGCTACGAGTCCGAGGCTGCCTTCAACCGAGCCTTCAGTCGCATGGTGGGCACACCTCCCGGGACATGGCGCCGGGCCAAGGCTGCCGCCCTAGGCGAGGAACGCGGGCAGCCCGATCACAAAAGCACGGCCGCGACCGAGGGACCTCCCGCACTGAGCCTCGGATCGGCTCACGCCCTCTACAGCGCACTCGTGATGGCGCGCACGGGGCTGGGGCCACTTGAGCTAAACGGGAAAGCTCCGGATAGTTCAACCAGCCATTCGAGTGCAATTCCACGCGGGAGAACCCGACGATCTCGGTCGCAGTCCGGGGCATCCCAAGGGTGGTACTCAGGGTCGCCAGCTGATCGCCCAGATCCAGCCACTGATCCACCAAGCGCTCTGTCTTGGACACGATGTGCTCTTCATCTTGATTGAAGTCCGCGACTAGGCCGGACCCGATGGAACCCAGCAGGAGCAGCCCGTTGCCTAAAAGTTTCCTCGGCAGGCGCACTTTTGCCGCGCTTCGCTGCGTCTTCCCTTTGCCATCCACAAGGCTTAAAATGCCTCGCTTTCCCGGCTTTTGGCATCTGGAAAGCACATGGCTCACATCAGACTGAATACCCACCCCTCCCAGGGCGGCCAGGCGGCTCCCCCGGTGATCTGGGGTGCGCGCGACCCCGAGATCCGGGGGCCCGTCGTGGGCACGGTGGGCGATCCCGGCAAGCGCAACGCCATCGGCGTGCATTCCGGCTCCTACGGCATCTACCGGGCGCTCGCGATCGCTGCGCAGGAGCTGAAGCCCGGCCATCGCCCGGATTTCACCAACACCTCGCCGGCCGAGCCGATCGGCCCGTTCGAGAGCTGGTTCGATCCCAAGAGGATCGTGTCGCTCGATCCATGGGGCCACATGGTGGCCGAGGTGTTCGCCGACAAGCTGGCGGCCGGCTGGGACATCCGGCCGACCATCGCCGTCACCAAGGCGCATGTGAACATGCCGGAGATCATGGACGCCATGGCCGCCGGCCGGCTGAAGCCCGACAACGACATCCTGAGCGGATCGGGTGACGTGAAGGTGACCAAGGCGGCAATCGAACCGGTGTGGTGGCTGCCCGGCATCGCCGAGCGCTTTGGCGTCAAGGAGGGCGACCTGCGTCGCACGCTCTTCGAGCAGACCGGCGGCATGTACACCGAGCTGGTGACGCGACCCGACCTCGAGCTGTTCCTGCCGCCGATCGGCGGTTCGACGATCTATTTCTTCGGGGACGTGTCGAAGCTCGGCAAGCCTGAGACGAAGATCGCCTGCCGTCTCCACGACGAGTGCAACGGCTCGGACGTGTTCGGCTCCGATATCTGCACCTGCCGGCCTTACCTCGCGCACGGCATCGAGATCTGCATCGAGATGGCGCAGAAGGGCGGCGTCGGCGTCGTCATCTACAATCGCAAGGAAGGCCGCGCGCTGGGCGAGGTCACCAAGTTCCTGGTCTACAACGCGCGCAAGCGCCAGCCCGGCGGCGATTCGGCGGCGCAGTACTTCAATCGCACCGAATGCGTGGCCGGCGTGCAGGACATGCGCCTCCAGGAGCTGATGCCCGACGTATTCCATTGGCTCGGCATCGCCCGCATCGACCGCTTCGCTTCGATGAGCAACATGAAGTCCGACGCGCTGAGGGAGCAGGGTATCGAGATCGTCGAGCAGGTGGCGATCCCCGACGAGCTGATTCCCGCCGACGCCCAGGTCGAGATGGATGCCAAGAAGGCCGCCGGCTACTTCACGCCCAAGAAGCCGGAGACGGCCGAACTCGCCAAGGCCAAGGGCCGGGGTCTCGATGAGTAGTGGGAGCGCGGACCTCCAGGTCCGCATCATGATCATGAGCGGACCTGGAGGTCCGCGCTCCGCATGACCGATTCACTCGAATACCTGCGCACGCCCGCGGCGATCCGCGAGCGGGCGGAGGCGATGCTGAAGTATGCCGAGGACGGGCGCTCGGCCTGGTTCTCGGTCGACCCCAACGGGCTCGAGGCCGCCGTGCAGGCGACTCTCAGGGTGACGCGGCAGCGCTTCGCCAATCCGGCGGCGATCCCCTTCCATTCGCGCTGGCGGCATTTCGAGGCGGGCGGGCGCGATCGCTGGCCCGCGCTGGCCGAGCGCCTGTCCGGACTGCCGAAGGAGGAGATCGCGCGCCGGCGCATGGATCTCGCCGTGGTGTCGGTGCTGCTCGATGCCGGTGCGGGGCCGGCCTGGTCGTATCGCGAGCCGGGGACCGGCGAGACTTATGCCCGCTCCGAGGGGCTGGGCGTGGCGAGCTTCCACATGTTCGCCAACGGCGCGTTCAGCCGTGATGCCAAGGACGATCCGCTGCGCGTCGATGCGGAGCGGTTGAGCACGCTCGCGCCAATGGATATCGCCATGGGCTTCCAGGTGAAGGCGCACAATCCGCTGACCGGCCTGGAAGGCCGCGCGGAGCTTTTGCGCAAGCTGGGTGGCGTCGGCCTGTCACGGCCGGGCGATCTGTTCGACATCGTCGCGCGCCCCGAAGTGAAGGCGGCGAGCATCCTGGCCGCCGTGCTCGACAAGCTGTCGCCGATCTGGCCGCTGCCCATGGGCGACGTCTGGCAGCACGCGGCCATCGGCTGGGTGCCGTTCCACAAGCTGTCGCAGTGGCTGTCCTATTCCCTGGTCGAGCCGCTGGAAGGCGCGAGCCTCGAGGTCACAGCCCTCGATGAGCTCACCGGCCTGCCCGAATATCGCAACGGCGGCCTGCTGGTCGATGCCGGGGCGCTCCGGCCCAAGCAGAAGGCGCTTTTGGAGACGGCCTTTGCCGCCGGCGACGAGCCGATCGTCGAATGGCGGGCGCTGACGGTGGCGCTGCTCGATCGCGTCGCTTGCCACGTGCGCGGCCATCTCGGCCTCGATGCGGCGCGCCTGCCGCTGGTCAAGGTGTTGGAGGCCGGCACCTGGTTCGCCGGCCGTGTCCTTGCAGCGGAACGCCGTCCCGGCGGCGGCCCGCCGATCGCCGTCGTAAGCGACGGCACCGTCTTTTGAGCTTTTTGGGGAGATTCCGATGTCCTTGCCGCATTCGATCCACGTCGTCAGCCATCCGCTGGTGCAGCACAAGCTCACCAAGATGCGCGACCAGGAGACGTCGAGCACCAACTTCCGCCGCCTGTTGCGCGAGATCGGCCTGCTGCTGGGCTACGACGCCACGCGCGACCTGCCGCTGGTCGAGCGCGACATCACCACGCCCATCGAGGCGATGAAGGCGCCGCTGCTGGAGGGCAAGAAGCTGGTGGTCGTGCCGATCCTGCGCGCCGGCCTCGGGCTCGCCGAGGGCATCATCGACCTCGTGCCGCTGGCGCGCGTCGGCCATGTCGGGCTCTACCGCGATCCCAAGACGCTGCAGGCGGTCGAATACTACTTCAAGATCCCGCAGGACATCTCCGACCGCGACGTCATCGTCTGCGATCCCATGCTGGCGACCGCGCACTCCGCCATCGCCGCGGTCGACCGCCTGAAGGAGTCGGGCGCCAAGCGCATAAAATTCATCTGCGTGCTGGGCTCCGAGCAGGGCGCGCGCGCTTTCGCCGAAGTCCATCCCGACGTGCCGGTGTTCGCGGCGGCGATCGATGCCAAGCTCAACGATCACGGGTATATTGTCCCCGGCCTGGGCGACGCGGGCGACCGCCTGTTCGGGACCAAGTAGACGGGGAGTAACGCCTATGTCACCCGACCTGAAATATCTCCTGCTCTCGACCATCCTGTGCTTCGTGCAGGTGCTGATCGCCGCCACCGGCGCCAACCAGCAGGTCGGTTTGCCGAAGCTGGCCGGCAACCGTGACAGCCTGCCCGAGTACACCGGCTGGGCCGGCCGCGCGCGGCGCGCCCATCTCAACATGATCGAGAACCTGGTGCTGTTCGCCGCGCTGGTGCTGATCGCGGCCGTCTCGGGCAAGGCCAACGCCACCACGGCGATGGGCGCCATGATCTTCTTCTGGGGCCGGCTCGCCTACGCCGTGATCTACCTGATCGGCATTCCCTGGCTGCGTACGCTCGCCTGGTTCGTGTCGGTGATCGGCATGGCCGTGATCGCCTGGGTGCTGTTGCAGGCGATGTAGCCACTCGGTCTACTGCTTGTGCTGGCCAGGCGGCTGGGCACCCATCGCCTGCACCAGCAGCTCGATGTCGATGCTGCCCGCTTTCTCGAAGACCAAGGTCACCGGAACCTTGGTGTCCTTGGCAAGCGGAGTCTTCAGCTCCATGAACATGATGTGATAGCCGCCGGGCTTGAGTTCGACGGTGGCGCCGGGCGGGATCTCCAGGCCCTTGTCCAGCCCGCGCATGCGCATGACGTTGCCGTCCATCTTCATCTGGTGGATCCCGACCTTGTCGGAAACGGCGCTGCGGACCGCGACCAGGCGGTCGGGCGTCGTGCCCTTGTTGGTGATCGTCACGTAGCCGCCGCCGGCCTTGGCGGTGGGCGCCGTGGCGCGCGTCCACGGCTGGCTGATCTCGAGCGAGCCGAGCTTGTAGTCCTGCGCCCACGCCGGCGAGGCGAAGAGCGCCGCAGCGGCCATCAGCGAAAGGAATCGGATGAACATGACATGCTCCTCAATGAGACTTGGATTGGGCGTCGAGCCATTGGCGGACCTCGGCGAGATCCGCGACTCCCGGCAACACAGTGACCTTGCCGCCGCGATCGATCATCACGGTGCGCGGCAGCTCGCCGGCCCACGCCGGATCGATCCCGTAGCGCAGGCGCTCGTAGAAACGGTCGGTGAAGGACCAGCTCTCTGTCTTGTCGAGACCTGCTTTGGCCAGCGTGGCCGACAGCCGCTCGGGGTCCTGCGGCAGCGGGTCGGCCGCGATCAGCACCAGCCTGAGGTCGGGCCGCTCGGCCTGCAACTCGCCCCAGTGCGGCAGCTCGACCAGGCAGGGCGCACAGGTCAGGCCCCAGAAATGGATCACCGTCGGCTGGCCGGCATGGGCCTCGCGCAGCTTCGCCCAGCTGCCCCGCTCGAAGGGCTGAGGATCGGCCGCCGCGGCGGTCCACAACGAAACGACGCTGAGCAGCGCGGCGAGAAGAAGGGACAGCCTCATGGCTGGTCTCCCAGCGGGACCAGTCGATAGCCCTCGATCTCGGTCAGCCACGACAGGTAGGTCCGCTGCTTGTCGGCGACCAGCAATGGATGGTCGGACGCGTCCTCGGTCTCGGCGACGGTGCGGGCTGTGCTCCATTGCCGGCCGCTGTCGTGGCTCACCTGCCAGCGCACCGCCACCTTCGTGCCGTCGAACTCCTTCCACACCAGGTGCAGCGCCGGGCCGTTGGCCAGAAGGTATGGCCGCGCCGGCTGGCGATTGGCGGCCGACAGCGCACGTGGCTGCGAGTAGGGGGCGTCGGCGGAATCGGCGCGGGCGTAGAACAGGCCCTTGCGCACGGCGCCGTCGGTGAACCAGGCGACGTGGTACGAGCCGTCGGGCGCGATGGCGATGCTGGGTCCGTGATGCGGGCAGGCCTCGATCTTCCAGTTGTCGACGCTGACGCGGCGCACCGGTCCGGGCGTCGTGGGATCGCGGAAGGTGATCACGCCATGGTCGCGCACCGAGCCCGGGAAGATGTTGCGGAACGCCACGGCCGGCCGGCCCGCGCCGGCGAAGGCGAGGCCGAGCCGGCAGCATTCGCAGGTGTTGTCGAGGGCGATCGACGCATCGCCGAAGCCCGCGTCGCCGTCCTCCCAGGCGTAGGCAAGCGCCGCACCGGGATAGGCGCGACGGGCGGCGCGAGCCCTGGCGACGTTGCGCTTGTCGAGCCAGGCGGCGAACACGCGGCCCGCAGGATCGACGCCGGCGATCTCGAAGCGCTGGCTGGTCGCGTCGGCCGTGATCGGACGCGGGCGCGTGAAGCTCGCGCCGTTGTCGCTCGAGCGGGCGAAGTAGGCGCGGCCGTTGAAGTTCTTGTCCTGGAAGACCCCGAAGGTGACGACGAGCCCGCCCTTCGGGTCGATCGCGATGCGCGCCCGCGCATCGGGCCCCCAATCGAGGTTCATCGGCTCGGGCGTCACCATGACCGGCGCCGAGAAGGTCTTGCCGAGATCGGCCGAGCGCAGCACGGCGATGCGATCGACCATGGGCCGTACCAACCACAGCGTCCCGTCGGGACCGAACGCCGGCGCGGCGGTGAACGCCTCCGGCGTGCTGCCCGGCTTGCCGTGCTGATGCTGCGCCGCTGCCGTCGAGGTCAACAGGACGACCGCTGCTAGCAGGAACAACTGGCGCATCAGAACCTCACTCTCATGCCGGCGATTGCGGTCAACGGCATTCCGAGCTGGGGAATGGCCGACGCATTGACCGTCGATCCTTCGAACGACGTCAAGGAGTAGCTGGACGCCAGGTATTGGACGTTGGTCAGGTTCTGGATACTGCCATAGATGTCCACGTCCTTGGCGGGCGACCATCTCACGCCGAGATCGATCAAGGTCGCCCCGTCGTTCAATTGCGTGTGACCGGTGTCGTTCCAGTATTGCGGAAATGACTTCATCGAGGCCGTGAGGACCAGGTTCACGATCGGCCGCCATTCGACGCCGGCCGTGAACGTATAGTTCGGCACCTGGCCGAGCTGCACGCCGGTGCGCACCAACGCCGGATTGGTCGAACTGGTGAGATAGGCGACGGTGTTGGTGAAGCTTCCGATCAGCCTGACCTGCTCGAGCGGCTGCCAGGTTGCGATCAGCTCGAAGCCCTGGAAGGTGGCGTTGCCGACGTTCTGGTACTGCCGCACCGTCGTGAAGGCGGGGCTCAGCCCCGCCGCGGCGACGAAGGGCGCGGCGCAGACCGGGTTGGCGTTGCACACCGTCACGAAGTCGATGAAGTTGTTCAGGTTGTTGTTGAAGTACGTGCCGGAAAGGGTGAAGCCCTTCCACTCGAAGTCGAAGCCGACCTCCTGGCCGAAGTTGGTCATCGGCTGCAGGTTGGGGTTGATCGTCGTGTAGCCCGTGCCGGCGGCGAAGACCCGGTACATCTGGTTCATGCCGGGGGCGGAGAAGTTGCGGTAGATCGCGCCGCGCAGCACGAGCTCGTCGCTGGCGTGGAACTTCAGGCCGACGCGCGGATCGAAGCTCGAGGCGCTGGCGTTGGGCACCACGTTGAGGGTGCTGGAGTTCTGGGTGAGCACGCTGGCGTTCATCGCTTGCCAGAAATCGCCACGCAGGCCCACGGTGATGTCGACCGGCACGCCGGTGAAGCGGTACGTGCCCTGGGCGAACAGGCCCTGCAGCCGGTGCTCGCCGTTTACGACGAAGGTCGTGGGGTTCGACGTCGCGCTGGCAAAGAGGCTGTTGTAGTCGGTGATGAGGATCCGCCGGCCATCAACGCCGATCTTGACGTCGCGGAGGGGCCCGAAGTTCGCCTCGTAGAAGATCGAGCCGCCCTGGTCGGCGTTGGGCGAAGCTTCGATCTGGCTGACGAACTGGTTGGTCGCGTTGATGTTGTTCAGCGTATAGGCGCCGCTGGCCACGTTGATGGTGCCGAACGAGCCGCCGGCCACCCAGCCGCTGACGTTGATCGAGGACTGGTCGTCGAACTGGTAGGTCCCACCCAGCAGCAGGCGCCAGGTCGACCAGTTGTTGTGGGCGAAGGTCCAGACCAGCCCGTCCTCGTAGGTCTGGTTCAAGTAGGCCTTGGCGAAGAGCTTCAGCTTGTCGCTGGGCGTCAGGAAGACGCTGGCGGCGACGTTGTCGGCCTTCGACGCGGTCGGCACCAGATTGATGTTCTGGTACTGCGCAGGCGTCAGGTTGTAGCCCGAGCTCTGCGCGTGGTTGTAGCTCGCCCCCACCTTGACCTTGTCGTTCACGACGACACTGCCGGCCGCCTCGGCATTGGCGGTGTTGTAGCTGCCGTAGCTGACGTCGGTCGACGCCCCCGTCTTCGTGGGCTCGCGGGTGATGATGTTGATGACGCCGCCCATCGCCATGTTGCCCCACAGGCTGGTGGCGCCGCCGCCGCGGATCACCTCGATGCGCTCGACCGAGTTCTTGGGGATGGCGCTCCAGTTGATGGTGCGGAAGTAGGGATCGTTGATCGGCACGCCGTCGACCATCACCAGCGTGTTGATGGTTGTGCTGGTGCCGAAGCCGCGGATGTTGACCGGCTGCGCCGTCGGATGGAGCTGGCCGGTCGGGATGTTGGGCAGCCAGACGCCCGGGATGCGGTTCACGATCTGGTCGACGCCGGTCTCGGGCAGCGCCTGGATCTGCTCGCGCGTCATCAGGGTGGTGCTGACGTCGAGCTTGTCGAGCACCGAGCCGCGGCCGGCGCTGACGGTGATGGGCGGCAGGTTGACGGGCGGCGTCGCCGGTGGCAGCGGCGTGTCCTGCGCCTTGGCGAGCGACGGGATCAACGCGAGGCCCACGAATGCGGCGAACGTCGCCGCGCGAACGGATGACATGAACAAGCTCCCCAAAAAGACGAACGAACGTGACGCACGGCGAGGCGCGTCGCGGTTTCAGGCGTCAGACGGGGAGGGGTGGCGCTCGCGGTTGGCAGGGCCCGTCGCGGACGCCGACGGGCGTGAGCGCCTCGGCCGTCTCGAGCGGCCGAACGCTTTCAGGCAGGCGGTCGACGGCGACGAATGCCGTTGATGGCTCAGCGAGCGTCGTCGCATGGGCGAGACCCAGGCAGCATTCGTGCGGCGTGCCAGCGGTCGCCGGATGCTGGTCGTCACCCTGCTGGGCGCCCCCTTTCTGAGCGCTCGGCAGGCACATCGCTGCCCAGCTGGCCGGCGCCCCACCGCGCATCAGGGCGGCGTGGGCCAGCGGCTGCAGGAAATTGAGCGTGATCGCAAACAGCGCCGCGGCCAATGCCGCCGCGCGCCAGCCCTGGTCGGAGCGTCTGCGATTCATGGCCGATGTTAGGCACGAATTTTGTCGTCGCGAAAGTGTCAGCTTGCCTCAGGCGGTCGCAGCTCGATTGGATTGCGTCGCTACTTCACTTGTCGCCTTGACGGTAGTGCACCCAGTGTGTGAAATCGCGAGCAATAGTGACCCCCTGCGGGGTGGTTTTCGCGTCCAATTCTGACCCCCCTGGTGTCTGTGCCAGTGTCGCTTCCTTTTGAGCCTATGGCGGCTCTGGGAAGGGCTGGCGGGGGTGATTGGCGTGGAGCTTATCGGGCAGATACGGCGGGCGTTTTTCGAGCAGCGGCGGGCGATCAAGGAGATCTCGCGGGATTTGCGGGTATCGCGCACGACGGTGCGCAAGGTGGTGCGCTCGGGCAGGACGGCGTTCAAGTACGCCCGTGAGGTTCAGCCGTCGCCGAAGCTGGGTGAATGGATAGGACCGCTGACGGAGATCGTGGAGGCGGAATCGAAGCTGCCGAAGCGAGAGCGGCGGTCGACGCAGCGGCTGTTCGAGGAGTTGCGCGGCCGCGGCTATGATGGCGCGCACGACAGCGTTCATCGGTTCGTGAAGGAATGGCGGGAGGAACGAGCGCGGGTTCCGGCACAGGCGTTTGTGCCGATGAGCTTTGCGCCGGGGGAGGCCTATCAGTTCGACTGGAGCCACGAGACGATCACGCTGCAAGGCTTGCCGCTGATGGTCAAGGCGGCGCACATGAAGCTGTCGCACAGCCGGATGCCGTTTGTGCGGACCTACTTCCGGGAGACACAGGAACTGGTGTTCGATGCCCACGACAGGGCCTTCGCGTTTTATGGCGGGGCCTGTCGGCGTGGCATCTACGACAACATGAAGACGGCGG
>WHTW01000091.1 GCA_009377525.1 Rhodospirillales bacterium
TTGCGGAAATTGCGGGAATTGCGGGAATTCGCACCGCTGACGGCAGTGCATGCACCGCCTTCTCGGCCAGCCGGCTGCCAACTGGTCGAACTCACCGTGCGGCGGAACTAGGCGTGTCCGACCGGGCCGCCGGCGATGCCCGGGATCTTGCCGCCGTTGGCCTCGAGCTGCTGGCGGTAGAGCGCCACGAAGTCGACCGGGGCGATGTTGAGCGGCGGGAAGCCCGCCTCGCGCGTGGCGTTGGCGACGACGGCGCGGGCGAACGGGAAGAGCAGGCGCGGCGTCTCGATGAAGAGCAGCGGGCCATAGGCCTCCTGCGGCACCTCGCCCAGGCTCACCGTGCCGGCATAGACCAGCTCGAGCATGAACAGCGGCTCGTCCTTGGGGGTCTTGGCGCTGGCCTCGATCGACAGCGCGACCTCGAAGGTCTTGGCGTCGAACTGGCGGTTGGTCACCTGGACGTTGAGCGTGAGCTGCGGCTGGGTCTGCTCGATCAGGCTCTGCGGCGCGCGCGGGTTCTCGAAGCTCAGGTCCTTGATGTACTGGCCGTGCATGATCAGCGGCGCGTTGGGCGCCTGCTGGGGGGCGGCGCCCTGCGGATTCTGCGGCGGAGGAGGGGCGTTGGTCATGGCGTACTTTCTCTGTTACGCGGCGGGCGGTACCATGCAGGGCTGCACTGCACAAGCCGCGGTCAGGCGCGGCAAAGCACATTCTGTCCGGCTGGAACCAGCCCGACAGAATGCGCCCTGTGCAATCACAATCTCCAGTGGGTGCGTTTCCGGTCAGATGGAACCGCGAGCGGTTCCATCTGACCGGAAACCGCTCTAGCCCGCCATTTGCAAAGCTCTCGGCCAAATAAGAGAATAGGCGGCACTTTTCTGCACGCTTCGGCAAAGGATATGGATCGTTCTTCTCTGCGTCCCCCCTTGCGCCCACTCGTGGGGGTCACGGCCTGTTTCAAGGAAAACGGCCGCGGCGGCTGGCATCACACGGTTGGCGACAAGTATGTGCAGGCGGCAGTCCATGCCGTCGGCGCGTTACCAGTGCTGATCCCGGCGATCGGCCCCGAGCTGGGTGACGGCGAACAGGCGACCATCGAGGCGCTCGACCGCCTGCTCGACTCGCTCAACGGCGTTCTGCTGACCGGCAGCCCGTCGAATGTCGAGCCGCATCACTATGGCGGCGAGCAGAGTCGGCGGGGCACCGCGCACGATCCGGCGCGCGACGCCACCACGCTGCCCTTGATCCGCCATTGCCTCGATCGTGGCGTGCCGCTGTTCGCGATCTGCCGCGGCCTGCAGGAGGTCAATGTGGCGCTGGGCGGCACGCTGCACCAGTTCGTACACGAGGTCGAAGGCCGCTGGGACCACCGCTCACCCAAGTCGCCCGATACCGACGTCAACTACGCCTCGGCGCATGACGTCCAAATCGTCGAAGGCGGCCTGCTGCATCGCCTGCTGGGCGAACGCCGCGTCCGTGTGAACTCGCTGCATGCCCAGGGCGTCGACCGCCTGGCGCCGCGGGTGCGCCTCGAAGCCGTCGCCGAGGACGGCCAGGTCGAAGCCTTCAGCATCCCCGATGCGCCGGCCTTCGCGCTGGCGCTGCAGTGGCATCCTGAACATCGGGCGCTCAAGAATCCGGTGTCGATGAAGCTGTTCGACGCCTTTGCCGCCGCCTGCCGTTCGCGCGCCGCCGCGCGGCTCGGCCCACCCCTGCGCGCCGCCGCGGAGTAGTGCGATGTCTCAGCCCACTGCTCATCGGGCCACCCGCAACAATGCGCGCCGCGACTTCTACGAGCGCATCGGCGGCCTGTCGATGGCGCCGCTCTGGGAATCGCTGCACCAGCTCGTGCCGCCGCAGCCGGCGCCAAAATACCAGGCGGCGCATTGGGACTACGACAAGGTGCGGCCGTTCCTGATGGAGTCGGGCTCGTTGATCACCGCCAAGGAGGCGGTGCGGCGCGTGTTGATCCTCGAGAACCCGGCGATGCGGGGCAGCGCCTGCATCACGCCCTCGCTCTATGCCGGCCTGCAGCTCATCCTGCCGGGCGAGGTGGCGCCGAGCCATCGCCACACGCAGTCGGCGCTGCGCTTCATCGTCGAGGGCGAGGGCGCCTACACCGCCGTCGACGGCGAGCGCACCATCATGCGCGAGGGCGATTTCGTCATCACGCCGACCTGGACCTGGCACGACCACGGCAACGATTCCAGGCAGCCGATGGTGTGGCTGGATGGGCTCGACATCCCCCTGGTGGCGATGTTCAACGCGGGCTTCGCCGAGAGCGGCGAGAGCGACGAGCAGGCGATCACCGCGCCCGAGGGCACGTCGGACGCCAGGTATGCCAGCGGCCTGCTGCCAGTCGACTGGAAGCCCGCGCGGCAGACCTCGCCGATCTTCAACTACCCCTACGCGCGCACGCGCGAGGCGCTGGCTGGCCTCGCCAAGGCCGGCCCGCCCGATCCCTGCCACGGCTACAAGCTGCGCTACGTGAATCCGGCGAGCGGCGGCGCGCCGATCGCCACCATGGGCACCTTCATGCAGCTCCTGCCCAAGGGCTTCCGGACCGCGCCCTATCGCTGCACCGACGGCACGGTGTTCTCGGTGGTCGAGGGCACGGGCGAGAGCGTGATCGGCGAGAGGACCTTCCGCTGGAAGAAGCGCGACCACTTCGTCGTGCCGAGCTGGGCCAACGTCGAGCACCGCGCCGATGGCGACGCGGTGCTGTTCTCCTTCTCCGACCGTCCGGTGCAGGAGAAGCTCGACCTGTGGCGCGAGGACCGCGGCGGGAAGTAAAGCTCGAGTTCGGACTCTTCCGGACCGCGCGCGTCCCGCGCGCCTGAGCGCATTCACATGCGCGTATGATCATGAGCGCGCGGGACGCGCGCAGTGCGGAAAAGCTTGAGGCTTCGGCTACTTCCAGACCGCGATATCGACCAGCTTGCCGTTCATGCCCTTGACGGCGCCGACCTGTGTCGCCGCCGATAGAAGCAGGGCCTCGATGGCACGGTCGGCGTCGAGCAGTGCCGGATCGGCACGGCCGCGAATGCAGTCGACGAAGCGCTGCAGCTCGACTTCATAGGGGTTGCGTTCGGCCACCGATACCGGACGGGCGGGTGTCGTGCCGGCGGCAACGGTGAAGCTGCTCTTCGGCGGACCGCCACTGAAGGTGGCTAGATACTCGAAGGTCGCACGTTCGAACAAGGCGCGGAAGCCGACGGTGAAAGGCGATCCAGGCGGCATCAGGCCGCTGGCGATGACGGTTGCGTGACGACCGCCCGGATAGCTCAGTAGCGCCGAGATCTCGCCCGGCCGGCCGTCTGGCGTGCGCGCGGCGCTGGCCGAAAGGGACTGGGGCTGGCCCATCAGCCAATGGACGAAATCGAAGTCGAACGTCATCAACTCGGTCGATGGATCGCCGTAGTGCGCTTTGCGGTCGGGCGCGTCGGCATGCAGGTAGGAGCCCAGCCGCCAGGCGGCGACGCTGACCAGCCGTCCGTGCTCTCCCGACCGTGCCACTGACTCCACGTGCCCGTAGGCGCCCACCGAGCGCATGAGCAGGCCGACCTGCAGCAATCGTCCCGCGCGGCGGGCTGTGTCGCGCATGCGCCGCGCCTGGTCGAGGTCCAACGCCAACGGGCTTTCGCAGAACACATGCTTGCCCGCCTCGAGAGCGGGAATCACGACGTCACAGTGATTGGCACTCGGCAGGCAGACATCGATGGCGTCGATGTCGGCACGCTGGATCAACGCGGCGGCGTCGGTGAAGGGCGGGGCTCCGCAGATGGCGGCGGCAGCGGCGGCGCGCGCTGGATCGCGCGAGAACACGCCGACAACGGACACCTCGGGCATGGCGGCATAGGCCGCCGCATGCGTGGTTCCCATGCTGCCTGCGCCGAGGATGGCGATGCGAACGTCAGCCAAGCCAGCCCGCCTGTTTTACCTGGTCGCGAAAGGTCTTGCTGACCGGCACGCGCAGACCGTTGCGCAATACCAGCAAGGGCCGGCGCTGATCGCGCTCGGCCGAGGCGACCGCGCCCTCGGCAACCCACCAGGAGCGATGGACTTGGCGGCCGCGCGACAGCCCCAGCTCGGCCAGGGCGTCACGCAGGCGCTGCAGAATGAGGTCGCTGCCAAGCGCGGTGTGGATGCGCAGGTAGTGGTCCTCCATTTCGAGAGCCACAAGATCGCGGCCGAGTGCCGGCGGCACGCGGCGGAAGAAGTCGGGCGCAGCGTCCGCAGGCAAGTCGGCTGCCGGCAGGGCTGCGACGCGCGCCCGTTCGTTGTCGGCGTCGGCATGCAGGCGCTGCTCTATGAATAGCCCGATCATTACCGAGATGACAACGGTCAGGAAGGCCGCCTGCGGATAGATCTCCAGCGCGACGCCAAACGGAGTGGGCCGCACCAGCCAGCTATGCAGAACAATGATTTCGCGGCCACACAAGCAAATGGCGCCGTCACCGGCTCGAGCCCCCATGCACCACCCCTCTACGGTGCGAAAAAACTCGCGAAACGAAATTGGCCGAACAGACCGTGGTTATTGACTCGTTTCAGCACTTGCGTTATTGTGACCCGCCGCCGCGCTTTCAGGCGTCCGTTCTATGCATCGTTCATCCGATACCTCGCGCGCGGCAGGCACCGCGCGAGCCCATCCGGCTGCCCGGCCGGGACGGGTGCGCCCCCAGCGACGAGGCCGGCAGCCGTCCCGCAGCCGAAAACCGGTTGCGATAATTGCGGGAACTGCGGGAATTCGACGGCGGCTCAATCGGTAGGGGGTCGGCTTGCGAAGGACCGCTACGAAAGCACCGGCGGAAAGGGCGGAAAGGGCGCAAACCTCGAACCGCTGACGGCAGTGCTGGCACCGACGGCGGGCTTTCTGTCCGCTGCTCACCGCCGTGCCGAGGAACATGCATTGTCGCTTCTGTCGCTGTTCAGGCGACAGCGCAAGGCCGATACCGGCGTCAGAAGGAGCAGAGGCGTCAACGGCTTGCGGGGATTTCCTGGGAGTCGCGGCGAGCGCCATCCCGTCTGCCATTCAGCCGGTCAAAATCCCTGTGAAGAGCTGCTAGGCCACCCGCTTCTTCTGGGCCGCCACCGAACCCGCGCACTGGTCGACCGGCAGCGGCCGCAGGTGCAGGTCGTAGGCGTCGGCGAACTCGGCCTGCCAGGCCGTGCCGCTCCTGCGATAGAGATAGACGAACAGCACGCAGGCGTCCGACTGGTAGCGCAGCGCACGGGCCGGATCGTCCTTGCGGTCGAGGACGCCCGTGCCCAGCAGGGCGACGAGCTGGTTTTCGTCGAGGCCCTTGATGCGGTCGAGCGGGATCGGCGAGCCCGCATTGCGCGAGCTGAACACGCCTTTCTCACCACCAGCCAATGAATATTGCGGCGGGCTGTCGCTGACGCAGCCCGTGACCAACAAAAGGGCCCCCAAAGCCCCTAGCCCCCGTCTCATGTTACGGAGTTTAGCGCGGCGGTGCCGGTGGATTAAAGGGCCGGCCGGGCAGGCTGGGCGGCTTGAGCGTTTGTGCCACATGCACCATCGCTGCCACCCCCAGCACCGGCACGATCAGGTTCAGGATCGGGATGGTGCCCAGGAACACGATGACGATGCCGGTCAGCCACAGCACGCCCGAGTTGGCGCGCCGCCAGACCTTGACCTCGGCCGGGCTCAGCCGCCGCAGCGCCACCTGCTCGTAGTAGACGCGGCCCGCGAGCCAGCCGTTGATGGCGTAGAACAGCACCGCACCGAGGCCGGCGATGAAAAGCGCCAGGACGTAGAACGGCAGCATCACCAGGTTGATCGCGAGCACGGCGACCAGGAACACCACGCCGGTCCAGATGCCGGTCCAGATCGGGATGCCCCGCGCCTTGTCGAGCTGGGGGTAGTGCCGGGCTTCGACGACGTCGGCGATCTGCTCCAGGAAGATCGAGATCACGATGCCGAAGCTCGCCGGGAACAGCATCAGTGCCAGCACGATCACGCCCGCGCCGCTCAGCCAGACGATGGCCTCGTTGAGCCATCGCCATTCGAAGGTGGCGAAGGATTTCAGCCCCCACCAGGCCAGCACGGCGATGCCGACCTGCAGGGCAAGGCTGAGCAGCAGCGACCACCAGATGATGCCGCGCAGCTTGGGATCGCCGAGCTGCTGCACCGCCAGTTCGAAGGCGCGGATCATGGTCTTTGGACCGCGGGGCTCCAGCCCCGCTCATGCTCATGAGCGGACCTGGACCTGCCTGCGCGAAGCCGAAGCGGCTTCGCTTCGGCGAAGGCAGGGGTCCGCGGTCCGATGAGTGTCATCACTGCGGCCCCACCACTCCCGCCGCCTTCAGCTCGCCGATCTCCTTGGCCGAGAAGCCGCGCTGGCTCAGCACCTCGTCGGTGTGCTGGCCGCGCTTGGCGGCCGGGCCCTTGATGCCCTCCTTGGTGCGCGAGAAGCGCGGCGCGGGGGCGGGCTGGGGGAAGCCAGAGACGTCGACATAGGCGCCGCGCGCCTTGGCATGCGGATGCTGCGAGGCCTCCTTCATGGTCAGCACCGGCGCGAAGCAGATGTCGGTGCCCTCCATGATGGCGCACCATTCGTCGCGCGTCTTGGTGCGGAAGATGCCGGCCAGCCGGCTCTTGAGCTGGGCCCACGCCTTGCGGTCCATCTGCGCCGGCAGGTTCTCGCCTTGCAGGCCGGTCTTCTCGAGCAGCTCGGCGTAGAATTGCGGCTCGATCGAGCCGACGCAGACGAACTTGCCGTCCTTGGTCTCGTAGGTGCCGTAGAAGTGGGCACCGCCGTCGAGCATGTTGGTCTCGCGGTCGTTGTCGTTCCACAGGCCCGCACCGGCCATGCCGTAGATGCCGCCCAGCAGCAGGGCGGCGCCATCGACCATGGCGGCATCGATCACCTGGCCCTTGCCCGAGCGCTGTGCCTCCAAAAGACCACAGACCATGCCGAAGGACAGCAGCATGCCGCCGCCGCCGAAGTCGCCGACCAGGTTCAGGGGCGGCGAGGGCTTGTCCTTGACGCCGATCGCATGCAGGGCGCCGGTCAGCGCAATGTAGTTGATATCGTGGCCAGCGGCCTTGGCGAGCGGGCCTTCCTGGCCCCAGCCGGTCATGCGGCCATAGACCAGCTTGGGGTTGCGGGCGAGGCAGACGTCGGGTCCCAGGCCCAGCCGCTCGGCGACGCCGGGGCGGAACGGTTCGGTGATGCCGTCGGCCTTCTCGATCAGGCGCAGCACGACTTCGACGCCTTCCTTCCTCTGCAGGTCGACCGAGACCGAGCGGCGGCTCCGGTTGTGCACGGCGAATTTCGGATCGGCCAGGCGATCCATGACATGCGCCTTGGTGCGGTCGACGCGGATCACGTCGGCGCCCATGTCGCCCAGCATCATCGAGCACATCGGGCCGGGGCCGATGCCGGCCAGCTCGACGATCGTCAGCCCCGAAAGCGGACCTGCCATGGTTTCCCTCCTGCGGAATGCGCATTCTTCTTCGACTCTGGATGTTAGCGGATAAGAGGCCGCTGTCATCCCAAGCGAAGCGCGAGGGACCTTTCCTGCGGCGTTAAAGGTCCCTCGGCCTGCCGCCTCGGGATGACAGTCTTGTTGCTCACGGTCTAAAGTCTGCGCCGCAGAAGGCTAGAGCGGCTTCCGGTCGGATGGAACCGCGAGCGGTTCCATCCGACCGGAAGCGCGCGCACGGGAGCTGTTGGTGTCAAAGGCACATTCCGTTCGGCTGCTTCCAGCCGAACGGAATGTGCTCTAGGAGGAAACGCGATGAAGTGCGGCCGGTTTTTGACCTCGCTGGCGCTTGCGTTCGCCGTGAGCGGCGGCGCCCTGGCCCAGCAGACGCCGGCGCCGTCACCGTCCCCTGCGGCTCCTGCGCCGCCTGCCAAGGAATACGAGCAGCAGTTCCTGGTGGCGGGCTCGTGGTTCCACGGCGTCCACGGTCTCGCCTTCAACAAGGACGACCAGCTCTTCGCCGGCTCCGTGGTCGGCCAGACCCTTTATCGCGTGCAGGTCGATTCCGGCGAGGTCGACCGCGTCATCGACCCGCCGATGGGTATGGCCGACGACATCGCCTTCGCCGAGGACGGCACCATGGCGTGGACCGCCTTCCTGCTGGGCAAGGTCTATATCCGCCGGCCCAACGGCAAGACCATCGAAGTCGCCAACGGCATGGGCGGGCCGAACTCGCTGGCCTTCGGCAAGGACGGACGGCTGTTCGTCTCCGAGGTCTTCATCGGCGACGCGCTCTACGAGATCGATCTCAAGAACGTCGACAAGCCCGACTTCAAGCCGTTCCCGCGCACCGAGCTGCGTCGCATCGCCGAGAAGCTGGGCGGCCTGAACGGATTCGAGATCCACAAGGATGACGGCTTCCTCTACGGCCCGCTGTGGTTCAAGGGCCAGATCGTCAAGATCAACCTGGAGACCGGCGGCGTCGAGGTGATCGCCGAGGGCTTCAAGATTCCGGCCGCCGCGAACATCGATCCGCAGAACCGCGACAACGTCTATGTCGTCGACACCGGCACCGGCAACATGTGGAGCGTGAGCCTCACCAGCAAGGCCAAGAAGCTGGTCGCTTCGATGAAGCCCGGGCTCGACAATCTCGCCTTCGATTCGCGCGGCCGGCTGTTCGTCACCTCGATGACCGACAACGGCATCTACCTGGTCGACAAGCAGACCGGCGGGCATCGCACCATCGTCGAGGGCAAGCTCGCCATCCCGGCCGATCTCGCTGTCGTCTCCGAAGGCGGCAAGGACACGATCCACGTCGCCGACGTCTTCAGCTATCGCACGGTCGACGGCCAGACCGGCGCGGTGCACGACGTGATCCGCGTGCACGGCGAGACGCACGCCTATCCGCTCGGCATCTCGGTGGGTCCCAGGCACGTGCTGCTGACGAGCTGGTTCTCCAACACCGTCGAGAAGGTCGACCGCAAGACCGGCAAGCTGGTGGCAAGCTTCGGCGAGTTCGCCGCTCCGATCGATGCGCTGGAGACGGCCGACGGCACGATCTATGTCGCCGAGCTCGCGAGCTCGAACCTCGTCAAGGTCAGCGCCGACGGCAAGCAACGCTCCATCGTCGCCAAGGAGCTGCGTGGGCCGGTGACACTCGCTCGCGGCAAGGACGATCTGCTCTATGTCACCGAGATCGCCGCCGGGGCGGTGACCGAGATCAATGTTGCGACCGGCGCACGTCGGGTCGTGGCCGATGGCCTCGCCGGGCCCGAGGGCATTGCCGTTGGGCCCGGCGGACGACTGTTCGTCGCCGAAGTCGGCCAGAAGCGCGTGGTCGCCATCGATCCCGCGACCGGCGCCAAGACCGTGATCGCCTCCAACCTCGATATCGGCCTGCCGCCCTACCCGGGTGGACCGCCGGGCCTGGTGCCGACCGGCGTCGGGGTCGGCGCCAGCGGGACGGTCTATGTCAGCTCCGACATCCGCAACGCGCTCTACAAGCTGACCCCGCCCGCGCCCTAGGAGCAGCATGCCCGGTATTCCCTTCATCAAGGAATTCAAGTTCGACTACGGCACGGCGATGGAGGTGACGCCTCTGATCCGCCGCGTCGTCGCCCACAATCCCAGCCCGTTCACCTTCAAGGGCACCGGCACCTACATAGTGGGCCACGGCAAGGTCGCGGTGGTCGATCCCGGACCTGACATGCAAGAGCATGTTGATGCCGTGCTGCGTGCGGTGCGCGGCGAGACGGTGACGCACATCCTGGTCACCCACACCCATATCGACCACGTGCCGGCGACGCCGGCGCTCGCCAAGGCGACCGGCGCCAAGGTCTATTCCTACGGGCCCCATCCCCGGCCGCCGGGCGACGAGAAGCCGGAGGAGGCGGGTGACCTTTCGTTCGCCCCCGACATCAAGCTGAACGACGGCGACGTCATCGAGGGCGACGGCTGGAACGTCGAGGCGGTGCACACGCCCGGCCACATCTCCAACCATCTCTGCTTTGCCCTCAAGGAGGACAAGGCGCTGCTGTCGGGCGACCATGTCATGGGCTGGTCGACGGCGGTGATCTCGCCGCCCGACGGCAACATGGCTGACTACTTCGCCTCCTTGCGCAAGCTCCTGCCGCGCGACGAGACGCTCTACATCCCGACGCACGGCGCGGAGATCCGCAATCCCAATCCCTTCGTGCAGTCCTATATCGAGCATCGGCTGGGCCGCGAGGCGCAGATCATGGCGCGGCTCAAGGAAGGGCCGCAGACCATTCCGCAGATGGTCGCCAAGAACTACGCCGACACGCCGGTCCACCTGCATGCCGCCGCCGGCCGCTCGATGCTGGCGCATCTCATCCAGATGGTGAAGGACGGCCGCGTGAAGACCGAGGACGGCCGGGCCAGGATCGACAGCGTCTATCGGCTTTAGGTCTGCTTTGGCTCGAAGCCCGGCACCCACTTGGGATGCTGCGGGAGGTCGTCGTTGATCTCGTGCCACGGCGCCTTGGATGACGTGAAGACGTGCAGGCGCGGCCGCACGCCCGGATCGTCATCGAACAATCCGGCCGGGATGCTCACCGTCGTGAGATAGGGCGCCTTGCCGGGCAGCATCGAACCGCAGGTCCGGCAGAAGGCGCGAAAGCTGCCCGGCGAGGATTCGTAGCGGTTGATCAGCTCTTCGCCGGCAAGCCAGCGAAACTTGTCCTTCTCGACGTGGACATAGGTGGCGACGCTAGCTGCCGTGAGCTTCCGGCAGTTCACGCAATGGCAATGGGTCATCGACCGCGCTGCCTCGATCTCGAACCGGACGCGGCCGCAGGCGCAGCTTCCTTTGATCATCGTGTCCCTCCGGATGGGCGGGCATCCTATGTCGGTTCGGCAAAAGCTGCGATAACGTCCGGACCGAAAGGAAACGTCCAATGGATATGAAGCTCTCCGGCAAGACTGTCCTCATCACCGGCGGCAGCCGCGGCATCGGCTTCGCCTGCGCCATCGCCTTCGCCAGCGAGGGCTGCGCCGTGCACATCGCCTCGCGTTCCAAGGAATCGCTCGAAGCGGCGCGGGAAAAGATCCGGGCGCGGCACAACGTGCCGGTCGAGATCCATCCCGCCGACTTCTCCAAGGGCGACACTGTGCGCTCGGTGGTCGACGCCGTTGGCCATGCCGACATCCTGGTCAACAATGCCGGCGCCATCCCGCGCGGCGACATCTTCGCCATGACCGAGCCCAAGTGGCGCGAGGCCTGGGAGCTGAAGGTGTTCGGCTACATCAACGCCACCCGCGCCATGCTGGAGAAGATGTACGCGCGCAAGAAGGGCGCGGTGGTCAACATCATCGGCCTGGCGGGCGAGAGCTACAACTACGACTACGTCACCGGCACGATGGGCAATGCGAGCCTGATGGCCTTCACCCGCGCGGTGGGTTCCAAGAGCGTCGATCACGGGGTACGGGTGGTGGCGATCAACCCGCCGGCCACCCGCACCGACCGCATGCTCACCCTGCTGCGCGGCCAGGCCGAGCAGAAATGGGGCGATCCCGAGCGCTGGCCCGAGCTCACCAGGCACATGCCGTTCGGCCGCGCCGCCGAGCCCGACGAGGTGGCCGACCTCGCGGTGTTCCTGGCCTCGGACCGGGCGAGCTACATCAGCGGTGTGGTGATGACCCTGGATGGTGGGCAGGCGGCGCGGCATTAGGCGATTCGTCCGGCCGGACCGTTTGCTGTAGAAGGATAGCGTCCGTAGCGGTCCGCTGGCGCGGACGCTTCATGCTCGCGCGCATCCTCAGAACCACCCGCGCGTTTACTGGCGGAAAGGCCGGAACCATTGAAATCGCTGCTGCGACGCGCCTTCGGGCGCGCGCGACCCGCTTCCCTATGGGATGACGAAGATCCCGTCCGCAGCGAGCTCTTCAGCGTCGAGCGGCTGGAGCAGCATGCCGAAAGCCTCGCGGCCAACCAGCCCATATCCACCGGTCCGGCGATCGGCAATTCCCTGGTCGAGCGCCTGGCCGATAGCGAGCGCGTCCTGCTGGGCGCCTATCGCAGCATCGCCAAGGCCGCCGACGAGGGCCGGCCGATCACGCCCGCCGCCGAATGGCTGCTCGACAACTACCATCTGGTCGAACAGCAGGTCCGCGAGGTCCGCACCGACCTGCCGCCCGGCTACTACCGCCAGCTCCCCAAGCTGAGCAGCGGTCCGCTGGCCGGCTATCCCCGCGTGTTCGGCGTGGCCTGGGCGTTCGTCGCCCACACCGACAGCCGGTTCGATCCGGAGCCACTGACGCGCTTCGTGCGCGCCTATCAGACCGTCCAGCCGCTCAGCATCGGCGAGCTGTGGGCCGTGGCGATCACGCTGCGCATCGTGCTGGTGGAGAACCTGCGGCGATCGGCCGTGCGCATCATGAGCCGCCGGTCGGCGCGCGAGGAGGCCGATGTCGTGGCCGATCGGCTGATGGGCGTGAACGGCCTGGTCGTCGACCCGGCGGCGCTCACGCCCTACCAGCGCGCGCCGTTCTCCGAAGGGTTCATCGTCCAGCTCGTCCAACGCCTGCGCGACCAGGATCCGGAGACGACGCCCGCCGTGGGCTGGCTCGAGGAGCGGTTGAGGCGCGAGGGCACGAATGCCGACGACCTGGTGCGCCGTGAGCATCAGCTCCAGGGCGCGACCAACGTCACGGTGCGCAACATCATCACCAGCATGCGCCTGATCTCCGATGTCGATTGGGCGAAGCTGTTCGAGGAGGTGAGTACGGTCGACGATGTCCTGCGCGCCGGCAGCGCCTTCTCGGCCATGGATTTCGCGACGCGCAACCTCTATCGCACCGCCATCGAGCAGATCGCCCGTGGCACCGATCTCGCGGAACCGGAGATCGCGCGTCGCGCCCTCCAGGCCGCCGCGTCGGCGCCAGACGGACGGGATGGCGACTGCCGTCGGTGCCAGCCCGGCTACTACCTCATCGGCGGCGGCCGTCCCGCCTTCGAGCGTTCGCTGAATTTCCGTCCGCCCGGCCTCGCCTTGCGGCGCCGTTTCATGGCCATGGGGATCGCCGGTTACGTTGCCAGTGTCTCCTTTGTGGCTGCCGTCGTTCTCTTCCTTCCGCTGCTCGTGCTGGTGCAGGTCGGACTGGCCGACTGGCAGGTCGCGGTGATGATCCTGATCGGTCTTCTGCCGGCGATCGATGCCGCGTTGATGCTGGTCAATCGGGCGATCACCGGCGGTTTCGGCGCCACGCTTCTGCCCGGCCTCGACCTGCGGGAGGGCGTGCCGCCGCTCCTGCGCACCCTGGTTGCCATCCCGACATTGCTGACGACGCGCACCGCCCTCGACGAGCAAATCCAGCGGCTCGAGGTGCACTATCTCGCCAATCCCCGCGGCGCCCTCCATTTCGCGCTGCTGTCGGACTGGGCGGACGCGAACGCGGAAACGATCCCGGGAGACGCCGAGCTCGTGACGGCAGCCACCGACGGCATCGTCCGCCTCAACGGTCGCTATCCGGCCGCCGACGGGGCCGATCGCTTCCTCCTGCTGCACCGGCGCCGCGTCTGGAACGAGGCGCAGGGCCGCTGGATGGGATGGGAGCGCAAGCGCGGCAAGCTGCATGAGCTCGATCGCCTGCTGCGCGGCGCGACCGACACGACATTCTTCGACACGGGATCGCGCCCGCCGCCCGACGTCCGCTATGTCGTCACCCTCGATTCCGATACACGATTGCCACGGGATGCCATCCAGCGGCTGGTCGGCAAGATGGCACACCCGCTCAACCGGCCGCGCCTCGACGCCAGCGGGAACCGGGTGGTCGAAGGCTACGGCGTGTTGCAGCCGCGCGTCACGCCGTCGCTGCCGGTCGGCGCCGAAGGATCGCTATTCCAGCGAATCTTCTCGAGCAGCAGTGGCATCGATCCCTATTCGTCGGCGGTGTCGGACGTCTACCAGGATCTGTTCGGCGAGGGCTCCTACTCGGGCAAGGGCATCTACGACATCGATGCGTTCGAGGCCGCTTTGCGGGGCCGCGTACCCGACAATACGATGCTGAGCCACGATCTCTTCGAGGGTGTGTTCGCCCGCTCGGGCCTGGTGTCCGACATCGAGGTCATCGAGGAATTTCCCGCCCGCTACGACGTCGCCGCGGCGCGCCAGCATCGGTGGGCGCGCGGCGACTGGCAGCTTCTGCCCTGGCTGGCCGGCGGCATGCGGGGCAGCCTGGCGCAAGGACTGGCCAGCCCCGTCACGGCGATCGGCTTCTGGAAGATGTTCGACAATCTTCGGCGCACCCTGTCGGCCCCGGCTGCGTTTGTCGCGCTGCTGGCGGGCTGGACCTTGCCGCTCTCCGCCGCGCTTGCCTGGACCGGCTTCGTCGTGCTGACGGTCGCCCTCCCCACCGTCCTGCCGGTGATGTCGGCTCTTCTGCCGAGGCATGCCGCCATCACGACGCGCAGCCATCTGTCAGCGCTTGCGTCCGACATTCTCAATACAGCGTCGCAGACCGCCTTGCTCGTGGCCTTTCTTCCTCATCAGGCATGGCTGATGCTCGATGCGATCGGCCGCACCCTGTACCGCCTGTTCGTCAGCCGCCGCCGCCTGCTCGATTGGACCACCGCGGCTCAGTCGAAGGGCTTGCTGCGCACTGATTGGATGGCCTTTGCCGGCCAGATGACGGGAAGCCTCCTCATCACCTCGTTGGCGGCGGTGGCCGTCTGGTTCGCCGGCCGTGCGGCCATGCCGGTGGCGGCACCTCTCATCTTCGCCTGGCTGATCTCGCCGGCAATTGCCCGGTGGGTGAGCGTGGCGCCGATCGACGCCGGCAGCCTGCCGATTTCGGTGTCGGATGCGAATGCCCTGCGGCTGATCGCGCGGCGCACGTGGCGCTTCTTCGAGACGTTCGTGACCGCGGCCGACAACATGCTGCCGCCGGACAACTTCCAGGAGGATCCCGCCGCTGTCGTCGCCCATCGGACGTCGCCGACCAACATCGGTCTTCTGCTGCTGTCGACCGCCGCGGCCCGGGAGTTCGGCTGGATCGGTACGCTGGAGGCTGTCGAACGGCTGGAGGCGACGTTGGCGACCGTCGCGCGGTTGAAGCGCTTCCGCGGTCACTTCGCCAATTGGTACGACACGACCGACCTTCGCCCGCTCGATCCGGTCTATATCTCATCGGTCGACAGCGGCAACTTGGCGGGCCACCTGATCGCGCTCGCCAACACCTGCGCGGCCTGGCGCGGCACTCTCGCCGGCGCGACGGTGCTCACCGACGGGGTGGGTGACAGTCTCGCACTCGCACGCGAGGCGCTGCAGGCATTGCCCGACGACCGACGGACGCACCTCGTCACTCCCAAGGAACTGGCCGGCGCCCTGGACGATCTCGGCGTGGCCCTGCTGAAGTCTCCCGGGCGCCTGGACGACCTGGCGCTTCACGCCGCCAAGGCCGCCGACCTGGCCCGTGCGCTGGGCAATGAACGGGCCGATGCAGCAAGCGAGGAGATGCTGTTCTGGGTCGAGGCCGCGCAACGGTCGATCGAGAGCCGCCGCCGCGACCTGGCGCAGGATGCCGAAGGGAGTGCCGGGCTGGAACGCCGGCTGCGGACGATCGAGGTCACGGCCCGCGCCGTGGCAAATGCCACGGAGTTCGACTTTCTCTTCAATCGCGAGCGTCGTCTGCTTTCCCTCGGCTATGTCGTCGCCGAGGATGCACTCGATCCCAGCTGCTACGACCTGCTCGCGTCGGAAGCCCGCCTCGCCAGCTTCATGGCGATCGCCCTGGGCGAGGTGCCGGCGCGCCATTGGTTCCGGCTGGGTCGCGAGGTGACGCCGATCGGGCGCGGCGCGGCGCTGGTCTCCTGGTCGGGCTCGATGTTCGAGTATCTCATGCCGTCGCTGGTCATGCGCGCGCCGCTCGGCAGCCTGATCGAGAAGACCAACGACCTGATCGTACGGCGGCACATCGGCTACGCGGCCGGTCTCGGCGTGCCGTGGGGCATCTCCGAATCGGCCTACAACGCGCGCGACAAGGAACTGACCTACCAGTACTCCAACTTCGGCGTGCCGGGCCTGGGCTTCAAGCGCGGCCTGAGCGAGGACGTCGTCATCGCGCCCTACGCGACGGCGCTCGCCGCCATGGCCGATCCGGCGGCGGCGACGGCCAATTTCCGCCGGCTGGCCGGGATCGGCGGGCGTGGCCATTACGGCTTCTACGAAGCGCTCGACTTCACGCCGTCGCGCCTGCCCGAAGGCCAGACCCGGGCGATCGTGCGCACCTACATGGCCCACCATCAGGGCATGACGATCGTGGCACTCGCCAACGCATTGCTCGACGGCGTGATGCGCACGCGTTTCCACGCCGAGCCGATGATCCAGGCGACCGAGCTCCTGCTGCAGGAGCGCACGCCCCGCGATGTCGCCGTCGCCCACCCGCGTGCCGAGGAGGTCGGCGTCAGCACCACGGTGGACGACCTGGAGCCGGCCGTCGTGCGCCGCCTGCACAATCCCCATGCCGCCAGCCCATCCGTGCATCTGCTGTCCAACGGGCGCTACTCCGTGATGCTGACCGGCGCCGGCTCGGGCTACAGCCGTTGGGGTGAACAGGCCGTCACGCGCTGGCGCGAGGATACGACGTGCGACGACTGGGGCAGCTACGTCCTGCTCCGCGATGTCGGCAGCGGCGCGGTGTGGTCGGCAGCCTGGCAGCCGCACGGCACGCGGCCCGACAGCTACGATGTCATGTTCGCCGAGGACCGGGCTGAATTCGTGCGGCGTGACGGGCTTCTCACCACGACGCTCGATGTCGTGGTGTCGCCCGAGGACAATGCCGAGGTCCGGCGCGTCTCCATCGCCAATGCCGGCGGCGAGCCACGCGACATCGAGCTCACTTCCTACGCTGAGATCGTGCTCGCCCCGCCGCTGGCCGATGCGGCGCATCAGGCCTTCTCCAAGCTGTTCGTACAGACTGAATATCTCGCCAGCGCCGGCGCCATCCTGGCGACGCGCCGGCGCCGCAGCCCGGACGAACCGGAGCTGTGGGCCGCCCATCTCGCGGTCGTCGAGGGCGAGACGGTGGGTGAAATCGAGATCGAGACCGATCGTGCCCGCTTCCTCGGCCGCGGCAACGGTGCCGGAAACGCCGTCGCCGCCGCGGACGGACGACGCCTCTCCAACACCGTTGGGACTGTGCTCGATCCGGTATTCGCGCTGCGCCGGCGCGTGCGGATCCAGGCGGGCGGCGTGGCGCGCATCGCCTTCTGGACGGCCGTAGGGAACTCGCGCGAGGCGCTGCTCGACGTCATCGACAAGCATCAGGACGCCAACGCCTTCGAGCGGGCAACGACGCTGGCCTGGACGCAGGCGCAAGTGCAGCTGCGTCACCTCGACGTCGCCCCGGCCCAGGCCAGCCTCTATCAGCGCCTGGCAGGACACGTGATCTACGCCAATCCGGCGTTGCGCTCCTCTTCGGACACAATTCGCCGTGGCCTGGCCGGGCAGCATTTCCTGTGGGCCCAGGGCATCTCGGGTGACGTGCCGATCGTGCTGGTGCGCATCGACGAGGTCGAGGACTCGGGTGTCGTCCGCGAGATGCTGCGCGCCCGCGAATACTGGCGCCTGAAGGGGCTGGCGGTCGATCTCGTGATCCTGAATGAGCGCGGCGCCTCGTACGTGCAGGACCTGCAGGTTGCCCTGAAGACGCTGGTCCGCACCAGCCGATCAAGGACGCATCTCGGAGCCGAGAGCGAGTCCGGCGGCATCTTCGTGCTGCGCAGCGACCTGATCTCCGCCGAGACCCGTGGCCTGTTGCTCGCCGTGGCCCGGGTGGTCCTGCTCAGCCGGCGCGGCGGCCTGGTGGACCAACTCGATCGCCTCCAGGCGCCGCGCGGCGTGCTGCCGCCCGCCAGGCGCAAGCCCACTCCCGACACCGGTCCGGCGAAGCCCCCGTCACCGGTAGCGGCCGTGCCGGCACTGCAGTTCTTCAACGGCCTGGGCGGCTTCTCGCCCGACGGCCGCGAATACGTGACGGTGCTGGGACCGGGCCAGTCGACGCCGGCGCCCTGGATCAACGTCGTCTCCAATCCGTCGTTTGGGTTCCAGGTGGCCGCCGAAGGCGGCGGCTACGCCTGGTCGCAGAACAGCCGCGACAACCAGCTCACGCCCTGGTCGAACGATCCGGTCAGCGACCGGCCCGGCGAGGTCCTCTATGTGCGCGATCTCGACAGCGGCACCCTGTGGACGCCGACGGCGCTGCCGATCCGCGTCGAGCAGGGGACGTACGTCGTTCGGCACGGTCGCGGCTACAGCCACTTCGAGCTGGCGGCGCAGGGCATCATGCTCGAGCTGCTGCAGTACGTGCCGTTGGTGGACTCCATCAAGATCTCCCGGCTCACCATCCGCAACATCTCCGACCGCCCGCGCCGTCTGTCGGTCACGGCGTTCGCCGAATGGGTGCTCGGCCTGTCGCGTGGCGCGTCGGCGCCGACCGTCGTCACCGAACGAGACGCCGCGACCGGCGCGATCTTCGCGCGCAATCCCTGGAACATGCACCACGGCGGGCGTGTGGCCTTCGCCGACCTGGGCGGGCGCCAGACGGCATGGACCGCCGATCGCGGCGAGTTCATCGGCCGCAATGGCACCATCGACAATCCGGCCGCGCTGAGTGCCGCCATCCCGCTGTCGCAGCGGGTCGGCGCCGGCCTCGATCCCTGCGCGGCCTTGCAGACCAATGTCGAGCTCGAGCGAGGCGGGGCGACGGAGGTGGTCTTCTTCCTCGGCCAGGCCGGCGACGCCGGCAAGGCGCAGGCTCTGATCGAGCGCTATCGCGCCACCGATCTCGACGCCGTCCATCGCGAGGTCACGGGCTATTGGGAGGAGACGCTGGGCGCGGTGCAGGTGAAGACGCCGGATCGCGCCATGGACGTCCTGCTGAACGGCCCGCTGCTCTACCAGACCCTGGCGTGCCGCTACTGGGCGCGTTCGGCCTTTTATCAGGCCAGCGGCGCCTATGGCTTCCGTGACCAGCTTCAGGATGTCATGTCACTCGCCGTGGCAAGGCCCGAGTTGGCGCGCGAGCACATCCTGCGCGCAGCGGCGCGGCAGTTCGTCGAGGGCGATTTCCAGCATTGGTGGTTCCCGCCCGCCGGCCAGGGCGTGCGCACGCGCATCTCCGACGACCGGGCGTGGCTTGCCACGGTCGCGGCGCACTACATCGAGACGACGGGCGATGCGGCGATCCTCGACGAAAAGGTGCCGTTCCTCGAGGGCCCCGCCCTCAAGCCGGGCGAGCACGATCTTTACTTCCAACCAGGCCAGGCCGACGAGGCGGCGGCACTGTACGAGCATTGCGCGAGGGGGCTGGATCTCAGCCTCAGGACCGGCGTGCACGGCCTGCCCCTGATGGGCACCGGCGACTGGAACGACGGCATGAACCGAGTCGGCGAGGCAGGCCGTGGCGAAAGCGTTTGGCTGGGCTGGTTCTTCCATGGTGCCCTCACGGCCTTCGCCCCCATCGCCTCCGCCCGCAACGAGCCGGCGCGGGCCAAAGCCTGGAAGGCGCATGCCGAAGCGCTGGCGCGAGCGCTCGATCGCGAAGGCTGGGATGGCGACTGGTATCGCCGTGGCTTCTACGACGACGGCACGCCGCTCGGTTCTGCGGAGAGCCAGGAATGCCGCATCGATTCCATCGCCCAGTCCTGGGCGGCCATGTCAGGCGCCGGCAACCCCGCCCGCGCGGTCCAGGCGATGGCGGCTCTCGACCGCCACCTCGTGCATCGTGGCGACCGGCTGGCGCCGCTCTTCACCCCGCCGTTCGACAAGACCGCGCTGGATCCCGGCTATATCAAGGGCTATCCGCCCGGTATCCGCGAGAATGGCGGCCAATACACCCATGCCGCTGCCTGGTCGATCATGGGCTTTGCCGCGCTCGGCCAGGGCGACAAGGCAACCGAGCTGTTCGCGCTGGTCAATCCCATCAATCACACCGGCACGCGCGCGGGCGTGCTGCGGTACAAGGTCGAGCCCTATGTCGTGGCCGCCGACGTATATTCCGTGGCGCCGCATGTCGGACGGGGTGGCTGGACCTGGTACACGGGCTCGGCCGGCTGGCTCTACCGCGCCGGCATCGAGGCGATCCTGGGCCTCAGGATCAAAGGCGGGTCACTGGTGATCGATCCGTGCATCCCGACCGCATGGCCCGGCTTCGAGATGACTCTGCGTTATCGCGGCGCGGTCTACGACATCTCGATCCGAAATCCCGACGGCGTCAGCCGGGGCGTGATTGCCGCTCGGTTGGACGGCGAGCCCCAGCCCCTCTCGCTGGGCAAGGCGCGCCTGAAGCTCGGTGTCGACAACGGCGCGCACACGATCATCGTGACCTTGGGCGAGGTTGTCGCGAAGTAGCTTACTTGCGCTTGGCGACCACGGCCTTGGCGGGGTTGGAGTTGGCCGAGGCGAAGGGCGAGGTGGAAACGACGACCTTCGGCTTGTTCTGCTTGGGCTTCTTCATCTCGCGATTGCTGCGGCGGTGTTTCTGCGACATCGGATTCCCCTCATGGCGGCATGCTGAGCGCGGAATACCCACGCCACAGAGACCCTAGGCGCTTTTGTCCCCACCTGTACGATTTATCTCGCCAGGCCGCACGGCGTGATCATGACGCTCGACGGTGGTCCGGCGCGTGGCACTGACGCCGCGCACCGGACCACCGGCTCATTGCTGGGAGCGCGGCACTCCAGTGCCGCTCATGGGCTGTCTAGTCGACATGGAAGACGCGCCACTGGAATGGCGCGCTCCCAGCAAAGACTAGACCATCGATTCCATGAAACTGGTCTTATGCATGGGATTCATCTGGCCAGTGAAGCCTTGTAGCCTGAGCTTTGATTCGTTTAACGAGGCGAAGGTGATGGCGGCATCGCCACACTTGGTCCTACAAGCGCAAAAAGGCCGCTTGATATGAGTCAGATCAAGGAAACGATGAACTAGAAGTGATAGTTGACGCCGACGCGGATCAGATTGTTGCTCGCGGTCTCATTACTGCCGGGCAGCAATGATGTGCTCGGCGTGCCCATGTAGAGATACTCGAGCTTCATCGACCAGCGCTCGGCGACCAGCCCTTCGATGCCGCCGCCCGCGGTCCAGGTCCAGTAGTTGGCGCTGGCCGAGAAGGGGCCGTCGATGGTGCGCTGGCCCCACACCGCGCCGCCGGTGAGGTAAGGCATCACGGTGCCCACCGGGTAGCCGACACGTGCACGCATGGTGCTGAACCACGGCATCCGCTCGGTCGTGCTGAAGGGGCCGAACCCGGAGCCGCCGTTCACACCCGCGGCAAAGGTCGAGCCCTGGACGTCGATCTCACCGCCCAGCAGCACGGGGCCGAGAAGATAGTTGTAGCCGGCCTGGGCGCCGCCCACGAAGCCGCTGCCCGTGCCGGAGAAGCCGCCAGGACCGGCGGGTCCCGCGAAGGAGCCGGACGTGTTTCCGAACATGCCGCCGGCATTGAGGCCGGCATAGAAGCCATTCCACGCTGGACTCGCTTGCTGCGCGGCGACTTGTGTTGTCGCCATTGCTGTCGTTGCGATCGCCAATCCGAGAGAGGTCCACTTACGCATTCATCGACTCCACGCCTGTTGAACTCCCCCATCGGCAGTACGGCACAAGCGCGAAGATCGTCCCTGTGGCAAGTGCGTGGGATCGAGGCGAACTCAACGTGAATCAAATCAGGCGAAATGAAGTCGCATGGCGATGTAGAGTACGCATGCACGATGCAATGCGATGCTGATAGAAAAAATGTCAAGATTACAACTTTGGATTAGCAATGCTTCTCGACGCCTCCGCAGACTGTTGACAAGTTCGAGCAAGAATTTCCCCGGCATGCGCCGCTCGGCGCTACTGTGACAGGACATGTTCGATTCCCGCGCCAACGCATCGGCCCTGCTGCATTCGGTCTTCGGCTTCAATGCCTATCGTCCCGGCCAGGAAGAGGTCGTCGACGCCGTGCTGGCGGGCGAGAACGTGCTGGCCGTCATGCCTACCGGCAGCGGCAAGTCGTTGTGCTACCAGCTTCCCGCCATCGCCCGACCCGGCCTGACCCTGGTGGTGTCGCCGCTGATCGCCCTGATGCGCGACCAGGTGCGGGCGCTCACCGCGGCCGGCGTCGCGGCCGGCAGCCTGAACTCCAGCAACGAGCCGGCCGAGAATTCCCGCGTCATGGGCCTGCTGCGCCGCCGTGAGCTCAGGCTGCTCTATGTCGCGCCGGAACGGTTGGCGCGGCCCGACACGGTCGAGATGCTCGCCGAAAGCGACGTCTCGATGATGGCGATCGACGAGGCCCATTGCGTCTCGCAATGGGGCCACGACTTCCGGCCCGAATATCTCAGCCTGGGCAACGTCGCGCGGCAGATCGGCGGCCGGCTGCAGACGCTGGCCTTCACGGCGACCGCCGATACGCCGACCCGCAACGACATCGTCGACAAGCTGTTCGCCGCGCCGCCGCGCGTCTTCGTCCGCAGCTTCGACCGGCCCAACCTCAGGCTCGCCTTCAAGCCCAAGGAGCGCTCGTCTCGCCAGGTGCTCGCCTTCGTGCGCAGCCACGAGGCCGAGAGCGGCATCGTCTATTGCGCCTCGCGCCGCAAGGTCGAGGAGCTGGCCGAGGCGTTGAAAGCCGCCGGCGTCAATGCGCTGCCCTATCACGCCGGCCTCGACAAGGCGGTGCGCGACGCCAACCAGGACGCCTTCCAGCAGCAGGACGGCGTGGTGATGACCGCCACCGTCGCCTTCGGCATGGGCATCGACAAGCCCGACGTGCGCTTCGTCTGTCACGCCGACCTGCCGGCCAATGTCGAGGCTTACTACCAGGAGATCGGCCGCGCCGGCCGCGACGGACTCGCCGCCGACACGCTCACCCTCTACAGCCTGGGCGACATGCAGCTTCGCCGTTTGCAGATCGAGCAGGGCGAGCAGTCCGACGAGCGCAAGCGCATCGAGCGCCAGCGACTCGGCGCCCTGCTGGCGCTCGCGGAGGCGCCGCGCTGCCGGCGCCAGACCCTGCTCGCCTATTTCGGCGAGGCCTCGCAGCCCTGCGGCAACTGCGATCTCTGCCAGGAAGGCGTAGAGCTGTTCGACGGCACGATCGACGCGCAGAAGGCGATGTCGGCCGTGGTGCGCACCGGCGAGCGCTTCGGCATGGAGCACCTGGTCGCGCTCCTGTTGGGCGAGCGGACCGAGAACATCCTGAAGTTCAATCACGATCGCCTGCCGACCTTCGGTGTCGGTGCCGGCCGCAAGGCCGGCGAATGGCGCTCGATCTTCCGTCAGCTCTCGGCCACCGGCCTTATTGCGCAGGACCTGATGGAGCATGGCCGCTGGTGGGTGACGGACGAGGGCTGGCGAGTGCTGAAGGGCCAGGCGACGATCGAACTGCGCAAGGATATGGCGGGGGGCGCGTCGGCCAAGGGTTCGCGGCGAGACCGCAAGGCTGCGGCGCCTTCGACCGTCGTCGGCGAGGCGGATGCGGTGCTGCTCGACGCCCTGAAGGCGCTGCGCACCAGGCTCGCCCTGGAACAGAAGATTCCGGCCTACGTCGTGTTCTCCGATCGAACGCTGGCCGAACTGGCCACCCATCGCCCGACCAGCCCGCGCGCCTTTCGCGAGATCCATGGGGTCGGCGACGCCAAGCTCGAGCGCTATGGCGCCGCCTTCCTCGAGGTCGTGCAGAACCACGCCGCTAAGGTCGGCTGATCGGCAACACCCGCTGCAGCCGCTCGTCGCGCAGCCACAGGCCAGCCCACAGGAACAGGCCGAGCCAAACGCCGAACAGCGTGTGGGTGAACAGCGGATGGTCGAGCCTGAGATGGGTGGCGATCGCGCCACCCATCAGGCCGGTCAGCAGCACCGCGCCCAGCAGCGACGTGCGTGGCCAGGCATAGAGCGCGGTGCCGGCCAGCGTCACGACGCCGAGGAAGCGGGCGAAGGAGTCGCTGGTCGGATAGCCGAGCTCGCGCAGGCTGTCGGTGACCGGCTGGATCGGCACCAGCTTGACGGCGCCGTCGACGGTCAGGAACAGGATGACGAGAGCGATTTCCGGTCTGATTAAACCGCGAGCGGTTCAATCAGACCGGAAATGCGCGCCCGGATGCTCGTTGTTTCAACGGGCACAATCCGCTCGGCTGATTCCAGCCGAGCGGATTGTGCTTTAGGCCGCTCAGCACGCGGCCCGTCCACAGGGCGGCGTTGGTGCTCATGGTCAGGCCGCCTTGGGCGTGGTGGCCATCGACCACAGTACGCCGAAGGGATCGCGCACCTGGCCGTAGCGGTCGCCCCAGAACATGAGCTGGACGGGCAGCACCACTTCGGCGCCGGCCTTCTTCGCCCGCTCGAACCAGGCATCGACGTCATCCACCTGCAGATGCAGCGTGAAGGCGGCGGGCTTCTCCAGCGGATGGCCGTGATCAGGGAAGGCGTCCGCGAGCATCAGCGAGCCGCCGTTGACCACGAGATGGATGTGCATGTAGCGGCCTTTATCGTCCGGCGGCATGCGCACGACTTCGGTGGCGCCCAGCGCCTTGACGTAGAAATCGGCCGCCTTGCCGGCATTGCTGACGCTGAGATAGGGCGCGACGCCGCCGAGAACCGGGGGAAGAGCTTGAGTCATGAGGGTCTCCGTTCGTTGGTGCCGTTAGGCATGCCCCAAGGACGGACGGGTGGGATGGGAACCGACAGGTCGCTCGAATTTTTTCTTGCCGGCCCGCGGTCCGGCAAGACTAAACGCTCTCTTTGTCCAAGTGATCCAAATGCTGGCGGATGTGCGCCGCCTCGGCCGGGGTGTTGGCGAGCGCGATCGCCCGGTCGAAGGCCGCCCGCGCCTCGGCGCGGCGGTCGAGCTGCTGCAGGAGGGCGCCCTTCACGCCGTGGAAGTAGAAGTAGCTCGAAAGCTTCGCGCCCAGCGGCTCGATCATCTCGAGCGCCGCGGCGGGCCCGCGCACCTTGTTGACCGCCACGGCGCGGTTCAGCGTCACCACCGGCGAAGGCTGCAGGCGTTCGAGGTTGGCATAGAGCAGGTCGATCTGCGCCCAGTCGGTGTCCGCGGCGCGCCTGGCGCGGGCATGCAGGGCGGCGATGGCGGCCTGGACCTGGTAGGGGCCGGGGCGGCGGTGGCGCATCGCCTTGTCGATCAGCGCCAACCCCTCGGCGATGCGCCTGTCGTTCCACAGGCTGCGGTCCTGGTCCTCGAGCAGGATGATGCCGCCCTCATCGTCGAAGCGGGCCGGCGCACGCGCCTGTTGCAGCAGCATCAGGGCGGCCAGGCCCATCACCTCGGGCTCCTGCGGGAAGACGCGCAGCAGCAGGCGCACCAGCCAGATGCCTTCCTCGGCCAGCGTGCCGCGCGTCCGGGTCTCGTCGGCGCGCGCCGAATAGCCCTCGTTGAACACCAGATAGATCATGGCCGACACGGTGGCCAGCCGCTCCGCCCGCTCGATCGCGACGTCCACTGGAACGTCGAGGTAGTGCACGACGACGCTCGACTGTTCGCGCCACGCCACGCGGGCTACCGGCGACCGCTCGGTCGCCAGTACCATAGACCAGACGGGCGCCTTCACCGCAGCGGCCTGCTCCAGTGACGGCCGCAGGGCGTCGACGGAGATCCCGGTCGTCGACACCGCCAGCCGAGTCATCGGCGCCATCCAGCGGTCGATCTCGCGGTCGAACACCGCGAGCGTGCCCATCCAGAAGATCGCGAACAGCAGGCCGCCCAGCACCACCCCCGCCCAGGTGTGCAGCCAGTTCATCGAGGCGCGGAAGGTCGGTTGCATCCTGGATCAACTCCTCAGGCGTGCAAGGCCGAACACACCGCCCCACGACATGGCGCCGGCGGCAGCAAGTATGAGGCAGAGACGCAAGAGACGCCGTTCGGCGAAGGTCCAGATCAGGATCGCGAGATAGACGAGGAAGGTCAGCATCGAAGCTAGCACCACCACCGCGCTACGTGGCAACGTCGTGATTGCCGACAGGGTGGCCACCGCCAAGGCTGCCAATCCTGCCGACACGGCATAGCCGCCGCCGATCGCCAGGAGCAAGCGAGCGGCAACTTCTAGATCCCTGACGACCATCGTTGCCTCAGAAATCCGCCGTCAACGAAAGCAGGAACTTCCGTGGCATACCGAGGAACAGGGTAGTGGCAGCAGTTCCACTCACCCAGTAGTTGGAGTCGAGCACGTTCTCCACATTGAAGCGCGCAACGAGAAGCCTGCCTTTGGCGCCCGGGTTTTCGAACGCATAGCGGGCACCGAGATCGAAACGAGTCCACTCCGGCAGGCTGCGGCGTGGCCAGGTCGTGTCGATATACTGAGAGCCCGTGTAGACGATGCGACCGTTCAAGGTCAGGCCGCGAACAAAGGGCAGGTCCCATTCGCCTGCGAGATTGAGACTGAAGCCCGGCGAGAACGGTGCAATCCAGCCGTCGGTCAGGCCGCTCTGAGTCTTGGCGAGCACAGCATCGAGAAACATCACGCCACCCAGCAGGCGGACGCCCTCCATCGGCTCGCCGAAGACATTGAGTTCCACGCCCTGGTTGCGCTGATCGCCGCCGAGAACCAGAGTGTTGGTCGTAACATCGGCAAACGTGAAGGGGCGCGAGATTTGAAAGACGCTCGCGGTCGTGGTGAACTTGCCCCAGTCGACCTTGATACCCGCCTCATACTGCGTCGACTTGTAGGGCGGGAAGATCTCGCCAGCGTTGGCGAAAGTTGCGCCAACAATCGTTCCCCGCTCCAAACCCTGGATCCAGTTGCCGTAGATGGAGACGTTCTGCCAGGGCTTGAAGACAAGTGCGACGGACGGGCTCAAGGCGCTCTGATTGTAGTAGGAGGTCTGTGCGCCAGTCGTGGGGTTGAAATTGGCAGCCGTGACTTGCTGCAAGCGAGCGCCGGCCGTCAATTGGATGCGCTTGCCGGCGGCCGACAAGGTATCAGCAAGACCGAGGCTCGACAGTGTGGTGGTGCTAACCTTGTTCGCCTGCAGAGTTGGAATATTGGGCTTCGCAACGACGATTGGATCGTAGATGTTCGTGTGAATGGCGTCCCAGCGACAGGACCACCTCCAATATTCTCGGTGTAGGTCGTAGCGGTCACCGCGAGCCCGTGGCCAATCGGGCCAGTGTCGACCGCAGCACGTAGGCCAGCGTCGCCCGTCAGGTACGTTCGATATTGGCTGTAGTTGATGGAATTGCTGCTGGTGGCCGCGCCATTGAAGTTGGTCACCGTGATGAAAGTTGGATACAGCCCACCTATTCGGAAGTCGTGAGCCCCAAAGGCTGCGTAGGCGGTAACGTGCTCCGTCAGGTCGATCTCGCCGCGTACAACGCCGAAGAGATCTTTGCGTCCCTGATAACTCCATGGTTGGCCGCCAGGATTACTGCGAACATCTGGCGCCCAGGGCAGAGGCACACCATTGGCCAAACCAAGATATGGGGTCACGCCATTGGTAAACTGAAACTGATAGCCGAGATCTGCCGACAGCCGCACGCGCGTGCCGCGAAAATCCAGCCCGAGCACGGCGAGCGACCGCTGATCGGTATTCCACTGAACATCTGTTGGGCCGGCAGCAAAGACGCCATTGAAGCGTACGCCGACTTCCTTGTCGGGACCAAAGCGGTACCCAATGTCGGCGTGGCCACCGAGTTGCCCACTCGACACGTAGCCCGCCGTCACCTGAGTTAGTCCTTCGTCAGGCGCACGCTTTGGGACGATGTTGATTGTGCCCCCGATATCTCCGGCCGGGGTCATGCCGTTCAATAGTACGCTTGGGCCCTTCAGCACTTCGACCCGCTCGGCGAGTTCCGCCATAATGGAAAAGCTCGGCAGAATACCGTACAGGCCACCGTAGCTGACGCTCGCCAAGTCGAATCCTCGGATGTTCACCGAATCGCCCCCTGGAGTTCCGTCAGTGCGATGGGCGCGAACTGACGGGTCATCAATCAGGACATCCTTTATGGTTTGCGCCTGCTGGTCCTGCGCCTTCTTCGCTGTGTAGCTCGTCTGATTGAACGGCGTATCCATAACGCTGCGATTGCCCAGCAGGCCGAGCTGACCGCCGGTTGCGACCTGGCCGCCGGCATAGGGTGGCGGCAGGTTATCGATCATCGCCTGCGCCGGCACGGGATAGCCCTGCACCTGCACCGGGTCGAGCTGCATCACGCCCGAAGATGCTCCGGGCTTCTGCAAGGTCACGGTGTTGCCGACGATGCGATGAGCGAGGCCCGTGCCTGCGAGCAGGCGGGCCAGGGCCAGAGCGATGGACAAGGTGCCGCTGACGCCGGGTGACGAAATGCCCTGCACGATGGCCGGATCCACCGATACCTGCAGGCCGGCCTGCCGTCCGAAGATCGTGAGCGCGTTCGCGAGCGGTCCGGCCGGCACGCTGAACGTACGCCGGTCGTCGGACTGCGCGGCCCGGATCTCCGGCGCGCTCTGGGCCCTCGACGCCTGCGGAGCCACGAGGCCCGCGAACGCGCCCGCCAGCGCCGTCGACGCCATGAGCAGCCCAACTCCCGACGCGCGCGGCCCTTCCGCGCGCCTGCACACCCCTATTCTCGGCACCATGCGACTCCCCGCTTCAAACACCACGGAGCGGCGGCCTCCGTGCGAGGAGAACGACGGTCGGCCGCCGGTTTTCACGGAATTCTGTGCCGAGGCGAAACTTTTTGCGACGGCGTCAGCCGCCGGAGACGACGACCAGCCACGGCAGCACGCGCGTCACCGCAACATCGTCGTGCGCGCGTCCGACGGCGCGCAGCGCCTCGACGGGGGTGCGCAGCTCATACACGCCGGTGACGCGTCGCTTCGCGACGGCATCGCCGGCGATGACGATCAGGCCGCTGAAATACGGCCGCAGCTCGTCGATCACCTCGGCGACGGTCCGGTCATGGGCGACGAGCTGTCCCTGGCGCCATGCGCCTGTCTCACCGGCCGGTGCACTGCCCGCGAGCTGTCCTTCCGGTGTCACGCGCAGCCAGTCGTTGGCCTCGAGGACCTTCGACCTGGCAGGCGGCGCGCCATAGTCGACCCGGACCGTGCCTTCTGCCACGGCAACGCCGGCACCGTCCTCCAGCAGGCGAACGTCGAACGCGGTCCCCAGCGCCGTGGCGCGCACCTCGCCTGCCTGCACCTGAAACGGCCGTGCCGCATCGGGAGCCACGCGGAAGAAGGCCTGGCCTGCCAGGAGCCGGACGTCTCGCCGGTCGGCGGCCATCGCGACGGTGATGGCGCTTCGCGGCGCGAGATTGACGGCGCTGCCGTCGGCGAGGCTGAGCTCGCGCCACTCGCCCGTGGCTGTGGCGTAGTCGGCATTCAGCCGCAGCATGAGCCCCGGCAGGAAGACCAGCGCCAGGCAGGCGGCGAACGCTGCAATCGCGCCGACCGCAAGCACGCGGCGCGAGACAGTGCGCCTGGTGGATCGCGGACGCGCCTCGTCATCCGCTTCCGTCGCCGGCATGGCCGGCCCGATGAGATCGAACGCCTGCGCCACCTCGGCCCATGCGGCACCGTGGGCGGGCGTGGCGGCGCGCCACGCCTCGAAGCCGGCGCGCACCGTCGGGTCGCCCGGCTCTTCGCGCAGTCGGATCAGCCAAGCGGCGGCCTCGTCGGAAGCACGCTCTTGATCCAGGTCGGACATTGCCGCCATGCATCTCCTAGACGTTCGCCGTCGCGGGTTTTTCAAGGATATCGGCGGCCGGGTTCAGTTTCGGCGGTGCAATCGCTTCTGACAATGCCGCACGCCTTCGGCGACCAGCTTGTGCGCCAGTCCGATGGAGATGCCGAGGTGTGCCGCGACATCCTTCAGCGTGCGGCCCTCGAGCCGGTACAGGCGAAGCGCGATGCGCGTGCGCTCCGGCAGCTCCGCGAGCGCCTCGCGCACCAGCCAGAGCTGCTCGCGATGCAGGGAATGCGCTTCCGGCGACGGCTGGTTGGACGGCCGCTCCTCGACCGTCCGGTCGACCCGGCCGACGATGTGGCGGCGCTCGCGCGCCACTTTCCGGCAGCCATCCAGGGCGATGTTGCGCACGATCCGATAGAGATAGCTCAGCGGATCGTCGAGGAAACGGCCGTTTGCGGCATTGTCGAAGCGCAACCAGGCTTCCTGCACGACGTCTTCGGCCTGCGCCCGCGATCCGACGATGCGGGCGGCGTACTCAACCAGCGCGGCCCGATGCTCGACGAAGAGAGTCGTGGTGTCCGAGTGCACGCCGCCGTTCCACTGTCCCCGATACCGTCCGTGCCCCAAGCAAGGACGGGTGGGCAATGGTATCGGTATTGATAATTATTCGCAATTGAAACCCAACGGTGGGCTGTCGAGCCCGGCCGCCAGTAGCGTCTTGATCGCGCTACTCGGCAGGCGCCTGCGATTCGGTGATGCGCGTCGGCCCGCGGCGTCCGGAGCTTGCCGTCGCGCGATGCCTCAGCTTCCAGGCGGTCAGTGTGGCGATTGCGGCACTCGCCAACAGAAGCAAGTCCATGCCAGCGATCGGCCACAGGTGTCGATGAGACAGGCTGCGCAGCAGGTGATCGCCCGTGGTGAGCCAGTTGAGCAACACTGCAGCCACGGCAAGCGCCGCGAGAGCCCAGCACTGCTCGATCCAGGCCCGCCCCGGCCGCGCCCACGCATGGGCG
>WHTW01000092.1 GCA_009377525.1 Rhodospirillales bacterium
TTTCCGATCGGATGGAACCGCGTGCGGTTCCATCCGATCGGAAACCGCTCTAGCACGGTGCCGTTGACCGAAGCCATGCGTTACCCCGATCATCGCGCGATGACCGATCCCTCTCTGCCGCTGCAGCGCTTCACCATCGTCGAGGTGAACGACGCCGGCGTGCCGCTTTGCCTCAGGCTGGCGACGTCGCTCGCCGCCAAGATCGCCGCCGACCTCGGCGCCGACGTCCTCAAGATCGAGCCGCCTGGCGGTGATCCCGTACGCCATGCGCCGCCCCTGCTGCCGGACAGTGCCGGTACTGGCGCCAGTGCGCTATTCCAGTTCCTCAATACCTCCAAGCGCTCTTTGGTGCTCGACCTCGCGACCGAGGCCGGCCGTGCAAATCTCGTGCAACTGCTCGACCGCAGCCATGCCTGCCTGTTCGAGGAGCCGGCATCGATCGCGGCCCTCGCCCGCGCAGGCAAGGCGACGCCGATCGAGATCGCAGCCTTCCCCGTGGAAATGGATGCCGCAGCGCGACCGGTCAGCGAGCTCGCGATCCAGGCGCTGGGCGGCCTGATGCACATGATCGGCGAGCCCGCGCGCAAGCCGCTGAAGCTCGGCGGCCACCAGGCCTCCTACGCTGCAGGTTTGACCGCGTTCACGGGCCTCGCCGCCGCGCTCGCCGCGCGCGACGCCGGGCAACGCGCACCGCATGTCCGCGTGTCGCTCGCCGAGGTCATGCAGTGGGTCAACTGGAAGGCCGCGTCGGGAGCAGCCGCCACCGGCACCTCGCCCGGCCGCGAAGGCAAGGCCTCGGAATTCCAGGTCGTGCCGTGCCGCGACGGCCACGTCGCCGTCGTCTACACCGTCACGCAGTGGCCGGCGACGCGCGCCCTGATCGGCGACCCGCGGCTGGAAGACGAGAAGTTCGCCACCCGCGCCGGCCGCCGCAAGCACATCGCCGAGCTCTACGCGATCATCGCGCCGTGGTTCGCCGACAAGACGCGCGCCGAGATCCAGAAGATGGCGCAGGGCAAAGGCGTGCCGTTCGGTCCGATCTTCACGCCGGCCGAATTGCTCGAGACCGAGCAGTACGTCGCGCGCGGCTTCCTCGCCAAGATGACGCATCCCGACATCGGCAAGCTCCTGATCCCGCAGCTCCCCGTGCAATGGAATGGCCGCTCTTTCGCGCCGCGTCCCGCCCCGCCCCTCGAGCGCGCGGAGCTCGCAACATGAGCGGCCTCCTCACCGGCGTGCGCGTGCTCGACTTCGGGCTTTTGACAGCCGGCGCCAACACCTCGGCCATGCTGGCCGACCTCGGCGCCGACGTCCTCAAGATCGAATCGGGCGCCTATCTCGATCCCTTTCGCGTCGTCGGCAGGATGGACGACGACGAGGGCTGGTGGAACCGCTCGCCGCAATTCCGCTTCACCAACCGCAACAAGCGCGGACTCGCCCTCAATCTCAAGGATCCCGAAGGCCAGCGTGTCATCCGCGAACTCGCGGGTCACTGCGACGTCGTGGTTGAGAATTTCCGCCGCGGCGTGCTCGATCGCGCCGGCCTGGGCTACGCGGCGCTGAAGGCGATCAATCCGCGTATCGTGTTCGCCGCCATCTCCAGCCAAGGCGACACCGGGCCGGAGCGCATGAACGTCTCCTTCGGCAGCACCCTCGACGCCACGTCGGGCATTGCCTCGCTCACCGGCTACGAGGGCGAGGAGCCGCGCATCTCCGGCATGGACGTGAACTACCCCGACCAGATCGTGTCGCTGTTCGCCACCGGCATCGTGATCACGGCCGTCATGGAGGCGCGCCGCAGCGGCAGAGGCTGCTTCCTCGACTTCTCACAGCGCGAGGTCGCCTCCTTCACCCTGGGCGAGGAGATTTTAGCCGCATCGGCCGATCCGTCCCATCGACTTGCACCGCGCGGCAACAGCGAAGCCGGCGTGCCGCAGCAGGACGCCTGCCGCTGCAGGGATGGGCGGTGGATCGCCATCACGCACGATGACCCCGGGCTTGCCTCCACCTGCGCCACCCAAGACAGCGACGACATCGTGGCGGCGCTGCTGGCGCGCGGCATCGCCGCCGCACCGTGCAATGATGGCAACGATCTGCTGCGTGACACGAACCTCTCCGGCGTCACCCTGGTGCGCGACGAGCAGGGCGGCCTGGTGAAAGGCCTGCCCTACCGGCTCGACGGCAAGGGCATCACCATCGAACGCGCTGCACCCGATCTCGGCCAGCACACCGATGCCGTGCTGCGCGCGCTACTGGGCTACGGCGACGCCGAGCTTGCAGCGCTGAAAAAGTCCGGCGTGACGTCGACGACGCCGACCGTGGGAGACGTCTGATGCCGCGCACCGAGGTGCACAAGCTGATGGAGCGCATGGCGATCCCCGCCATCGCCGCGCCCATGTTCCTGGTCTCCAATCCGGCGCTGACCTTGGCCTGCTGCGGCGAGGGCATCATGGGCAGCTTTCCGGCCCACGGCACGCGCAGCCGCGAGCAGTTCCAGGCCTGGCTGGACGAGATGCAGGACGGCATGAAGCGGCTGGAGGATGCCGGCAAAAAGCCGGCGCCGTGGGCCGTGAACTTGGTCGTGCATGCCTCCAACCCGCGCTATCCCGGCGACCTCGAGCTGGTCGAGAAATACAAGGTGCCGGTCGTGCTCACGTCGAAGGGCGCGCCGGGCGACGCCATCAAGCGCATCCATGGCTGGGGCGCCGTCGCCCTGCACGACATCGCCAACCGCCGCCATGCCGAGAAGGCGCTGGAGGCGGGCGTCGACGGCGTCATCGCCGTCGCCGGCGGCGCCGGCGGCCACACCGGCACGATCAATCCGTTCGCCCTGATGAACGAGGTGCGCCAGCTCGGCGATCACTTCGCCGTCGTGCTGGCGGGCGGCCAGACCACCGGCCGCGACGTGCTGGCGGCCGAGGCGATGGGGGCAGACCTCGCCTATATCGGCACGCGCTTCATCGCCACCCGGGAGGCGATGGCGGCCGGCGCCCACAAGGACATGATCCTGAACACCCGCGCCACCGACGTCTTCCTCACCGCCTCGATCGATGGCGCGCCGGCCAACTGGCTGACGCCGAGCCTTCTGGCCGCCGGCATCGACCTCGACGTCCTGCGCACGACCTTGCCCAGCAAGATCGTGTCGGCACAGGACAACAAGAAGCGCTGGAAAGACATCTATACGGCGGGCCACGGCGTCGGGAACATCGAGGACATCCCGACAGCGGCCGAGCTGTGTCGCCGGTTGATCGGTCAGTATCGGAAAGCAAAGAGGGATTTGGGTCGCGTAGTAGGCAGTGTCCTAATTTGAGGTCTGCTCTTCATGGTGAATTGTGCACGTCCACAGTGGCTCATCGTACGGTGGCTGAGGCCCCGGCATCATAAGGACTGATAGCCATCGGGCTACAGTCAGAGACGATGCGAACAAGAGGATGAGCTTGTTTCCACTGAGATGCCTTGGCCTGCACCTCGCGATAGGTGCCATTGAACGTAGCCGATTTCATGATTCGATTCGCCCTTCCGCCACGATAGCCGCCCGTAGCGCGCGCTCTTCCCGTACTGAACACCTCCTTTCTTTCCTCGGCTCGCTGTGGGTTAGAGCGTTGATTGAACAGCGGCCCTTTCTGTTGGAGTCGGGCCCGGCCTGTGGACGTCACGGGAACTGGTAGAGAAGACGAGCCGATGAGTGATGCAATTCCTGATTCGTTAGAGAAATTGGTCGACGATTTGTTGCCTTGGACATCAAGAATGCCGACCATTAAGTTTTACATCTACGGCAGTCGTGTGAGAGGCGACCATCGGTCCGATAGCGACATCGACATCTGCTTCGATACCGACACCGCGGCTGCGTGCGACGTGGTGGAATTGCAGATTCAGGAAACGGATGACGATTTTAGCTTGCCCGCAAAGTATCGTAGTCGCATTTGGGACCAATCCAAGCGGTGGGGAGAATTGCGCGACAAGATTCGCTCGGCACCGGTGAAGTACTACAAAGGGAACATTATCTGTGTCGACCTGCCGCCAGTTCCCAAGTCTGCAGTCTCAAATTAGGACATTACCGGGTGGTGACCGAGCTGGCGCGCGGGCTCGGTTTGGTTCATAGTGAACCAAATTGAACCGGAGTGACCCATGTCGGCGTTTACCGTACGCTTGCCCGATGATGTCGCCAAGAGGCTCGACAAGCTGGCCGAGAAGCTCGACCGGTCGCGGTCCTACGTTGCCGCACAGGCGATCAGCGACTTTGTCACCCGCGAAGCATGGCAGCTTGCCGACATCGAAGCGGGCCTGCGCGAAGCAGAGCGCGGCGAGTTCGCAAGCGATGCGGAGGTTGCCGCAACGATCGCCAGATTCACCAAGCGTAAGCGGCGCCGGTGAAGCGGCGTGTCCGATGGACGGAGCGCGCGCATCGCCGCCTGCTGGAAATCGGCTTGGACATCGAAGCGCACAATCCCGCCGCAGCAGTGCGCGTCATTGGCGCCATCACAACGAGGATCGATAGGCTTGGCCGGGAACCGGGCCGCGGCCGGCCCGGCCGTCTTCGCGGCACGCGCGAGTTGATCGTCGTCGGGACGCCCTACATCGTGGCCTACCGGGTTCATGCCAACGAGATCGAGGTTCTCACGATCCAGCACGGCTCCCAGCGTTGGCCCGATGACCTGTGAATTCCGCACGATGGCGCTCGCAGCGTAGACGGTGATGGCATCCCTGCTCTAGGCTTCGCCCCTTGATCGAAGGGGGACAGCGTGAAGACAAAAGCGGCAGTCTGCTTCGAGGCCGGCAAGAACCTCGAGATCGAGGAAGTCGATCTCGAAGGCCCGAAGTTCGGCGAGGTGCTGGTCGAGATCAAGGCGTCCGGCGTCTGCCACACCGACGAGTTCACGCGCTCGGGCGGCGATCCCGAGGGTCTGTTCCCGGTGATCTTCGGCCACGAGGGCGCGGGCGTCGTGGTCGATGTCGGGCCCGGCATCGTGTCGCTGAAGAAGGGCGATCACGTGATCCCCCTCTACACGCCCGAATGCCGCGCCTGCAAATCCTGCCTCTCGGGCAAGACCAACCTCTGCACCGCCATCCGCTCGACCCAGGGCCAGGGCGTGATGCCCGACGGCACCTCGCGCTTCTCGCTCGGGGGCAAGAAGGTCCATCACTACATGGGCTGCTCGACCTTCTCGAACTACACGGTGCTGCCCGAGATCGCGCTGGCCGAGATCCGGCCCGACGCGCCGTTCGACAAGGTCTGCTACATCGGCTGCGGCGTCACCACCGGCATCGGCGCGGTGATCAACACCGCCAAGGTCGAGGCCGGCGCCAACGTCGTGGTGTTCGGCCTGGGCGGCATCGGGCTCAACGTCGTGCAGGGCGCGCGCCTGGTCGGCGCCAACATGATCGTGGGCGTCGATCTCAATCCCGAGCGCGAGGCGCTCGGCCGCAAGTTCGGCATGACCCACTTCGTCAATCCCGCGACGCTGGGGACCAAGGACCTGGTCGCCCACCTGGTCGAGCTGACCGACGGCGGCGCCGACTACAGCTTCGAATGCGTCGGCAACACCAAGCTGATGCGCCAGGCGTTGGAATGCTGCCATCGCGGCTGGGGCAAGTCGGTGATCATCGGCGTCGCCGGCGCCGGCCAGGAGATCTCGACGCGTCCGTTCCAGCTCGTGACCGGCCGGCAGTGGATGGGCACGGCGTTCGGCGGCGCCAAGGGGCGGCGCGACGTGCCCAAGATCGTCGACTGGTACATGGACAAGAAGATCGACATCGATTCGCTCATCACCCACGTGATGCCGGTCGAGAAGATCAACGACGCCTTCGACCTTATGCACAAGGGACAGTCGATCCGCAGCGTCGTCACGTTCTAGGAGGGAAGCATGCGCAGCGCCGGCAACGCCACCATCCAGAAGGTCGAGGAGATCAACGGGCCGGGCTTTGCGGCCAGGCGTATGTTCCCGCGGTTCGACCAGCAGGCCTTCGACGCCCAGAAGGGCTGGATGAGCCCCGAGCATGTCGCGGGCGAGAACGACAAGCTGGTGATGAGCATCCACACCTGGATCGTCAAGACGCCGCGCCACACGATCCTGATCGACACCTGCCTCGGCAACCACAAGCAGCGCGCCAATCCCGGCTGGAACAATCTCGACACGCCGTTCCTCGAACGGCTGAAGGCCTGCGGCTGTCCCGCCGAGTCGATCGACTTCGTGATGTGCACTCACTTGCATGTCGATCACGTCGGCTGGAACACCAGGCTGGAGAATGGCCGCTGGGTGCCGACCTTCGCCAACGCAAAATACCTGTTCGCCAAACGCGAGTATGCGCACTGGGAGAACGAGCGCAAAACGCAGGACGCCGCGGCCGTCAACGGCGGCTCGTTCGACGATTCGGTGCTGCCTGTCGTCGAGGCCGGCAAGGCGGTGATGATCGACAGCGATCACCAGCCCGACGCGCTGCTCACCATCAAGGACTATCCCGGCCACACGCCGGGCTCGATCGCCATCAATCTCAGGGATGGCGGCAAGCAGGCGACCTTCTCGGGCGACATCATGCATCACCCGATCCAGGTCTATCACCCGGACTGGTCGAGCCAGTTCTGTTGGGACCTGGACTTGTCGGCGCGCTCGCGTCGCAAGCTCCTGGAGGATTGCGCCGAAAGCAACACCCTGCTCTGCCCCGCCCATTTCGGCGGCGCCAATGCGGGCTATGTGAAGCCACAGGGAGACTCCTTCCGCATCGACTGGGACCGGTAGCAGCACGCAAGAGGGGGAACGGATGAAGGGACCGGAAGACGACGCCGGCTTGGCCGGCAAGGTCGCGATCGTATCGGGCGGCGGCGCCGCCGGCGAGGGCATCGGCAACGGCCGCGCCGCCGCCATTCTGCTGGCGCGCGCCGACACCAGGGTGCTGGTGGCCGACCTCGATCTGAAGCTCGCCGAGCGCACGGTCGACATGATCAAGGCCGAAGGCGGCCATGCCGCCGCCCATGCCGGCGACATGACCAAGGAGGCCGAATGCAAGCGGCTGGTCGACGCTGCGGTCGACCGCTGGGGCCGGCTCGATTTCCTCGACAACAACATCGGCATCGGCAGCCGCGGCAGCGTCGTCGACGAGAAGCCCGACGAGTACCGCCGCGTCATGCAGATCAACGTCGAGACGATGTTCCTGGTGTCCAAGCACGCCATTCCGGCGATGATCAAGACCGCCAAGGGCGGTTCGATCGTCAACATCTCGTCGATCTCGGCGCTCCGGCCGCGCGGCCTCACCACCTACACGACCTCGAAGGCCGCCGTGATCGGGCTGACCCAGGCGATGGCGGTCGATCACGGCAAGGATCACATCCGGGTCAACTGCATCTGCCCCGGCCCGGTCTACACGCCGATGGTCTATGCCCGCGGCAACGGCATGAGCGAGGCCGCCCGCGCGCAGCGCGCCAAGGCCTCGGTGCTCAAGGTCGAGGGCACGGGCTGGGACATCGGCCATGCCGTGCGCTTCCTGCTGAGCGCGCATGCCCGCTACATCACCGGCCACGTGCTGGTGGTCGATGGCGGCGTGACCTTGCAGGGCCCCGAGCGCGATTCGGAGAGTCATTGACGGAGCGCGGGCCTCTGGCCCGCTCATGAGTGCGGGCCAGAGGCCCGCGCTCCACATGAGGAGGAAGAATGGCCCGCCTGCCCTATCTCGAGCCCGACCAGGTCGCGCCCGAATACCGCGACATGCTGAAGCGCAACACCAACCTGCACAAGCTGCTGGTCAACTCGCCCGACATGGCCAAGGCCTTCAACGGCGTCGGCAATTTCATCCGCTTCAAGAGCAAGCTCGATCCACGCCTGCGCGAGCTCGCCATCCTGCAGGTCGGCTGGCTGGAGCGCTCGGAGTACGAGTTCACCCATCACGTCAAGATCGGCAAGGAGTTCGGCGTCACCGACGAGGACATCCAGGGCCTGATGGCCGAGACCGAGGGCAAGCCCTCCAGGCTCGAGCCGCTCGTCAAGGCGATCCTCAAGGGCGCGCGCGAGATGACGCGCGACATCGGCATGTCCGAGGCGACCTTCGCCGAGATCAAGAAGCATCTCAGCAACGAGCACATGACCGACCTGGTGCTCACCATCGCCTTCTACTGCGCCGTGGTGCGCGTGCTCGCCACCATGAAGGTCGACAACGAGCCCTATTACAAGGAGGTGCTCAACCAATATCCGATGTCATAGCGGGGGCGCGTCTTCTCATGCTCTTCCGGACCGCGCGCGTCCCGCGCGCCTCATGATCATGAGCGCGCGGGACGCGCGCGGTCCGGAAGAGCATGACGTGCCTAGCAAAGGAGGAGATGTATGCGCCTGAAGGACAAGGTCGCCATCGTCGTCGGCGCGGGCCAGAGCCCCGGCGAGGGCGTCGGCAACGGCCGCGCCACCGCCCTCACCTTCGCCCGCGAAGGCGCCAAGGTGCTGTGCGTCGACTACAACCTCGGCAGCGCCGAGGAAACCGTCGACATGATCAAGAAGAGCCAGGGCACGGCCGCGGCCATCAAGGCCGACGTCACCAAGGAATCCGACATCAAGGCCTTCATCGCCGACGCCCACAAGCGCTGGGGCAAGATCGACATCCTGCACAACAATGTCGGCGTGTCGATCTCCGGCGGCGATGCCGAGCTTTTGGAGATCACCGAGGAGAACTTCGACCGCTGCGTGGCGATCAACCTCAAGAGCTGCATCCTCGCCTGCAAGCACGTGATCCCGATCATGCGGGCGCAGCAGAGCGGCGCCATCGTCAACATCTCCTCGATGGCCGTGATCACCACCTATCCCTACGTCGCCTACAAGGCGACCAAGTCGGCCATGGTGTCGTTCACCGAGCAGCTCGCCTACCAGAATGCCCAGTATGGCATCCGGGCCAATGTCATCCTGCCCGGCCTGATGAACACGCCGATGGCCGTCGACACGCGCGCGCGGGAATTCAAGAAGAGCCGCGAGCAGGTCGAGGCCGAGCGTGATTCCAAGGTGCCGCTGCGCCGCAAGATGGGCACCGGCTGGGACGTCGCCAATGCTGCGCTGTTCCTCGCGTCGGACGAGGCCAACTTCATCACCGGCGTGACATTGCCGGTCGACGGCGGCGCCAGCGTCAATCGGGGTTAGTTGGAGCGCGGACCTCCAGCCTCGGACGTGAAGAAAGCGGAATGCGGCGTGATGATCAGGCCCGCCGCGCCACGAGAAGGACGTCAAGCCCGACACCGGCGAGATGCCCACGCTTCAGGAGGTCGGCGAGCGCGTCGACATCGACGATCGGCCCGCGCGGTGTTTACCACCCGTGCCTACTCTTCAGGAGGCGCTTCCTCTTCGTCAACAATCACAAGCGTGTTGTCCCGCAGGTCAACTAGCTTTTTGCCGTCCGTTCCAAACAACTCGTCGGATGCGTATAGGAAGATCTCGATTTCTTTTCCTTCGCACTCCATGACACGTGACCGATCAATAGCCTCACGCTTTTCAAAGCCCAAAGTGAGCTGCGGGACAAAATCAGGGTTTGAGCTATCAGTCACCTGCCGCACGATCGCGGGTACATAACCAGGTCCTTTTTCGGTTTCGAACCACTTCGCCCATTCCTCAACAAAACTTGCGGCGCGGGCGGTGATCGCTACCTTCTTCATGCAGCCCTCATCTCACCTGGAAACTATATCCCGCCCCAGGGACGTGTCCCACGGCCAGGAATGATGAAGGGGAGGCATAGTCCAGTTGGATACAGGTCCGTTGATACCCACCCAGTAGGCGAACATTGATACACGCATTGCGGACCTACTCGACCAACGAGTGGGCATACTTCCCGTCGCTGCCCATTGGACGCTGGCAACGCGCCGGGGGCGGCGTCTTCCGCGAAGTAACCGCCTGTCGCGGCTCCGGCGAACGCCGGCTGGGCCGCGCCGGGGGCAAACGCCGGCGCACTGCCGAGCCCATTGTGGAGCCCGCGAGCAAAGGCGGGATACGGCGAAGGGACCACTGTAGCCTGACGTATCGAGCCGTCGGCGTTCATGCGAAAGCCCGGCACCAGCTCCTCCGGTGGCCTGAAGTTGTGCAGACCTGGCACACGCCGTTCGGACTGGACGTCGAACATGATTCTGCTCCCTGAAGATCGTGCTGAAAACCCTCCTCCGAGAACCTTGCGCGGAGACGCAATGCCGGAGGCGAAAGAGAGTTCTCCGCCATGATAAAAGACGCGGCCTTCCCTGTCAATAACTTTAGTAGAAAAATAATACTAACGTTATTCCTGGTGCCTACAGTGCAGTCATCCGACTGGCCGCGCATGGTGGATGGCCAGGGAAAGGGCCTGCGCTTCTACAGAGACGTGCTCGGCTTTCAGCTGAAATTGGACGTGCCCTTGGGCGGCGAGCACCGCTGGTTGATGCTGTCCTCGCGGGACTCGCCGGAAGGCGCGTGGAGCTTCTGCTGGAGCCGGACGAGCATCCCGAGAACTGGTCGCAGGTCGTGGCGGCCGGCTGCGCCGGATGGTGCGAGAACACGCGTTTCCAGGGTGCGGGCACCGCCCAGTTCTTGTCCTGGCCGACGACCACGATGCCGCGAGGGGCGGCGGGCGTTGCTAACGCCGTGCACGGGTCCCCGGCAGCAGGCCCTTCAACACGCCAAGGAAGGCCCGGACCAGACGGGCGTTCTGCCGTTCGCTGAGATGCACGACATGGGCGTAGGTATAGATTTCCGCATCCGTGACCGGCAGCGCCCGGATGCGCGGATCGGGGATGAACTCCGCCTCCGACACCACGCCGAGGCCGATCCCCTTGGCGACCGCCTCGCGGATCGATTCGCGGCTGCCGATCTCCATCACCACTTGCGGCTCGACACCGGCCTGGCGCATCGCCTGGTCGAAAGCGCGGCGCGTCGTCGAGCCGGCCTCGCGCACGATCAGGCGCTGGCCGGCCATCTCGCGCGCCCGGAGGCCACGGCGGCGGGCGAAGCCATGGTCGGCCGGGCACATCACGACGACGCGGTGCCGGCGGTAGGGAATCGCCACCAACCGCGGATCGGGATCGACGTGGGCGAGCACCGCCACGTCGGTCCGGTAGTCGAGCAGGTCGGCCACCGTCTGGCGTGAATTGCCGACCGCCACCGAGACGTAGAGGCCGGGATAGCGCGCATTGAACGCCGCCAGCATGTCGGTGACATGGTACGGCCCGACGGCGCCGACCCGCAGATGACCGGTCTTGAGCTCACGCGTCTCATTCAGGTAGTGCGCTGCCTCCTTCTCGTCGGCGAACAGGCGGCGCGTGATGTCCAGAAGGCCGCCGCCGGTCTCGGTGAGCTCGATGCGCCGGCCGCGGCGGACGAACAGTTCGATGCCGAACTCGTCCTCCAGCGATTTCACCTGCGTGGTGATGGTCGGCTGGCTGACGCCGAGCTCGCGCGCCGCGGCGGTGAAGCTGCCGCTTCGCGCCACGGCGTGGAACGAGCGGAGCTGGGTGTGCCTCATATTGATTTTCTCAATGGGTAGTCGAGAAACTTTGAATTGGATGAATGTGCGCTCACCCCTGAAGATTGTCCAACAAGGAACAAGAAATGTCGGGAGTGAGCGTGGATGTGGCGCTACCACAATCCGGTCGAGGTCAGGTTCGGCGCAGGCACGTTCGACAGCCTGGGCAAGGCGCTGGCTGGCCGGTCCTACTGCTTGGTCACCTATGACGACGCCAATGGCGGCGGCACCTTCGCCGAGCTGACGCGCCGCGCGATCGCCATGGCCGGCGAGCCCGCCGCCCTGGTGCGCAACATCGGACCCAATCCGGATTTCATCGGCCTCGCGCAGTCCTGCCGGCTCTACGCCGCCGCCTTGCGGCCCGTCGAGGCGATCGTGGCCCTGGGTGGCGGCTCGGTGATCGATGCGGCCAAGGTGTTGGCCGCGGCGTCAGGTGACTTCGACCGGGTCCGCCGTTTCCTCGAGACCGGCATGGATGCCGACGCGCTCGGCCGCACGCCGATCATCGCCGTGCCCACCACCTCCGGCACCGGCAGCGAGGTCACGAGCTGGGCCACGGTGTGGGACACCGAAGCCAAGACCAAATACTCGCTGGCGCGCGACACGCTCTACCCCGAGACCGCGCTGGTCGATCCCCTGCTCACGCTCGGCCTGCCGCGCGGCATCACGATCAGCACCGGGCTCGATGCGCTGAGCCACGCGCTGGAAAGCATCTGGAACGTCAATGCCAACCCGGTCTCGACGTCGCTGGCCGAGGTCGCCGCCGGCGAGGTGCTGGAGGCGCTGCCGCTGTTGGCCCGCGATCTTGGCAATGCCGAGCTTCGCCTGCGCCTGTCCCGCGCAAGCCTGCTTGCGGGGCTGGCCTTCTCCAACACCAGGACGGCGCTTGCCCACGCCCTTTCCTATCACCTGACGCTGCATCACGGCGTGCCGCACGGCGTCGCCTGCTCCTTCAGCCTGCCCATGGTGATGCGCGCCGTCACCGGCTGCGATGCGGGCTGCGACGCCGCCCTGCACCGCATCTTCGGCCCCGATCTCATGGCCGGTGCGGCGCGGCTGGAGGCTTTCCTGCAAGACCTCGGCATCTCGCCCAACGCCACCGACCACGGCATCGCCGCGCGCGACTGGGCGGCGCTCGTCGATGGCGCTCTGGCGGGCGAGCGCGGACGCAACTTCATCGGATGCCGGGAGACGCTTTTAGCGGCAATGGCCGCCTGAACAACCAAGGGAGGAAACAATGACCAGGATCACGCGTCGCACATTCGGCCTTATCACCGCGGGCTCGCTATTGGCCGCCGGCGGTGCCCACGCTCAACAGGTTCTCAAGGTCGGCCTGATCCCCTCCGAGGATTCGCGCGCCATGCTGGCGCAGAGCAAGGACATCCTCGACGCCCTGGAGAAGAACCTCGGCATGAAGGTCCAGGGCTTCGTCGCCACCGACTACAATGGCGTCATCGAGGCGCTGCGCGCCAAGCATCTCGACATCGCCTATCTCGGGCCGTTCTCCTACGTGCTCGCCACCACGGTGACGCCGGTCGAGGCCTTCGCCATCGCCGAGACCGCCAAGGCCGGCCGCACCTACTATCACAGCCAGATCATCGCCCTGAAATCGAGCGGCATCAAAAAGCTCGAGGACCTCAAGGGCAAGAACTTCGCATTCGTCGATCCGGCCTCGACCTCGGGCTATGCCTTCCCGCTGGCCGGCCTGCTGAAGGCCGGCATAGAGCCCAAGCGCGACTTCAAGACGGTGATCTTCACCGGCGCGCACGATGCCAACGCGGTCGCCGTCGCCAACGGCAAGGTCGACGCCGCGACCATCGCCGACCGCATCCTCGATGCCGCGATCGCCAAGGGCCACATCAAGGCCGACCAGATCGAGGTCGTGTGGCGCTCCGCGCCGATCCCCGAATCGCCGATGGTGTGGCGCAAGGACCTTTCGCCCGAGCTCAAGGCCAAGGTGAAAGCCGCCTTCCTCGCCATCAAGGACCTCAACTGGTCCGACCAGGGCAAGCTGAACGGCTTCAAGGACACCAACGACCAGGCCTACGACGTCGTGCGCGAGACCGCCAAGCTCGCCAACATCGACCTCAAGAAGCAGAAGTAGCGATGATCGAGATCCGCGGCCTGGCGAAGTCCTACGGCGCCCACCAGGCGCTGAAGGACGTCACGCTGTCGATCCGGCCCGGCGAGTTCGTCGTCGTGCTGGGTCCGTCGGGCGCCGGCAAGTCGACGCTCTTGCGCTGCATCAATCGCCTCGCCGAGCCGACCGGCGGCGAGATCGTGGTCGAGGGCACGCCGTTCCGGTCGAGCGCCCGCGACCTGCGCCTGCTTCGGCGCAACGTCGCCATGATCTTCCAGCAGCACAATCTGGTGAAGCGGCTGAGCGTGCTGAAGAACGTGCTGGTCGGCCGCATGGCCGATCTCTCGCCCATCCTCTCGAGCCTGCAGCTCTTTCCCGAGACCGACGTGAAGATCGCCCGGCACTGCCTCGAGCAGGTCGCCCTGCTGCACAAGGCCGACAGCCGCGCCGATGCCCTGTCGGGCGGCGAGCAGCAGCGCGTCGGCATCGCCCGCGCCTTGGCGCAGCAGCCCAAGTTCATGCTGGCCGACGAGCCGGTGGCGAGCCTCGACCCCAAGACCGCACGCGTCGTGCTCACCTACCTCAAGCAGAGCTGCAAGGAATCCAACATCGCGGTGCTCTGCAACCTGCATCAGATCGACTACGCGCTGGAGTTCGGCGAGCGCATCGTCGGCCTGTCGGCCGGCGAGGTGGTCTATGACGGCCCGCCCGCCGGCGTGTCGGGCGAGGTCATCCGCCGAATCTATCCCGGGCTCGACGATCCCAACGTGCTCGACGCCGCGCAGCGTCTCACAGAGCGCCGGCGAGCCGCTGCTGAGGGGGCCGCCGCCGAAGCGGTGACCGCTGCCGCCGCTGTCGAAGAGAGGGCCTGACCATGTCCCTGCAGTTCGTCGTCACCCGACCGCGCGGCCTGCTCGGCTGGTGGATACTGGTTCCTGTCATCGGCTTGTCGGTGGCCGTGCTGTGGTGGTCGGCGGTCGGCACCCGTCTCAGCATCGGCGACTTCATCTCCGGCTTGCCATGGATCGCCGATTTTCTCGGTCGCATGCTTCCGCCCAACTTCGCCTTCATGGAGAAGCTGATCCAGCCCGCCATCGAGACAGTGCAGATCGCCCTCTGGGGCACCTTGCTCGGCATCGTGCTGGCGCTGCCGGTCTGCTTCTTCGCCGCGCGCAACCTCTCGCCTTATGCCTGGGTGTTCCACGGCCTGCGCCAGGTCCTGAACGTGATGCGCGGCATCAACGAGATCATCCTGGCGCTGATCTTCGTCGCCGCCGTCGGGCTCGGCCCGTTCGCCGGCGTGCTGGCCATCGCCATCCACGGCGCCGGCATGCTGGGCAAGTTCTTCGCCGAGGCGATCGAGGAGATCGACGAGGGCCCGCTCGACGCGCTGCGCGCCGCCGGCGCCGGCACCCTGCAGCGCATCGTGTTCGGCGTGCTGCCGCAGGTCCTGCCGACCTGGATCGGCGTCGTGCTCTACCGCTTCGAGACCAACATCCGCGTCTCCACCGTGCTCGGCATGGTGGGCGCCGGCGGCATCGGCTTCGAGCTGATCAGCTCCATGAAGCTGTTCGCCTACGAGGACACCGCCGCCTGCGTCATCGTGATCCTGGTGCTGGTTCTGGCGGCCGACCTGCTGTCGTCCAAGCTCCGGGCAATGATCAGGTAGCCGACGGGTCGGCGCTAAAGCACATTCCGTTCGGCTGGAATCAGCCGAACGGAATGTGCCCTGTGTCATCAGCATCGTCGGAGCGCGCTTTTCCGTTCAAATGGAACCGCGAGCGGTTCCATTTGAACAGAAAACGCTCTAGCGAGCCCTCATCCGCGCCGCGCCGCTTTGATGGCGGCGACGTCGATCTTCTTCATGTCCATCATCGCATCGAATGCGCGCTTTGCTTCATCGCCGCCGGCCGCCAGCGCTTCGGTCAGCACGCGCGGCGTGATTTGCCAGGAGACGCCCCACTTGTCCTTGCACCAGCCGCACGCGCTCTCCTGGCCGCCATTGCCGACAATGGCATTCCAATACCGATCGGTCTCCTGCTGATCGTCGGTGGCGATCTGGAACGAGAAGGCTTCGTTGTGCTTGAACGCGGGACCACCGTTGAGGCCGAGGCAGGGCACTCCGGCGACCGTGAATTCGACCGTCAGCACATCGCCTTTTTTGCCCGCTGGATAGTCACTGGGTGCGCGATGGACGGCACCCACCGCGCTGCCGGGAAAGGTCTCAGCGTAGAAGCGGGCAGCAGCCTCGGCGTCCTCGTCGTACCATAGGCAAATCGTGTTCTTGGCCATTACCTGTCCTTTCGCTTTGAAGCCAAATTCCGCCTTGTCTCCCCTCTGCTGTCGGCTGAGATAAGGAGGCCAGCCGCCTTTATCCACCCCAGAAGGTCTGTTTTGCCCCCCTCGGCCAAGCCGTGACCTAGTACCGACTATCATTGGTTTATGAGTCACAGCTGTCACCCCGAGCGTAGCGAGGGGCCTTTGATGCCGCAGGAAAGGTCCCTCGCTACGCTCGGGATGACAGGTGCACGTTACGACACGAGCTCGAACTTATCGACGTCGACCAACCCCTTGTCCGTGATCTTGAGGTGCGGGATCACCGGCAACGCAAGGAACGCCATCTGCAGGAACGGCTCGTGCAGGGTCGTGCCCATCGCCACGACGGCGGCGCGCAGGCGGCGCAGGCCTTGCTCGACCTCCTCGAACGGTCGGTCGCTCATCAGGCCGGCGATCGGCAGCGCCAGCTCGGCCGTCACCTGGCCGTCGACCGCCGCGGCAAAGCCGCCGCGCAGGACGATCAGGCGGTTCACCGCCGCCGCCATGTCGGCGTCGTTGCAGCCGATGACGCAGACATTGTGGCTGTCGTGGCCGATCGACGAGGCGATGGCGCCCCGCGTAATGCCGAAGCCTTTGACGAAGCCGTGCCCGATGCTGCCGTGGTCGCTGTGCCGGCCCAGCACCGCCACCTTCAGGACATCGCGCTCGACGTCGGCCACGAAGGCGCCGTCGCGGTTCTTCAGCTCCAGCGACAGCCGGTCGGTGATGATTTGTCCCGGACGAATGCCGATCACCGGCATCGGCCCGGCGCCGACCGCCGGCATATGGAAGGTCGCCGCCGTCACCGGCTTGAGCTTCACCGAATCGAGGCCGACCAGCGGCACGCCGGGCCGTGCCTTGAAGCGATCCGGCGTCACCGGCGCGCCGCGGCAGATCACCGAATGCACCTTGGCTGTCGCAAGATCCTCCAGCAGCACGATGTCGGCGCGCTGGCCGGGCGCCACCAGGCCGCGATCGAACAATCCAAAATGGCGCGCCGCCGACCAGGTCGCCGCGCGATAGGCGTCGAGCGGCCGCACGCCGCGGGCGATGGCGGCGCGGATCAGGTAGTCGAGATGGCCCTCCTCGGCGATGTCGAGCGGATTACGATCGTCGGTGCAGAGCGCCAGGAACGGCGCGCGCTCGGTGGTGATGAGCTCGGCAAGGGCTGCGAGGTCCTTGGACACCGTGCCCTCGCGCACCAGGATCTGCATGCCCTTGGCGAGCTTCTCGCGCGCCTCGGCGGCCGACGTGGTTTCATGGCAGTTGCGCACGCCGGCGGCGATGTAGGCGTTGAGATCGTACGACGACAGCAGCGGCGAATGGCCGTCGATCTGCACGTCGGAGAAGGCCGCGAGCTTGGCGAGCACCGCCGGATCCTTGTTGAGCACGCCCGGCACGTTCATGAACTCGGCCAGCCCCAGCACCTTGGGATGATGCTTGAAGGGCAGCAGGTCCTCCGCCTCGAGCCGCGCGCCCGAGGTCTCGAGATGCGTCGACGGCACGCAGGAGGAGAGCTGCACGCGCAGGTCCATGACCGTGACGGCGGCGCACTCCAGGAAGAATCTCAGCCCGGGCACGCCCAGCACGTTGCAGATCTCGTGGGGATCGCAGATCGCCGTCGTCGTGCCGCGCGGCACCACGCAACGGTCGAACTCGAGCGGCGGCACCAGACTCGATTCGCAATGGACGTGGCTGTCAATGAAGCCCGGCACGGCTATCAGCCCGCGCCCGTCGATCTCGGTGGCGCCGTGGTAGGCCTCGTGCGTGCCGACGATGCGGTCGCCGGCCACGGCAATGTCGCCCACCGTCACGTCACCCGACGTCAGATCGAAGATGCCGACCGACTTGATCACCAGATCGGCCGGCGCCTTGCCGCGCGCCTGGTCGATGATGTCGGTAAGACGGGATACGCTGAGAGGCTCTCTCATCAGCAGGAAATAAGGCCGTCTTTATGTCATGGCAATGGCATCTGCCCGGCGCGCTTCTTGACCCAAAGCGGACGTCTCACCGACTATCCTGAAACCCGGTCGGTTGACGTCGGGGAATGCCACTAGCGCACGGGATTGCTATCAAGGGGGTGATCGCCAGCAGTCTTCCGACTAGCATGGGCGGCTGCGGGGAGAAGGAGCGCGACCATGGACCAGGCCTTGTCAGGCGTCCGCATCATCGACATGACGCACAACCAGGCGGGGCCCGCCTGCACGCAGATTCTCGGCTTCCTCGGTGCTGACGTGATCAAGCTCGAGGAGCCCAAGGGCGGCGACATTGCGCGGGTGAACATGCGCGACCAGAAGAATAGTGACAGCCTGTTCTTCCTGATCTTGAACGCCAACAAGCGCAGCCTGACGCTGAATCTCAAGACCGACGCCGGCAAGGATCTGTTCCGGAAGGTGATCGCCCAGTCGGACGTGCTGGTGGAGAATTTCGGGCCGGGCGCGCTCGATCGCCTCGGGTTTGGCTACGCAGCCCTGAGCAAGATCAACCCGCGACTCATTTACGCCACCATCAAGGGCTTCGGCACCTACGGGCCTTACAGCGGATTCAAGAGCTTCGAGCCGGTCGCCCAGGCCATGGGCGGGGCGATGAGCGTCACCGGCTTCCCCGAAAATCCGCCGACCTACGTCTATCCAGCGATCGGGGATTCCGGCACCGGCATGCACATGGCGATCGGCATTTTGGCAGCGCTGCAGCAGCGCCATGCGACCGGCCGCGGCCAGCAGGTCGAGGTGTCCATGCAGGACGCGGTCGTCAACCTGGTGCGGGTGAGCCTGCGCGACCATCAGCGCTTCGGCCGTCCGAGTCCGCGCAGCGGCAATCAGCTCGGGACCAACGTGCCTGGCACAACCTACGCCTGCGCGCCGGGCGGCCCGAATGACTACGTCTTCCTCTACGCACAGCCGCAGATGTGGCCGGCGGTGGCGAAAGTGCTGGGGCAGCCGGAGTTGACCGAGGATGAGTGCTTCAAGACCGCGGAAGCGCGCTGGGACAATCGGACGGAACTCAACGCGATCATCGAGGCGTGGACGCGCCGGCGCAGCAAGCACGAAGTCATGCGCCTGATGGGAGATGCGGGCGTTCCCTGCGGCGCCTGCCAGGACACTGGCGAGGTGCTGGCCGATCCGCATCTCAAGGAGCGCGAGATGATCGTCGACGTGGATTACCCGACCCGCGGTACCTATCAGACGGTCGGCTGCCCGATCAAATTGTCGGATTCACCCGTCGCGGTCAGCCGTCCGCCACTGCTGGGCGAGCACACCGACGTACTGCTTGAATCCCTGTGCGGGGTCGAGCCCGATGAGGCGAAGCGCCTACGCCAGGAGGGAGTCGTCTAGCACGGCGTCGTTTCCCCGCCCGGCTCCAACCCTAGAAAATATTCTCCGGCGACACGCCAAGCATGACCTGACCGACCGTCTCGTAGTGCAGTATGCGCCCCTGGCCCTGTTGCGCGACCGTGTCGATGTCGCGCAGACGGCGTTCGAACGGATTTTCCTCGAACACCGCCATCGAGCCGCAATCGTGAAACAGCGTATTGACGATCTCCCGTGACGACTGAATGGCCCAGGTGGAGGCGAGGCGTAGGCGGGTACGTTGATCCAGGTCCATCTCGCCGCGCTCCTCGATCGTTTCCAACGCTTCGTCCGCCGCGGCGTGAAGGAAATAGCGCGCGGACCGCCACCTCGCCTCGGACTGCGCCACGTGCGACTGGACGACGTTGTTCTCCACCATCGGTTTGCCCGCGCCACGGCGAGTCTTTTCCCGCGGCAGTGCCAAGAACGCGTCCATCGTGCCACGGGCAATACCAAGCGCGACGCCACCGAACCCGATCGAATAGAGCTGGTTACTGGTGAAACGATAAAGTGGGCTGTCGCTCCGGCGGTCGCGCGGATCGTCGCGATAGATGGCGCGCTCGTGCGGAATGAACAGATTGTCAACGGAATACTCGTTGCTGGCCGTGCCGCGCAGTCCCAATGTGTGCCAGATATCGTGGAATGTGGCGCTCGATTTGGGATACAGGAAGGTCTTCGTTTCCTTGGTGCCCGCCACCCGCAGATGCGCACCAAGCCAAGTGGCGTTCTGACTGCCGCTCATGAAGCGCCATTTTCCAGTGACGCGGTACCCGCCTTCCACTGGTGTGGCCTCGTATGGTGAACCCGGAGGTCCCCAGGCGACGATCCCGTCCGGCCTCCCAAAAATCTCCTGGGCAATATTCGGATGGAGATATGCGCTTGTGGTCGAGCAACCGTTGCTTTGACACACCACCCACCCGGTGGATCCATCCGCATTGGCGAGCGCCTCGGTCACTTGGGCGAAGATCGAGGGTTTCAGCTCCATTCCGCCAATGGATTTCGTCTTCAGCATCGTAAAGAAGCCGCCGTCGACCAGGGCTTTGACGACGGGCCTGGTGAGTTCCCGGATTTCGTCGCCTTCGTCCGAGGCCGCGGCGATCAGGGGCATGAGATCGCGCGCTTTCTGTACCTGCGGATGGACGGTCGGCATTGTGTATCTCCTGCTCCGCGACAGACGTGGCGCTCTATTGAAAGGTCACACGGGTGCTCTAGCATGAGCAAGCGACCATCGCGCCGCGGCGCCCCTGGAGGTCATGGGCCATGGAAATTTCAGGCAAGACTGCCATCGTCACCGGCGCCGCCTCGGGCATCGGCCTCGGTATCGCCACGGCACTTGCCGAAGCTGGCGCCAACGTGGTGATGGCCGACATCCAGAAGGATGCGGTGGAGCAGGCGGCGCATCGGCTGTCCGGCACCAACAAGCAGGTTCTCCCGGTCAGGATCGACGTCACCCAGGAACAGTCGGTCATCGACGCGCTGGCCGAGGCGGAGCGTCGCTTCGGCAAGCTCCACATCGCCTGCAACAATGCCGGCGTGCCGATGCACGGCACGCGGCTGGTGGATGTGTCCGTGGCCGACTGGGCGTTCGTCGTCGGCGTCAATGTCTGGGGCGTCATCCACGGCATCCGCCACTTCGTGCCGGCGATCCTGAAGCACGGCGAGGCCGGCCACGTCGTCAACACCGCGTCGGTCGCCGCCACGCAGAATCGCCGCGGCACCGACCAGGGGCCGTACTCGATGAGCAAGTACGCCGTGCTGTCGCTGTCGGAGGCGCTGGAGCACGAGCTTGAAGGCACGAATGTCGGCGTGACCGCGTTGTGTCCGGGTCCGATCGCCACCAACATTGCGCTGGGCGCGCGCAACCGCCCCGATCACCTCGGCGGCCCGCAGCAGCGTCCGACCGACGAGGCGATCCTGGCGGAGCGTCTGGCGCGGATCGGAATCGAGCCGAAACTGGTCGGCGAGCGGGTGGTCGATGCGATCCGCAACAAGACCTTCTACGCCTTCGTCAGTGCCGTGCCGGCCGACGTGATCAAGGCGCGGCACCGCCGCATCGAGGCGGCGCTCGAGACAAGCTGGACGACGTCATACTAAGGCGTGGTCGGAGCGATGTCGGCCTGTTCTGCTTGTGAGGCCACTTTGACGTTGAGAGGTACTTGGGCAAAGACACAAGTATCTCGAAGAGCTCCCTGCGGGGTCCGGCTCTCGTTCCTGAGAATGCCCTCCAGAGCGAAGCCAGCCCGCTCTGCCACCGCCCGCGATCGCAGGTTCCTGCCATCACAGCGGATTTCGACTCGCACTAGACCGAGAGACCAGGCGAATTCGGTCAGTGCCAATACAGCTTCGGTGATGTAGCCGTGCCCGACCTTGTTGGTGGCGCACCAGTAAGCGATCTCACCTCGCGGAACCGTCCAGTCGAACTGGAAAAGCCCGCAGTTCCCAATGAAGGTGCCAGCGCGCTTCTCAAAAATTAAGAACGTCAACTCGGAGCGATCTTCGAAGCGGGCGTTCAGGTAGTCGACCCTCTCGATGCCCTCTTGGAGAGTAGGCGGTGCCCCCTGCGCCCAACTCAAATATCGTGAGAGTTCGGTCCAGCTCGCAATGACGGCAGCATGCACTGCGGGTACATCTTCAGCCGCGGCAACACGAAGATACAGCCGCTCAGTTTCCAGACGACGCGGGATCGGGACTTTCGCGTGCGAGTTCAAACTCTTGCCCCTTCCCGAAGAGTTGGACGTCCGCAATGCTACCGCTCAGCCGCCAAACAGCAAGAGCACTACTTCCCAAGCTATCATGTCGCTTCCTGGTCCTGCTCTGACTTTGCGGGTCGCCTGACTTTGGCCCGCAAAGCGCTGCAACGCGGAAGGGGATCAACCTGCGTCTATCGACTTCCCCGCCAGCCGGTGATCGGCGTTTCAATTGCATCGGCCGCAGAGGTGGCTGGCAAGGCGCCGCTGCTGGCTTGCGCCAGCGCGATCGGCATGCGACGCCAATCCCGTGTGTGGACGCTACACTTTCCGATTGTCGTGGCACTCCGGCCGTCAGCCGGGCGGAGAAACGCCGTGTTAAACGACTCCCTCCTGGCGCATGGTCGCGCTCCTTCTCCCCGCAGGCGCCCATGCTAGTCGGAAGACTGCTGGCGATCACCCCCCTGACAGCCTTCGCGCAGCGATTTTGACCGGTTGAATGATGCGCTGCATGCTACGCAGGTCGGACGTGAGGATGCGATCTTCGTAACACAATGAAGGGCGGCGAACATGGGAAGGCTCAACGGCAAGGTCGCCGCGGTGACGGGTGGGGCATCGGGAATCGGCGAAGCGACGGTCAGGCGTTTCGCCGCCGAGGGTGCGAGTGTGGCGTTCTGCGATCGCGACGGCGACCGCGGCCGCCGCGTGGCAACCGAACTCGAGGCCACAGGCGCCAAGGTCGCCTTCACGCAGGCTGACGTTGGTACCGAGGCCGCATGCCTTGCCTTCGTCAACGGTGCGGCGCAGCAGTTCGGGCGCCTCGACATCCTCATCAACAATGCCGGCATCCGCAAATACGAGAAGGTCGACGAGGCGAGCGCGGCGAGCTGGAACGAGATCCTCGGCGTCAACCTGATGAGCTACGTCTTCTGTGCCAAGGGGGCCGTTCCGCTGATGCGCCGCGACAAGGGCGGCGCCATCGTCAACGTCGCCTCCGTCCGTTCCGTCGTCGCAGGCGGCGGCAATTTGCAGTATGACACGACCAAGGCTGCAATCGCGGGCTTGACGCGGGCGCTCGCCGCCGACCACTCGTCGGAGGGCATTCGCGTGAACGCCGTCGGTCCTGGCCCGATCTTCACGCCGTTCCACGAGCGCCGCATCGCGGCGGCTGGCGAGACCGTCGAGCAATACAACGCCCAGGCGGCACGAGGCACCATGCTGAAGCGCCCGGGCAGGGCCGAGGAAGTTGCGGCCGCAATCCTGTTTCTGGCCTCCGACGATGCCTCCTACGTCACCGGCGCCCTGCTGTTCGTGGACGGTGGTATGACGGCGCTGTGAGAAAATAAGGCGTCCATGGAAGCAAGGATGAACACATGGCTGAAAAGAACTCTGCGTGGCGTGCGGAGCCACTGACCTGGGGGCAAGGGTCGAGGGTGTTCGAAGTGTTCCTCGAACCGACCTGCCCGTTCTCCGCGAAGGCCTTTGGCAAGCTCGACGAGACCTTGCAATCAGTGGGCATCAACAACGTCACGCTCAAGATCTGGCTGCACTCGCAGCCATGGCATCTTTTTTCCGGCGTGATCACGCGTTGCGTGCTCGCCGCCTCCACTCTCGGCGAGGGCAAAGGCGCCGCCAAGAAGGTGCTGGCGGGTGTCGCCGCTCACCGCGACAAGTTCGAACCCGCCGATCATTGCAGCGGTCCTCTTCTGGCGTTGTCACCCGCCGACGTCATTGCGCGCGTCGGAGAGTATTCGGGCCTGAAGCTTGCCGAGGCCTACGCCCTCCCCAAGCTGGACCAGGAGGTCAAGCGACATACGAAATATGCCCGTCAGAACGGCATCCATGTTTCACCGACCTTCATGATCGATGGCTTGGTCCAGAACGACATGAGCAGCGGCGACGCGGTGTCCGCCTGGGTTTCCCGTCTGTCGGCGAATTAGCCGGCGTCTCTCAGCAGGGACGGTCGCCGCGCACCAGCATCCGATACAGGCGGCGATGCTGGCCGTGATCGTAATCGAATCCGGCCTTATGCAATGAAGCGCGGTGTCCGATGCCACCTTCCTACTCCGCGGCGGCTGGCCGCCGAGCAGGCGAACCGTTGCGGCCGATCTCGGCATCCCAAGGGCCCGGGAAGCGACCGTTCCCGGTTTTCTCACGAGTGAATACGTTGTAGTCGACCGGCCACTCGGCGCGCGGCATCTCGTAGAACACTTCGACGCCGTTACCGTCGGGATCGCGCAGGTAGATGCCGAGCGAGATGCCGTGGTCGACGATGCGGTCGATCGGCTGTCCCTCGGCCTTGACCTTCTTGTAGAACTCCTTGAGGTCGTCGACACTTTCGAGGCGCCAGGCCATGTGGTTCAGGCCCACCTGCCCCTTCAACTGCAGGGGCGCATCCTCGCCCAATTGCATAAGCGCCACCTCGTGCGACTGCTCCTTGTCAGCCGTCAGAAAGGCAGCCCAGCCTGGCCGGTATTCGTAGACGTGGAGGCCAAGCAGATCCTGATACCACTTCTTCGACCGCTCGACGTTACGGACGTAGACATTGACGTGCTGCAGATACATCGGGCGTTTTGTCATGTTGTCCTCGCGTTGCGCCAGAACGACCCTTTTCACACAGTCTCTCAGTAGGGACGATTGCCACGCACCAGCATCCGATACAGGCGGCGATGCTGGCTGTGATCGTAATCGAAGCCGGCTTTGTGCAATGAGGCGCGGTCATCGATGATCAGCAGATCGCCCTTCCTGTACTCGTGCGTATAGCAAAACTGTGGCTGCGTGATCCTGTCGGTCAGATCCTGCAGAAAATCCTGGGTTTCTTCGGGCGACATGCCGGTGACCGTCTCGGTCTTGGCCTTGTGAAACCACGCAGCCTTGGTGCCGGTCTCCGGGTGGGTGCGGACCAGGGGATGCACCGTCGGCGGTTTCGTCGCCGCGAGCTGGGCCTTCACGATATCCGGATTGCCTGTCTTCATCCGCGCGCTGCTGATCAGCGTATTCTCGGTCTTCGCGCCGGCGATCTTCAGTTTCACGTCGTCCGGAAGGGCTTCGTAGGCGGCACGCGAGTTGCAAACCGATGTCCCGCCACCCTTGTCCGGCACGGCCACCGCATACAGCATGGTGAACTTGGGCGGCAATTCCTGGTTGGTGTGGTCGGTATGCCAGGTGGCGTTGGCGCCGACCTTTGCCGGCTGACCCTTGCTGTCCAGGTGACGGTTGTCGAGCACACTGATCAACGGGAATCCATCGACCAGATAGCGCCGGTTCTGGTCCTCCATCAGCTCGCCGAACATCTCTGCAGCGGCCTGCAACTGGCCCGGGGTGAGATGCTCTTGCCCACGAATCACAAGGACCACGTTTTCGACGACAGCGTCGTAGAGCTTCTTCCGCGTCGCGCCGTCGATGGGACGCGCAAGGTCGATACCCGTGACAATGGCGCCGATGTGCTCCTTGACCTTCTCGATCTTCATGGCCTGGGTGAGAGTCCTCGATGCGGCAGCGCTCATGATCTGGCTCCTCACTTCTCGACCCGCAGATTGTGGCGGGCGTCGTGTAGCATTCCGGAAGACCACTGTTGGCAATAGCATCGGCCGAATGTTGGCATCTATCAAGTATTGCCCGATAACCACGTCGCGCCTGGCAATCGCCGAATGCCTAGAGCACAGTCCGTCCAGCTGGACGGACTGTGCCTCCTGCAACACATATCGCCGGTGCGCGCGAATCCGAGCAGATTGAACCGCGCGCGGTTCAATCTGCTCGGATTCCGCTCTACCCGTTGGTGGCGCGTGAATCGGCCGGCGCCTCGGCGCGCTCCGTCATGCCGTAGTCGCGCACCACGCTGGCGATGCGCAGTCGATAGTCACGGAACACGCCCGCGCGGCCGCGCTTCTGCGCGGCGCGATGGTGCTCGACGTTGCGCCACGCCACGACCGCAGCCTCATCGCGCCAGAAGGACAGCGACAGAAGCTTGGTCTCGTCCGTCAGGCTCTGGAAGCGCTCGATGCTGATGAAGCCATCCATCGTCTGCAGCTCGGCGCGCAGCGAGGCGGCGATGTCGAGATAGGTCTGCTTGTGGCCGTCGGCCGGCCATACTTCGAAGATCACGGCGATCATGGCTATCTCCTCTCGGCGCAGAAGATAGGCCTCCTCACGCGGCCGATCGTTCGGCCCCGGTCGAAGCATGCCGCCAGTCGAGGCCGATATCGAGCACCTGGGCGCTGTGCGTCAGCCAGCCCGCCGAGATGAGATCGACGCCGCTCGCGGCGATGGCTGGCGCCGTCGCGGGCGTGATGCGGCCCGAGGCCTCGGCGATGGCGCGGCCGCCGATGCGGCGTACCGCCTCGGCCAGCGTCTCGGGGCCCATGTTGTCGAGCAGCACGGCGTCCGCCCTTTCAGCCATCGCCTCGTCGAGCTGGTCCAGCCGGTCGATCTCGACCTCGATCTTGACCAGGTGGCCAACGCCGGCGCGCGCGGCGCGGATCGCCGCGCCGACGCCGCCGGCCGCGGCAACGTGGTTGTCCTTGATCAGCACGGCATCGTCCAAGCCAAAGCGATGGTTGACGCCGCCGCCGGCGCGCACGGCGTATTTCTGCAGGGCGCGCAGGCCGGGCATGGTCTTGCGCGTGCAACAGATGCGCGCCTTGTGGCCCTTCACCGCCTCGACCAGCGTCGCCGTCGCCGAAGCGACGCCGCTGAGATGGCCCAGGAAGTTCAGCGCCACGCGCTCGGCCGTCAGCATGCCGCGCGCCGGACCGCCGATCGTGGCGATGCGGTCGCCGGGCTTCACGCGGCTGCCGTCGGGGCGCTCGATGCGGACCTGGATCGCCGGATCGACCAGCCGGAAGGCAAGCGCTGCCGCATCGAGGCCCGCGACGATGCCGGGCTGGCGCGCCACCAGTGCCGTCTCGGCGCGCAGCGCGGCCGGCACGATGGCATCGGTGGTGAGGTCGCCGGCACGGCCGAGATCCTCCAGCAGGGCAGCGCGCACCGGCGCCTCGATCATCAGGAGGGGCAAGGGTGAGAGCGTCATGGCTCAGGCTCCGGCGACGAGAGGTTGCGGGACGGCGGCAAGCGGCATGGCCCGGCAGACGAGCCTGGTGCCGGTATCGTGGACGCGCTGGACCAGCCGGCGCGCCCAGGCAGGAGAAGTTTGCGGGAAGTCGGCGCGCCAGTGCCCGCCGCGGCTTTCCTCGCGCGCGAGTGCCGCGGTCGCGATCATCAGGGCGACCAGCGCCGGATCGGCCGCACCACCGCCCTTGAAGGCGAGCGGCTGCAGATGGTCGACCGCGCGCTCCAGTCCGGCGCGGTTGCGCACGACGCCCAGCGTCTCGCTGATCGGGCCGCGCAAGGCCTTCACATCGGGCGCAGATGGCAGAGCGACCGGCCGCGCCGCCGGCAGCGGCGCCGGCTCGGTGCCGACGATGCTGTCAGCCACGGAGCTCGCCATGACCACCGCCTCGAGCAGCGAGTTGCTGGCCAGGCGATTGGCGCCGTGCAGGCCGCTCGCCGCCACCTCGCCGCAGGCCCACAGGCCCTCGATCGTGGTGCGACCCTCGGTGTCCACGGTGACGCCGCCCATGTGGTAGTGCACCGCCGGCCGCACCGGGATCGGCTGGCGCACCGGATCGATGCCGGCGGCCCGGCAGCGCGCCGTGATGCCGGGGAAATGTTTTACGAAATCCGCGCCGAGTGCCGGCCGGGCATCGAGGAAGACGCGATGGCCGGCCGCGATGTGCGCTGCCACGGCGCGCGAGACGACGTCGCGCGGCTCGAGCTCGCCACGGCCCTGGCCTGCCATGAAGCGCGTGCCGGTCTCGTCGACCAGCACGGCGCCCTCGCCGCGCACGGCCTCGCTGACCAGCGGCATGGGATCGAGCCCGACATCCAGCGCTGTGGGATGGAACTGCACGAACTCCATGTCGGCCAGCGCCGCGCCGGCCCGCGCCGCCAGCGCCAGCCCCTGGCCGATGGCGCCCAGCGGATTGGTGGTGTGGGCGTAGAGCCCGCCCAATCCGCCGGTCGCCAGCACGACGCGGCGGCTCGGCAGCAGGCAGGCGTCGGACGGACCCGCCGCCAGCACGCCCGCGATGCCGCGGTCGTCGACCAGCAGGCGGCGGGCTTCCAGACCCTCGATCACCGTGATCGAGGGCGTCGCCTGCGCTGCGGCGACCAGGGCGCGCATGATCGCGGCCCCAGTGCCGTCGCCCGCGACATGGACGATGCGGCGGCGAGCGTGCGCCGCCTCCAGGCCGAGCGCGAGGCGGCCCGCCGGATCGCGGTCAAACACCACGCCGCGGCGCTCCAGCTCGATGATGGCGGCGGGCGCCGCCGCGGCGATGCGGCTCGCGACGCCAGGATCGCTGAGGCCGTCCCCGGCCGCCAGCGTGTCGGCGGCATGGAGCGCCGGCCGGTCGTCCTCGCCCACGGCGGCGGCGATGCCGCCCTGGGCCCAGGCCGAAGCCGCACCCTCGCTGAGGGGCACCTTGGCCAGCAGGATGACGGGCCGCGGCGCCAGCCGGAGCGCGGTCATCAGCCCGGCGAGGCCGCCGCCGATGATGACGGGGCAGCCGGCAAGCTCGGAACGCATGGTCTGCATGGCGGCCTCCCCTAGCGGACCGCCAGCATGCGCTCGACGGCGCGGCGGGCGCCCTCGGCGACGGCGGGATCGATCGTCACCTCGTGCTGCATGGTCTCGAGCGCCCGGCGGATCTTGGGCAGGGTGATGCGCTTCATGTGCGGGCAGAGGTTGCAGGGCCGCACGAAGTCGATTCCGGGATTGAGGGCGGCGATGTTGTCGCTCATCGAGCACTCGGTCATCAGCACGACGCGGCCCGGCCGCTCGCGAGTCACGTAATCGGCCATCGCCGCCGTCGAGCCCGCGAAATCGGCCTCGGCCACGACCTCGGGCGGACACTCCGGATGGGCCAGCACGACGATGCCGGGATGACCGGCGCGGAGCTGGCGCACGTCGGCGGCCGAGAAGCGCTCGTGGACCTCGCAGTGGCCCGCCCAGGTGACGATCTCGACGTCGGTCTCGCGGGCGATGTTTTGGGCCAGGTACTCGTCGGGCAGCATGATCACCTTCGGCACGCCGAGGCTCTCGACGATCTTCCTGGCATTGCCCGAGGTGCAGCAGATGTCGCTCTCGGCCTTCACCGCCGCCGAGGTGTTGACGTAGGTGACGACCGGCACGCCGGGCCAGCGCTGGCGCAGCAGGCGCACGTCCTCGGCCGTGACCGAGGCGGCCAGCGAGCAGCCGGCGCGCAGGTCGGGGATCAGCACGCGCTTGGCGGGATTGAGCAGCTTGGCGGTCTCGGCCATGAAGTGGACGCCCGCCAGCACGATCACTTCGGCATCGACCTTCATGGCCTCGCGGGCGAGAGCGAGGCTATCGCCGACGATGTCGGCCACGCCGTGGAAGATCTCCGGCGTCTGGTAATTGTGCGCCAGGATGACGGCATTCTTCTCGCGCTTCAGCCGATTGATGGCATCGACATCGGGCGCGAACTCCGACCATTCGGCCGGCAGGATTACCGACTTCACCCGTTCATAGAGCTGGCTGGCTGGTGCGATGGCGGTCATGGGACACCTATATGCTCAATTTGAGTATAAAAATGCTAAGTATGAGCATAAGGAGAGTCAAGGGTGCTCCCTGTGAGCATTTCGCTGGGTGCCAGCGGGCTGGATGAGAGGACAGCGATGACGCTGTTGCGTGAGCTGGTGGCCCTCTACGGTGCGAAAAAACTCGCGAAAACGAAACGGGCGCCGCTGACCGCAGTGCTTGACAAGATATCCACTTGAGTTATAATGACGGCCTGTTGCGTTGTTTCCCCGCGTTCCCGCTCTATGCATCGTCGATCCGAGACCAAAAGGCTGCGCCAGACGCCGCGCGGGGCCGTCCGGCCGCCTGCATCCGGTCGGGATGGGCTCGCCGCTCCGACTCTCTCTGACGCGGGCGATCCCAATATCGAAACTTGCGTAACTATCTTAATTCGCCAGGAGGCCCAACCAGTAGGGGGTACGATCTCGGACGGCCACAACGCAGCTACCGGCGGAAAGGGCGGAAAGGGCGGAAACCCCCGAGCACCGCCGACGGCAGTGCATGCACCGCCGGGCGGCTTCTCAGTCAGTCGGTCACCGTGTGACAGAACTAGCTAGTTTCTGTCTCGAAAGGTGTAGAGTCGCGTGGAATCTGGGTTTTCCGGTGCTTTTCCCCAGTGTTTTCGCTTGCGTCGTATGTGTGTTCTATGTCATACATACAGGATGAGCAAGACGGAAAGTCCATCTGAAGTTGTGCGCTGGTTGGTCGGCCGGACGGCAGATACGTGGCCGGCGATGCTGGGCTCGTTGAGCTTGCGGCGCAGTCCCTGCATCCGCGAGAACTGTCCGGCCTGTCGGTCCGGCGAACAGCATCCGAGCTACGTCTTGTACGGTCGCCTGAAGGGACGGCGTTTTTCAGTGTACGTGCCGGAGGAGCTTGTGCCGGAAGTACG